>JAFEAZ010000024.1 GCA_018266085.1 Candidatus Babelota bacterium
ACAACCAATTCATATCCGATATCTATGCCGTTTCTCGTGATATCCTTGTGTATCTAAATAATACTACTTTTAAATACACTTTCTTTGGCTTCACGGCACAATGAAAATGGTCGCACTATAGATATCACCAGCGCACAGAACCAAAGAAGAAACCAACGCCACGATTGAAAAAAGACAAGAAACAAGATTTTTTTTCATGAAACGACCTTTTGTATAAAAAACAGAGAAAAACGTACATTCCTAGGCGCTAAATAGTATAGCACCTAGGCATAAATAAGCGAGAAAAGGGCCAATGCGAAGCCTTTGCTTTACTGCAGCCCTTGATCTGCCAAAAACGCATCCTGATTTGGCCGTCTACCAAGATACGAGAGCAACAACAGATTAGGGTCTTTAGAGCCGCCGTGGCTAAGAACCGCATCAACATACCGCTTGCCCGCTGCAGGGTTGAGCAAGCCTTCTTTCTTGATCGCTTGGAACATATCAAGCGCAAAGACCTTTGACCATAAATACCCATAATAACGAGGTCCATAGCCGGTCAAATGACCAAACGAAAGGTACATGTGCGCCTCTGGTTCATAGGCAACATCGGGTACAATGGTCGAAGACAGCGTTTGCCAGATCTTGTTCAGGTCCTTCGTTGCACCTTTATCAAAAAAGGCTAGTGATGCTAATGCTAAAAAGGCTTGCCGTTGTACAAAATAGCCAGACGCATAGGTCTTGCTTGCCTGTATGGTGGCAATCAGCTCATCAGGAAGCTGAGCACCGGTGATATAATGCTTGCTGACCATCTTTAAAATATCAGCATCCCATAGCCACTCTTCAAGCATCTGAGATGGCAGCTCTACAAAATCATGTTTACAGTTAGTACCCGCAAAGCTTGCCACACGCGTGCGCCCTAAAATAGCGTGCATTGCATGGCCAAACTCATGGAAAAAGGTATTGACGTCGTCACGCTTTAATAATGCTGGCTTGGTTGCGGACTCTTCAGGAAAGTTAGCAAGCACCACAGAGACTGATGGCAATTTGGATCCATTAGGAAGCACAACTGGCGGCACAATGGTTATATGGCACGCATGCGTATATTTATTAGCTCGTGGATGCATATCGAGAATCAGGTATCCTAAGATCGCATTGGTGGTGCCATCATGCACCGCTAGAGAGGTCAAGCCTTTGTACCACAAACCTGACAGTTCAACATGCTCAAATTTTAGGTTAAAAAAACTCTCATAGATCGACAATAAACCGTCAACGGTCGATTTCATTGGGAAATAGTGGGCTATGAGCTCTTCATCGATCTTGAGCTGCTTTTTTTTGTAATTATTTTTTATATAGGCAAGGTCCCATGGCTTTATTTTACCATTCACGAGCGTTATATCTTCTGGAAGATCGGCTAACAATGCCTGAAACTCTTTCTGCTGCTTTGGCCGTGATGCAGCAACAAGATTTTGTAAAAAGGCAGTGGCGCATTCCGCCGTTTGCACCATCTCATCGGCAAGACCAAGCTCATTGTAATGCTGCATACCCAATAGGTGGGCAAGCTCATCACGCCCAGCAACCAATCGCTCGAGCACTGCTTGATTGTTAGGATATGCACGGTTGTTAAAGGCTAAAAATAAAGCTTTACGTGTAGCCTCCACCGTACAGGTATCAAGAACGGTAAAGACGGTAGGATAATCAACACCAAGAATATAGTTACCAACGGCATCACGTTTGAGTCGCGCAACAAACTCTGGGTCAACACCTGCAAGACCATGTTCGGGCACGGTAGTAGTTCTTGTATCTTGCGAAATATTAAACTCAAAATCTTGGCTTAATTGTGCAATCTCTTTTTTTAATGCTGAGCAGCGCGCGAGCTGGTCATCGGGCAAATCGAGGCCATTACGCTGCCAGTGTTTCATCGTCTCATGGAGGTAATAACGTTGCTCTTCGGTGAGCGGCTCTACTGCAGCAGCGCTCTCAACATACGATTTAAAGACGTTATAGAGCTGTTTATTGTTTTCAATAGTATCAACGAGGAAATTTTGCATCTTGGTTACTGCGTCATGTGCTGCTGTACGCACAGCGTCGTCAGTGGTCACATTTTCTAAAGCAGCACATACGTTAAAAAGAATAGCAACATCTGACAATGAGGTTACAGTATCAAGTGCCTGCGCGATAGTCTCAAAGGAGCGCTTTTCGGCTGGGACAGCAATAATTGCATCTACCTGTTTTTGTGCGTCACTCAGTGCTGCGTCAACGCGCGCCGTAAGCTGAGTCGCCGTCATTGCAAAAAGGGCAGCAACATCTGATTGTTTGGTGATCATACTAAAATCCGTCTTTTTAGAAGATGAGGATGTGATAAAGCTATATAAAAACAGACCAAGTATACCACAAACGAGCGCAGCATAGAGCCTGCAATCTTCAATCAGCTTATATACCATTAACCTCTCCTATTTTTAAAAAACGAGACAAAACTAAGGGAATAGTAGCATACTGTGACGCTCCTGTATGTACCACAAAAATGTAGTATGTTGACGTAAGTCTGGATACTTGCAAAGTCGGAAGGTATGACCAGAAGAGCTATTTTTTATTTATTTTTGCTTGTAGTGCTAGCAGTTGATTGCGCAGCTGTATAGCCGTCTCGAAATCTTGAGCTCGAGCAGCTTCGTGCATTGCCGTCTCAATCTTCTTGATCTGCTGTGCCGTTGGCAATGCCGTAATCTCAGCCTCTTGCTCACGCTGCTTGCTTCGTTTGCGGGCAGACGCCTTGGCAATCGCATCTTGAATATTAACAATACTTTTCGTTACATCACGCTTAACGGTTACCGGGGTAATACCATGCTCTGCGTTGTAGGCCTGCTGCAATGCTCGACGGCGAGCGGTCTCATCAATCGCTTCTTGCATAGAACGCGTGACTTTGTCGGCAAACAGGATAACGCGCGAGTCGGTGTTACGCGCAGCACGCCCAATGGTCTGAATTAATGAACGTTGATCACGCAAAAAACTTTCAACATCGGCATCCATAATAGCAACCAACGCGACTTCCGGTAAGTCTAACCCTTCGCGCAATAAGTTAACGCCAACTAAACAATCGAACTCCCCAAGTCGCAACTGATTCAACAACTGCGTACGAGCAGGCGTCTTGAGATCGCTATGCAAATAACAGACCTTGAGCTGTTGTTCTTCAAAATGACGGGCCATCTGTTCCGCTAATTTTTTTGTCAGTACGGTAACGAGCGTACGATATCCTTTTGCTGTTGTCTGTTTGATCTGCTCGATAAGATAATCGATTTGACCAACTCGTCCATGTATTTCAAGTTCAGGATCAACTAAACCGGTCGGACGGATAATCTGCTCAACAAGTATTTCTGAGTTCTGCAATTCATAAGCACCTGGCGTTGCAGACACAAAAATAACATCATTGAAGAAACGCTCAATCTCTTCAAACTTTAAGGGTCTATTTTCGTAAGCCGTTTGTAAGCGAAACCCATACTCTATCAACGACTTTTTACGCGCTTTGTCCCCAGCATGCATACCACGCAGCTGCGGTATGGCGATATGAGATTCGTCAATAATGATTAAAAAATCATCACCAAAAAAATCGAGCAGACTAAAGGGCGGTTGGCCAGGCTGTCGCTTGTCAAAATGAGCTGTGTAATTTTCAATACCTGAACAATACCCAATTTCGTTTAACATTTCCAAGTCATGTGTTACACGTGATACAAGCCGTTCTTTGTATAGCGGATTCTGTAAAAGATCGACACTGCGCCCTAACTCTTTTCTTATGCTAACTAACGCAGAATCTTTAGTCTCTTGCGTCGTGACAAAATGTTTCGCAGGGAAAACGATCGTATTATCTATCTCATAAACAGCAGTATTGTTATGGCGCGTTACCCACTGCATACGTTCGATCGTATCGCCAAAGAACTCTATTCTCAGTTTATCTTTTTGATAGGGTAAAATAACTTCGATTGTCGAACCAATAACTTGAAAGGTGCCAGCATCTTTTTCAACATCATTACGTTTATATTGAATGAAAATAAGCCGTTTAATAAGCTCTTGCCGAGAGATCTCTTGTCCTACCACCAACGACAACGCTAAATTTTTATAATCGGCAGGGTTCCCAAGAGAATAGATACAGGAAACTGACGCTATAACAATGGTGTCCCTACGGTTAATGAGCGAAGCGGTAGCCTCAACCCGTAGCCGCTCAATTTCACTGTTAACCTTGGTCTCTTTGGGGATATAAATATCCTGAGCTGGCAGGTATGATTCTGGCTGGTAATAGTCATAATAGCTGACAAAATAACAGACCTTATTTTCGGGAAAAAAGCGCGAAAACTCTTCATAGAGCTGTGCTGCCAAGGTCTTATTGGGCGCCAAGATCAAGACCGGCTTGTTTTGCCGAGCAATCACATTGGCTATGGTAAAGGTCTTACCTGACCCGGTCACCCCAAGCAAGGTTGATTTACCCGGACGAGCAGCAGAGAGCGAGTCGATGGCCTCAGGTTGGCTGCCAGCGGGTAAAAAGGGATTGTGGATCTTGAATAAGGGCTGCTGTATTTGTTCTTTTTTCATAATAGACCTAGTATAGCAGCTCTTGAGAAAAAGAAAACTTTCTATTTCTACTTGAATTGCTCTTGCGTCAGAGCAAAAGGCAGCCGCGTGTGCCTAGTCTGATATAAAGCGCACCACTGTTCTGATAGAATTTATTTAGAAAATCTTTTGCAAAAAGACACTTGTAGACAAGACTAAATAAACCTTTCTGACAATCATGTTTCTCATGGCTTTCGGATAATGGTATACATCTAAACACAAGAAGATAGAGATTTGCTGTCTTATGGGCTTAAGGTGTAAATCCATGACGCACTACATTCTTCTCTTCATCGCTACGCTACGCATCTTGCCATTACATGCGGACGAAGAATTCACCTACGATACCTCTAATCGATTCTATCCGCACCAAAATCCCTATGTAGAACCTCGTGCCACATTGGCAACATATGAAAAGAGGCCCCAGGATAGAGCAAAAGAGCAGTTTCGAGCATCATGCAATGCTCTCGATCGATTACAACAATTTCCTTCTCCTTCATATCCTATACAAAACATTAACGCTCAGGTTTTTGCATCATGGAGCGCAACCGATTTTGCTCGCGCAGCTGAGTCTACACACTATGAAGCTATGAAACAGGGCCACTGCCGGCATCATGTCGAAAAGCACATGCTGCGTGCATATGATTTTTACTCTGTGCCCGCATTTCGTGAATATATCAAGACAATTGCCGGGTATCGCTCTCATATAAAAAAACTACACGCTCGCTTGCAGGCACAAAAGAGCAGATGGCACCATGTTTGGAGGAAATGTGGTTTTTCAGATCCCAACTATATACAACAGCTGGATATGGCAGAAAGGCTCAATGCTGAGATCCTCAAAGAGGAAGCGATAGAGCGAACAGTTGCCAAACAGCAGCAACGACTGGCAGCGCTAGAAACCCAACAGCGCATGCTGCAAGCCCAACAGGCACTACGACATCAGCAAGAATCTGCTCGTAACACATTTGAAAGTCAACGCAACGAACTAAGCCAGTTGTCAGATGAATGGAGCTGCATGCAAGACATGTATCAAGAGCATGATCTGTGCGATGGCGGACGGTATAAGCGACGGCAACAAGCGCTACAGAGGGTAATGAATCTGGAATGGACAAATCACGGATTCAAGCACGTTCCTCCAAAGAATGTACCATGGAAAGAGATTGTCAAAGCAACTAAACATGGTAGGGCCTTTTATAAGCCAGGAATCAATATTAAAGAGCTCGAATTTTACGCTTGGCAAAATGGAACACCAACAACGAGTAATAAAAATTGGAAAGTATTTAAAGCAGAAGAAGTTATAGGCGCCAATCAAGGAAAAGAAACAATCTTTATGCGAGTCGAATGTAGTGCAAATACTGTCCATGGACACCCTATTTTAGAATCAGATTATTGGGAATATTTAAAATGAACGAATCTAAAACATTTATCGAAAATCTTAATATTTATGATGGGAACATAACATATAACGATTTCGACATTGACGAAAGAATACCGTTCGATGAGCAAAAATACTCATATAAGATGGATATTCTACAAATAACATTTGGGCCAAGATATATCTTAGATGTTGGCTGGGGTCCAGAATTTAATCCTAAGGGTTCCTTTTTGGTTCAAGCTATCAAGGATTATGATTGGCTCAAGCCTTTGATAGAGAAAAAATGCCATTCGCTTGCTGAATTAAAAAAGACAATAGAGGAAACAGCTGAACTATTATCTCTAAAAAATGCCAATTAGCGCATGTACGTATAAAAAGAAGCAAATCACGTCATGCCATATGTAAAAATAAAATTTGGTGAAGCTTTGTATGTAACCAAAGCCGATATTCCTGGGATGTATAGTATAGGTCATTGTTTAACTGATGACGTTGGCTACTGCGAAGGTCAAAGGCGAATCGATTGGATATTAGATGATCGTTACGATATTGGAAGTAGTAACCGTACTTTCATGGAAAAATTTGACGGTATGGTTGCCGTAGGAGATCTTTTTACTGAAGACCCTAAAGAAGCGGCATTGATCGTACCTATTCTCGTTATGATTGACCTGCTTCATCAATGGGATGAAGTATGCAAAACTAACCCTGAAGAAGTAACCATCTATTACGAAAATGAGAAATTTAGAATTGAGGCAAAAGAAAGAGAGCAAGCATGACGTGCCAAAACCTCGAGAGGTAAAAGAGTGCTGGACAAGCCTCTGGAATAACCCGGTGGCACAAAATCTAATCAAACGAAGCCGAATTGCAAGAAACCCTTCTAAGCCTCAGCGTTGCAGCTCGTGCGCCATACGCTCACAAAAGAGCTCAGGATTTCCTTGAATATCGGCCTGATTGAACATAGCAAACTGCCCGGGATAGTGCGCCACCATAGCCTTGGCATTGTCGACTTGATGTGCCGTTTCGGCTGTCACCAACGGAATTATAACACACGGTTTTTGAAAGAAGGCGACTTCAAACAGCGTGCCAGCGCCGGCGCGGCAGACAACAAGATCAGCACAGGAATACCATAAAGCCAGGTCGTTACTATAGGGAAAAACGGTGGCAGCAATACCGCGCTCGTGGTACCATGCAGCCCAGTCGCAGGAATCATTCGCTCCTGTTTGGTGCACAACGTGTACACGATCATGTGCGCTAGGCTCTGCATCAAGCCAACGCCCTATCAGCCCATTCAGAAAGATTGACCCTTGTGATCCGCCCAACACCAACAGCACTTTCTTGCCAACCTCTAAGCCATGCAAACGTTTATGGTCGATGAGCTCCTGCTCATGTGGCTTCGCTTGATATTGCAATGGGTAAGGAACACAGGTAACTGAGCGAGCAAAGGATTTCTTTGCCTGCTCAAAACAGACAGCAACTTCAGTTACATGAGGGGCAAGAAATTTGGTAGCTTTGCCCGGATGCGCATTGAGCTCAAATAAGGTAACAGGAATACGCAACAGACGCGCTGCCAAACAGACTGGCAATGACACATAGCCGCCCATGCTCACTACACGCGCAACGCGTTGACGGCGCAGAGTGTTGAAGCTTTTGACGAAAGCTACGCCAAAACGATAGGTAAAGGCGGGCATTGCAAGCAGCCGTCGCGGCACATTGGGCAGCTTCAAATATAACTTTTTATGGACATGGGTAGCTGCGCCAACAAGCGCTCCATCAAGCGGTGTATTGGTCGCAATAAAGAGTATCTTGTCATCAGGCTTTTTTATCAGGTGGTTGTGCGCGTGGGTGAGTGCAGGTACAATATGCCCCCCTGAGCGACCACCAACATAACAGATAGTTGCCGATTTTTTAGTATGATTGTGCTCGCCAGCAGCCGAGCAGGTTTGTACATGTGTGTTTTTCATCATCAGACTTTGCTAATGTATTGGCTCTTTCAAGTGTTGTAACGGCCTTATCTTTCATGCCTAGTTTAAAATAGGTCTTGCCAAGATGCTTTACCGCATCGAAATTATTAGGGATTTTGACCGATACCAATTCCAAAATCGCAAGCGCCTTGTCATACCGCTTTTGCTTGTAATAAATAAAGGCCTGCGTGTCTTGAAAGTACGGGTTATTTTTATGATTAACCAATATGGCACTCATAAGCTCTTGCGCGCGATCAAGATCACGTGAACCGGTTGCATAATAATAGGCTAACATATTTTGCACATGTGGAAAGTCCACGCCTAAAGCATTCGCTTTTTCTAACACATCACGCATGGTATCATATTTTTTGTGCTTATAGTGCACATGCGCAAGATGGAAATATAAACGTGCTTTAAGATCGGCACTCTCCGCTCTAGCGAGCGCTTTTTCATATGATCGCACTAGGCTCCCTGATGAGCCTACTCGCGTCGTTATGTCGATCAGATATAATAAAGGTAACAGCTCTTTTGGGTGCTTTTTGCTAATGTCTTCAAGTACGGCTATCGCTTTTTGATGCGCAAGACCGGAACGGCATAGCAAGTGGAGAGAACTGAACCATACTTCCTGCGTTGGATCGGCAAGCATCCATGTTTTTAAAAGCTCTGCTGCTGCTACATGGCTACCCATGCTAGATAAAATAGTGATTTTAAAAAAACGAATCTGTTCGTCATGCGGCTTTTCTTGCAATGCTTCGTCAACAAAACGAATCGCTTGCGTGTATTCTTTGGCATCAAAAAAATGGATCGCTTTATCAAAAGTTGATTTATGCATAACAAGCTGCTCTTGTTGTCTAAGCGCAACCTGCTGACGAAAGGTCAGCTCAACAAGGTGCTGCTGAATCTGCTTATTACCAAGGGCATCAGTTTCTAAATAGGCCGTATACCCCTTGATCGCTTGGTCAAGACGTCCCTGTTGTTCCTCAAGCAATGCGAGCATCAACCAGCCTTTACCAAAGCCCGGATGCATATCCAAACACTCTTTAACCTGAGCAAGTGCTTGCCCAGGCTTACCAAGCTGTAGATAAATCTGCGACTTCATAAAATAAAAAATAAAATTGCTTGTTTTGCGCGGACTGCTATTTAAAAAAGTATCCAATGCGGCTAGCGCTAGCTCTGGCTGTTTGCGCTGCATATGAACATGCACTGCCTGAAAGACTATCTCTGGATGAGTGGTGAAGGAACGAGATAGCGCTACTATTTTTTCGTACGCCGTCTGCTGTTGCCCGACTTTATCTAACGATTGCGCTAATAAAAGCTGGATATCTGCATCTTGCTCAAATTTCTTTTCAACAATTGACGCAAGCCCTGCAATCTTTGGATAGTCACCAGTATCATAGAGAAACGTCAGATACCCTTTGTAGACATGGACAGGTGCATCACCCAAAAAAAGTTTGTCGTACCATACAGCAGCCGTTGTATAATTTCCTTCAAATTGACAGTAATTGGCCCACAGGTAATTATGGAGCGCATCAACATTACACGCGGAGCATGGCACAAAAAAAAACAGAATAAAGCTCAAACGACCGATACCATTCATACGCTTTCCTTCGCGCAACGCTGTAAAAAACCTATTAATGCATCACGCAGTTGAGTATCATTAATGCTATCTAATGCTTGTGTTTCACGCATTGTCAACGGACGCTCATTGCGCACAATTGTTGGTTTTTTTTGTAAGCAGGCACGCAGATGCGTCTGCCTGCCTGCTCGTTTAAAGCGTAACTGTTTTATCCGCGGATGGTCTAGATTTTGATTTATGTTTGCCAAAAGCATAGGGGTTAACAGATAAAGCTCTTGCATCCAACAGGCATCAAACACCCCGAGAAGTAATGATTCATCATCGATCTTTTCAAGGCGAACTTTTGACGCAAGAGTACCCATTATGCGCGGCCACGATTGAAGTAGTTTAATCTTCCAATCCTGATCAGACGGCAACAGATTACTGATAAAATCACTTAACGGTCGTATCATGCTTGGCAACTGTATCCTTAGTATCTATAACTCAACTCTATAAGGGTGACATAAAACGTTAAAAACAGGAAATCTTTACGACTCGACTATACTCTCAAAAATGGCTACTGTGGGTCTTTTGGTGCACCCCTGCTCATTATCCACCCTCCTTTGCCTTGAAATTTAAACCGCTAATCATTGTTTTTTGCTTATTAAATCTAGTATATTTGTAATAATACAGCAAAAAGAGCCCAATCTTAGGCTATTCATAACGGAGAGCTAGGTATGAAGATAAGAATAATGTATACCTTCGCTACATTACTCAGTTTCTATGCGGGAACAACGTTGAGCATGATGAACAGAGCCGCTCAACAAGCTACAAAAACGAACTCCAGAGTGGCGCAAAGCATAGCTGCTGCTCAGTGTGGTGTCAGGCTGAGACCGACTGCACCTGCTTTTACACGCTCTTTTTCAGCTCTACCCGCTCGACAAACGATACAACAAAGAGTTTTTCGAGCTCCTACAACGAGCAGATCGTTCTCAACAGCGCAGGCCAAGAGTTTTCAAAAATCATGGGAAGCGGGCGCTCAGCCCTGGGAAATTTTAGACATCTCTAATAGTGCTTCGTACGCTGAAGCTCAAAAAGCTTATAGAGCAATTATACAAAAGGTGCACCCCGATAAAAACCCAGATAACCTTGCAGCAGCAACCCAAGCAACGCAAGAAGCTAATGATGCACTGGCATGGTTCAAGCAGGATGTACACAGCAGAAAGTCAAATAGCTACTCAGGCAACACGCGCAAGCAAACAGCAGAAGAACAACGTAAAGAGAAAGAGAGCTATGAGTATTACAAAAAAAGAGCGAGCGATTACGATAGCTCCTACAATAGCTCCTACAATTATTATAAACGAAGCGGCATGACTGCTCTTGACGCTTTGGAGGCTGTTGTATATATGATATTTGTGCCAACATGTTTTATGGTTTCTATGACCTATATTGCTTGGGATATGCGAAATGATTCCAAAGAAAGAAAAAGAAAAGAAAGAGAAAGAGAGAAAGACCTACAAGAAAGGCTTGCAACATTTGAAAGCCTTAAGAAGCAGGTCGCCACGTTATATACCAACTTTGAACAACAAAGACTTCCTAAGTTTCTGGTTGAGCAATTCACACAAGAATTAGAAGAACTGAAGAACGAAACCATCTCAAAACTGGATGCCACGCGAAATAAAGAAGAACGTATTGATATGTTAAGAGATTGTAACTTCTCGCTGAAATGGGCTATACAGAAGCGGCAAATGCTTTTAGAAGACTATAATGAATACAATTTTTTCAAAAATGCAGTTGATTCGTATGAAAAAACGGTGAAAGAACATAAAGAAACCTTTGAGAATTCACCTCGTAAGTCTTTATTGCCAGCAGAGACTTATCAATTACCCAAGGGAGAGAATTATAGATATGCACGTTCATTAGAAAACGAGTTACAAAAAACTCAGGACAAACTAAAATCTGAGATAGCGCAAGAAAAAGCTCAACAGCAGCAGGAAAAAGAAGAAAAAGCTCAACAACAGCAACGAGATAAACAAGAACTATACAATCAAAATAAACAACGCCATGGACTAATAAAAGCATTATGGGAGTATTACCTGGGCAAGTAATTGCATAACAAACAGCATAAAAAAAGAGCGAGTGATTTTTTAGATCACTCGCTCTTTTTAATTTTCTAAGCCTGCTTTACACAAGTACTAGCAAGAGCGCTACTACCGACATGAGCTTAATCAAAATGTTAAGCGCAGGACCAGAGGTATCTTTGAATGGGTCGCCTACCGTGTCGCCAATAACGGCTGCTCGGTGCGCATCAGATCCTTTACCACCACAGTGGCCAGCTTCGATATATTTTTTAGCATTATCCCAAGCGCCGCCACCATTGGTCATGAGAAGCGCTAGAAGAACACCCGCCACCGTAGCACCAACGAGTAACCCACCAAGTGCTAGCTTGCCGAGCGTTACGCGTATAATAACTGGCGCAGCAACGGTCAATACTCCTGGAAGTATCATCTCTTTCAATGATGCTTTGGTACTGATTTCAATACAACGTTTATAATCTGGCTCTGCAGTTCCTTGCATTAAACCAGGAATTTCTCTGAATTGACGGCGCACTTCCATAACCATCTTCAACGCTGCATCGCTGACTGAACGCATCGTCATCGCTGCAATTAAAAATGGTAGCGTGCCCCCGATGAACATACCGGCCATTACAAATGGATCAAGCATGTCTAAATGTGCAATGTTAGCTTCTTGCGCATAGGCAGTGAACATTGCCAGTGCTGTTAATACCGCTGAACCGATCGCAAAACCTTTACCCATAGCTGCTGTTGTGTTACCAAGAGCATCCAATTTGTCGGTAATTGAACGGACTGAATGACCAAAACCAGCCATTTCTGCAATACCACCAGCGTTATCCGCAATAGGGCCATACGCATCAACGGTCATAGTGATACCAACCGTTGCAAGCATAGCAACTGCAGCGAGTGATACACCGAGCAACCCACCACCATGCACAAATGAGGTGAGAACGATGAGCGCCAAGATAACCACTGGAACTACCGTTGATTCCATACCGATTGATAATCCGTAGATTAAGTTCGTTGCAGCGCCAGAAGCTGAGCTTTCTGCCAAGCGCTCAATAGGTCTGCTACTGGTGTAATACTCAGTTACCTTACCAATAACAATCCCTGAAACGCAGCCTAGAACCACTGACCAATACATGCTCATATCGATACCCATGTAATACATGTAGGCATACGATTTGAGAAGAAAGAAAGCGATTGCTATGTAGGTTGCATTGTTCAACATCGCCGATGGTGAAAATTTGAACAACAAGTTAGATGCTAAACCGATAACAGAACCGGCCAAACCGATAGCGGATAACATAAGTGGCAAGCTCAAATAAACCATATCGCCGCCATACAAGGAACCGGCAAGAATCATAGAAGCAACCATTGCTCCAATGTATGATTCATAAATATCGGCGCCCATACCGGCAGTGTCACCTACGCAATCACCAACGTTGTCGGCAATAACAGCAGGGTTTCTTGGGTCATCCTCAGGAATACCGATCTCTACTTTACCAACAAGATCCGCTCCAACATCGGCAGATTTGGTAAAAATACCACCACCAACACGAGCAAAAAATGCAACCAAAGAGCCACCGAAACTGAATACGGTAATAATCGTAACAAATTCCTTAGCTGGCAGGTCTGAGTAGAGATAAAAAAGCGTACCTAAACCTAAAAGGCCTAAGCTTGCAACGGCAAAACCCATAACGCCGCCACCAAAAAATGCTGCTTGGAAAGCTGCGTGCTCGCCTTGATCACGCGCCGCCATAGTGGTACGTACGTTTGCCATGGTTGCCGCATGCATACCGATAAAACCAGTAAACATAGAGATGAATGCGCCAATAGCAAATAGAAGCGCTAGTTGTAGACTTATCAAAGCTGCCAATGCTAATGCTATAGAGCTCACCACCATCAAAATTATCTTGTATTCTTCACGCAAAAAAGTCATAGCCCCTAAGCGTATAGCAGCAGCTATTTTAGTAGCCTTCTCATTGTCAACCTTGATGGCTGCAATAGAACGCAAAAGCGTCGCTACAACGGCCAGTCCAAATAAGGACATGCCGACAAAAATCATATAATACCACAGGATTTCCATGTATTCCTCTGAAAAAAGGTGACTATTGTGTACTTTATAACGTTTATAATCGTATGTAATGTACCTACGACTTGCATTTTTGTAAAGTTTTAAGGGTCGACCAGCGAAACCACCGATGGCAATAGGCAAGAAGTGGCCAAAGAATTTTTCTTGCTTTTTTCTAAAAGTCTAATAGCATGTTCCTCGAGCTATTAAGGAACTGTAGTAATGAAGCGATTACCCCTTAAAAAAGGTTGATTAGCAATCCGTTTTGCCAATAACCCCCCATCTGCTCACCCTGATTATAGAATCCGTCATGTCGTAGAAAGCCGCATTGGTGAGTAGTTCTATTCTTAAAATTCTTTTTCCAAGCAGACAAGATACGGCTCAAACCGGTATACCTTATTTCGTGTACGGCCCGTTGCTTCAACGACTAAGGAATGGCTCGCAAACTCTTTCAGTACTTTCTGCACCGTGTTATATGCCTTATCAAGCGATTGGCTTATTTCAACAATAGTGGTAATTGGGTTACGAAAAAGAAACTCTAGCACAAGCGCTGCTGTCTCTTTCATCTTGCTAAAGCTAGCCTCATTCTGTATCAATTCTTTCAATCTTACTTCTAACATCTCTATGTTTGTTGCTCGCACATGAGCATCTAAAGCACTCTCTTTAATCGCTTGTAAGTAATAGAGTATCCATCCCTCAAAATCTCCATGCGTCCTGACACGATCAAGTCTTTGGTAATATTCAAAGCGATGCTTTTTAAAGTAATAGGACGGATATATGATAGGCAGCTTCAAAAGCCCGCCATCGATAAGCATCAATACAATCAAAAGCCTCCCTATGCGACCGTTCCCATCTAAAAAGGGGTGTATTGTTTCAAACTGAAGATGCGCCAAGCCCGCTTTGATTAAGGGTGATGTATCGCTCTCCATATTAATATACTGCTCTAAGTCACTCATAAGCTTCTGAATCTGTGTCGCTGGTGGCGGTACAAAGTTACCAACACGCACCGATTGCTTACGAAAATGGCCTGGAGTAGCCTTGTCTCCTTCGCCAACAGACATTAATACTTCGTGCGCTTTTAAAATTACGCGTGAAACGAGTGGCAATCCTTGGTCTTGCATTAAACTTAATGCTGCATCCAAAGCCTGCGTATAATTAAGGACAAGCTGAACATCTTTGCTTCGCTTAGAGTCTTCTAATAGCTGCGTAAAAACTTCAACGAGCGTCGTATGTATATCCTCTATGGAGGATGAAAGCAAAGCCTCTTTTATCACATACGCTTTAATAAAGCGTTTTTGATCTGGAAGCTTTTTACTCATTTCATCGAGTTGAGCAAGGGCAGCGCTTGCTTGTGTATATAACTCGATCATTTCAGGAGTAAAAACAAGTCCAGGCTGCGGAGGCAGCGAATGAGGTATAAAGTACTGTAAGCCACCCAAAGTCTCATAAATACCTGTTTCACGCATAAGATTCTCCTTTCTTATAGTAGATAAGGACATGAAATAAGAATAACGAAAGGCCCTTCTTATTTCAATATGCCCCATCAAAATGAAATAAGGACCGCTAAAAGCCATTCTTATTTCAAAAAATCTACTAATAATGAAATAAGGACTCGCCGTAAACCCATTTTCAAGTCTATGCAAAAAGAGCCGGCATGTTGTACGTGCCAGCTCTTTTGTATCTATCGACTAAAGAAGAATGCTATTTTTTAGCTACGGCTGGTGCCTTTGGCGCAGCTGGTTTTGGAGCCGGCGCTTTTTGCGTTTTGTTAAAGTTCTTGTCCATAGCCTTTACAATGTCATTGGTGATTAATGCATTGTCCGATGCATACATAAGTTGTCCAGTATTGCCATCAAATACAAGATCAAGATCCTGCTGCTTGGCAACTTCCATCACCGCTTGGCGCGTCTCGTTGAATAATGTTTCCGCTGCTCGTTGATACGCGTCTTTAAATTCCGCTTCACTTGTTTTGGCGAGCGTTTCTAGTTCAAGGCCCATAGCAAGCAGCTTGTTCTTTTCTTTGTCGGCAGCTGCTGGGCTCAAGGTTGACGCCTTGGCTTGAAGATCTGCTTCAGCTTTTCTCACTTGCTGCTGTTTCTTGTCGATACCCTCTCTAAGCCCTTTTTCTAACGCTTTCATTTTTTCGCCTTCTTGCTTGCCAACTTCACTGACTTGCATAACTTCAGCTGAATTGATGACGCGTATTTTGATGACGTGTTCACTTTCATCTGCATAGAGCGAAGAAGCGACAAGACCTACGGTTAAAACGACGGCGGTGCGTTGTGAAATCATACCGATGTACCCTACTGTTATGAATGTGTATACATTATTGCCAAACCTTTCACTTCGGGCAACACGTTAACTATTTTGATAAAAATAGTCAATCAAGCAGCAGGATACATCGTCCAACGTTATGCGCTTTTTTTAATTGTGGTGCCAAGCATTATATACATCCAGCCCGTGAAAATGGCCTCAATGCCAACGAGCATGCCAATGACCCACAACCCAGACAACGGCCACTGATTGAGGATACATAGTCCCAACAACAGCGTAACGATGCCGCTTATTAACAACCAGCCCGTATGGGGAGCCCTGCCAGCAAGAAAGAAAATTATTTTTAATGTACCTGACAGCATAAAGAAGAATGCGAGCAAGAGCGTCAGCGTTACCGCATTAATCATAGGATAAAAAACAATAAAACCACCGCCAAGGATATACAATACTCCTAAAAAAAGATGGAGAAAAAAGGCGCTCCACAACCTAAGCTTAAAGGATTTTACCAGCTCAAAAAAACCGACAACCATCATGAATGATCCAAAATAGATCACTGAAAAAAGCGTTGTTAAATAGGAAAACAGAACTGCCAATGATCCCAACGCCACAAGACAAATGCCCAACCCTAAAAACCAGTTGCTGTTACGCGCAAGCTGTTGTCGTGCGGCTTCACTCACCGGCAGTTCATATCTATCATGCTCATTGTTCATACCTATACTCCTTCAATAAAAAGTGGTTATTAATCTGCTAAAAACATACTCTTTTTAGGTACATTATTGCCACTTGTGAGCCATCTATCTCTCGATTCATTGATGCAGACTATTTAAAATGTTTACATATGATTCAATATCTTATTAAACTTATGCAAAAATACGAAAATCATGTTCATAAAAAAAGGGATTCCGCATGAAGCGTTCTTTTATCTACCATCTCATCATTATAGTTATTCTGGCCAGCACACCAAGGGCAGTTGAATGCTTCTTGCCACCCGACATGGTAATCGATGCGCAACCACATATAACGAAAACGGATTGGCTTATTGTAGGTGCAGGCCCAGCAGGATTATGTGTGGTCGGTGTATTAATCGACATTGGTGTTAATCCCCAAAAAATAACCTGGATCGATCCAGAATTTGCCGTTGGTAGAATTGGCGCGCATTATGGACAGGTCCCAGCCAACAGCGACATACGAGAATTTGTAAAATTTATTAATGCCTGCGCATGCTTTCAAGAATGTCCGTGTTCATGCATTGATCTGCTCAAACAACAGGAAAATAATAATCATCATCCACTACTAAGCGCCATTATTGAGCCGTTGCAATGCATAACGCAACATCTGTGCACGAAAGTAAAATCCATACAGGCATCGATGACAACGCTTGATTTTGAACATACCTATTGGAATGTTGCGACCTCAACAGGAGAGGTTATCCAGGCTCAACATGTAGTACTTGCAACTGGCTCTCACCCAAAAACAATGAACTATAAAACACAGCAAATCATACCGCTTGATATCGCGCTCGACCCACAAAATCTGCGTGAAATTATGACTAAAGATGATATCGTTGCCGTCGTTGGCGGAGCTCATTCGGCAATCTTATTGCTTAAATTTTTATCGGAGTTACCAATCCCGGTAAAACATATTTACAATTTTTACCAAAACCCAATTATTTACGCGACCAACCTTGATGGGTGGGTAATTGATGGCACAGTAGGGCTTAAGGGGCTTGCTGCCGAATGGGCACGCAACGTGCTCGAAAAAAATCCTCCTGCAAATTTGTCGCGCATTAAAAGCACGCCGGCATTGCTAGAGAATATGTTGCCTCAATGCACTAAGACTATTTATGCCATCGGATATGATCGCAATCAGATACCGGCTATTAATAATCTAACACCTATTACGCACTATAACCCGACCAATGGTCTTATTGCTCCGCGCCTTTTTGGTATCGGTATCGCTTTTCCTGAACAACGGATTAATCAATTTGGAGATAAAGAGATACGCATTGGGCTTGATAGCTTTATGGAATATGCTCAACGCGTAATTCCACACTGGGTTAATCATGATTTTTTCAAGAGCGAGCGCTCAAACCGCATTCAAACACAGATGAAGAAGCTACGGGAAGCGAGCAACCTATTCTCAATCTGCGCATTGTAAGAAAAACGTAGAGATAAAGAGAGAGGCTTTTTTTGGCACGCTCTTAAGCGCACAGAAAAAGCCTCTCTCTTGGTTACTGTATCGGGTTCGGGGTAAAAAAGATGCTGCTTTTGTAGGAATTAGTGTCGATAGATGCAAACATCCGTATGATCTGGGCAATATCAGGGCCTTTTATATAGATAATGCGTTCATGCATATTTTTTACCATATGCACAGCAGGTTTTGCCGGGCCTAAAATAATCGCGCTTGGTGCGAGCAGCTGTTGTGCTTTTTTAAGCTCATTTACTAACAAAGTAGCTTCATAATCGAGCTGCTCTGGATTAGTCGATTTAAGCTCTATTTCAACCAACCGCATGCAGGGTGGATACCCAACCTCTTGGCGCATCAGCAGTTCTTGCTCATAAAAACGGACATAATCCACTTCATTTAAAAATAAAAACAACGCATGATCGGCCATGGTTTGCACTATAACTTCACTCGTTTCACTCTGACGACCAGCTCGACCGGCGACTTGAATAAGTTGCTGCAACGTAGTCTCAGAAGCATTGTAAACAGGGAAATTTAAATTCAGGTCGCCCCAAATGACGCCAACGAGCGTAACTCGAGGGAAATGGTACCCCTTGGTGATCGTCTGCGTGCCCACTAATATATCGATCTCGCCCTGCTCGAACTTATGTAAACTTGCTGCCCACTCTTTTTTCTTGCTGGTACTGTCAAGATCGGCTCGACTGATGAGAGCCTGCGGAAACATTTTTTCAAGAATGGTAACCACCTGCTGTGTACCGATACCTTTTTTTATAAAATGGTGCTCTGATGCCTTACAGCATGGGCAAGCTGCTGGCTGCTCAGCGCTATAACCACAATAATGACACATCAACCGTAAATTATCATGCAACGTAAGGCTTACCGAGCAGCTGCTGCACATAAAGATAAAACTGCACACAGTGCATTGCACAAAAAAACTGTAGCCTCGACGATTGAGAAAGATAATAGTCTGCTCTCTTGCCGCCAGGCGATGAGCAATTGCTTGTTCAAGTTCACGACTAATCCAAAAATTCTTCTTGCGCTTATCATTAATAAGATTAACGACGTTGACCATAGGCAACGCTCCAGCAAAGCGCTTGGTCAGCTTAAATAGCTGCCAACGGCGATGCTGAACGCTATACAATGATGAGATTGAAGGGGTAGCCGATCCAAGCAATATAGGGATCCCTACTTTTTGTGCACGCAACAGCGCAGCCTCTTTGGTATGGACTCTTGGATGTTTTTTCTCTTGATAGCCAATCTCATGCTCTTCATCGACAATAATAAGCCCCAAGTTTGCAATCGGCAACAAGACTGGCAGATGCACACCGATAATAAGCATCGGTTTTCCTGCAACCAGATTCGCCCACAATGATTTCTTCTCTCGAGCAGCAGTTGCAGAGTGAAAGCTATAGAGGAGCAGTGATGATGGCAGCTGTTTTTTTAAGAGTCGTTCAAATTGAAGCGCGAGGGCAACTTCGGGCAACAAAAGCAGCACGGTGCGATTTTGGGCAATCGCATCAATAATGAGCCGTTTGTATACCTCCGTTTTACCAGACCCGGTAATGCCGTGCAATAAGGTTGGTGTATAGCTTGGATTGGTAATACGCTCAGTTAAGAAATCGTAAACATGCTGTTGTTCGTCGGTCAGCGTAGTCACCACATGATGCGCATCAGGAAAAACCTCCTCAGTATCAACGATCTGCTTGGCCGTCAAAAACTGGCGCATGCGCTTTATAAAATGAATAGAGTTCGTTTGGTAGTACGTACTCAAATCCTGTATATAGGCATAATAATGCTGATCATCGGCCCATCGCTCAACGCCCAGTATATCACGAATAACATAGGTCGCTTGAGGTGCAACCTCGCTGGTATCTACAACCAATCCTGATACCACACGGTTACGCAAAGGAACTCGTACCAGCGTGCCAACACGCACGGCCTTCTTGCCTTCGACAGGCACAGCATACGTGAGTAGATTATCATAACCGGTTAGCAGGCGCACATGAACATACATAGTTGATCTCTTTAGCAAGGGAAAAACTCTCCAGACCTTTACAGTATGTGGCACTAAAGAGCTCTTTTTTAGTATAGCCTCTGCGCAAATGGGCACAACCACTGCTTAAAGAAAGAGGTTAAACCTCATAGCTTGTTTTTTAGAAGAAAACCTTGGCACAATAAGCATACAAAACATAGTGATTACCCAGACCAAAAAGGACCTTCTATGACCCCTATAAAAAAAATCTGCTCACTTATACTGTTGATGCCGACCATAACAACACCGGCAATCTGGATACGCAAAGATCCGCAAGCAATTATTGATAAACAGGACAACTTCTTTTTCCCCTTTTTAAAGGAAGAGAATATCGCCATTGTGCGCAACTACCCAGCATGGGCTGATGAAGTACTCGCCTACTTTAAGCATGCAATAAAAAACTACCGCACATCACCGGCAGCTCAGAGTAAAGATGCTAACCTGGTAAAACAAGCGCAGCACATCTTGGAAAAAGAGCTCAAAGTATTACGCGCTACGCTACACGAAACCTCTACAAAAAATCCTGAAAAGCCTCGCATACTACCTTGCAACAAGCCATTATCGCAGGAACAACGAGACACCGTATCTTCTATACTTGGCAAAACGGGACCAGAGCTGTTCGGCGAGCCACGTATGAAGATTATGATGATCGGCATTCAAGGACCAAAGCTTGAAGATTTCAAGCGCCGTGCTGCAATTGAAGATGCATACGCAGCAAACATGCACGCATTAGATTTTTATAAAAAGTGCGCAAAACTTGCCCGCGATCATAAAGAGCTTATAAAACAAGCCTATGCGCACGTCCAGAAGTTGTATAATGAGACGCTTGATTCTGAAGGTCTGCGTACCGCGGCGATCATGAAAAACGTTTAATTATAAGGCTTTTTGCTATATGATTAAGCCTGTCAATCGGTACACAACAGCTCATACATAAATACAGGTGCACTCATGAAACAACCTATTATCGCAGCAATGCGCACATTAACATCGGCGTACATACTTTCTATGCTGCTCTGGCATGGTTCATCTGCCAGCGAGCATACAACACCAGATGATCAACTACAACCACTGGTCTACAACCCAGAAGCAACAGCAAAACTACAAAAGCTGTTTAATCCGTGCAATTACTTTAATTATACAGAAAATAGGGATGTTTTTCGCCAATTAGTTGAACAAGATCACGCCGATCCAAATATAAACAAACATGGTTTTAGTCTGTTATGCAATGCAACACAAAAAAACGACGCTCCTCTTGTTGCATCACTCTTGACTCATCGAGCGGATCCTAATCCACCAGGGGACGACAAGCCAATTTTTACCGCCAAAAGCACTGAAGTTGCGCAACTACTCGTTAATGCTAAAGCAGACATCCATGCGCTGAAGCGTAGCAGGGAAAATGCCCTACATACAGCTTATGATGCGTCTGCAGGAGTGATTGCCGTCTTGTGCAATGCTGGGGTTAATCTTCATCTAAAAGACAGGATGCTCCGTACTCCATTGCAACGTCTTTTGGCCTCTAATTACGCAACAGGTGACAGAATAGCGCCTTTTTTGTGGATGAACACGAACTTTGCAAAAGAAGAAAACTATGAGATTGGGCATATTACAATGCGCTCTCCAGGGAAGGCCGAAACATTCAAAGCTCTTAGAACAATTGTCCCTCAAGTAAAAGCGAAAAAAACAGCAGGCCATGAACAAACAAAAAAATCATTAACCCTCTATTTAAATCAAGATATAATGCCGTCTGTTATGAGCTACACGGGACAATTGCCAGGCCATTTGTATGACGTTCGTTATTTTAAAGAAGACATCGAGCCGCACATGCTTGCAATGATTGCAGCAGAAGAGCGGATAAATAGAAGCTATAAACGAATTGACTTCACAAAAAAGACGCTATCATGACCCCCATCTTTTTTTACATCGCACCACCGCACAGAATGTAACGCACACAGGCTTGTATTGGTCTGTGCACTGTTAGCCCTAAACAGCCAGAGCGCACATGCTGCCGATGCACCGCAAGCAACACCATTGACCTACAGTGAAGAGGGAACTGCTTGGTTAAAGGAAGAATACAGCCACATGTACCGATCTAACGATTATCAAGAACATCGCGATCGACTCAAAAAACTTGTCGAAGAAAACAATGCGAATCCGAACCTGGTTATTGTTGATCCACTCTTAAGTGTTGCCGTTGCACACAACGATTATGAATTTGCGCAATCATTATTAGCGCACAAAGCAAATCCGAACATACTACGCCTTGGTTATCCTATTAATCAAGCAGAAACACCCGAAATGGCGCAGCTTCTTATTGATAACAAGGCAGACCCACACGTAGAAGATCGCTCGGGCAATGTATTGCATAATGCTGTACGCACGAACAAATCACCAGAGATGGTCGCTTTTTGGTGTAATGTAGGCGTAAAGACTAGCTTAAGCAACAAATATGACTTATCGACGCCCTTACATATGCTCTTTCTTAGAGCACTCAGTTCTGATGAAAATGAAAGCAATGCCAAGAAAGATCTGGCAGAAAATACATCTGCTTTGCTCTGGAATGGTGCAGACGCAACCAGTAAAGACAGGCAGATGGAAAATCCACTGCAACTCTTGAGATCGCTAGCTCCCGACTTAGCACCATCAATGGAACCGCGAATGGCGATCGTCCCACGGGTCAAGCAAGAAAAAGAGCAAGAATACGAGCAGGGTATCATGCAAACAGTTGCACCTCTTGTGCGATCTAAAGACGTAGCGAAGGTTGTTATAGCTCTCATGGGTCCGTTGGTTCCGTTGCCATGGGATCCACAGTATCTGCCCGAAATTGAGCATCGCGTGAGACAAGCGACGATCGTTTCAATGCCCAAGACTGCAAGAAAAGCTCCTAAACGCTTACGCTCTCCATATCAGAGCAGAGCGCACAAGCACTGAAAATAATGCGCTAACACTATTGGATCACTTCGGATACCCTACCGATCTAGAGTTGACGGTAGTGCAACTTTCAGAGATAGTGTTTAGATTCTGAAGAGCTCTATTTTGTACCTTGTATTGCAACACGAGAAAGATTCACCGTGACATTTGATCAACAAAAAACTTTAGTCCTCATTGACGGATCATCATTTTTATACCGCGCCTATTATGGCACTCGCCCCTTGCACACGAGCAAAGGTACCCCAGTCAATGCTGTGTACGGTTTTTGCCGCATGATCAAAAAGCTGATCGATACCATAGGCTCAGAGCATATAGTGTTGGTATGGGACAGCAAGGGTAAAACAACGCGTCACGAGATGTATGAAGATTACAAAGCAACTCGCCAGGCGCCACCCTCTGATCTGTTCACCCAAAAAGAATATATCATGCAGTTTGCGGATTTAATCGGCCTTAAACAGGTGGCACAATCGGGCATCGAAGCTGATGATCTGCTTTTTTCGTTAGCGAAAGAATGGCCAAATGATGGTTCAGTAATTGTTGTCACCACAGACAAAGACATGGGGCAGATGCTCAGCACCCGCGTGATAATGTATGATGCCTTTAAAGAGCTCTTTTTTGATGAAGCAGCCTTTGAGCAAAAAATGGGCTTTTCGGTGCATAAACTCCCCTTTTATTTTGCACTGCTGGGCGACAGCTCCGATAACATCCCCGGTGTTAAGGGTATTGGTGAAAAAGGCGCCACCGATTTGGTGCAACAGTTCGATTCTCTGGAAACATTGTATGCGAATCTAGATGCTGTCACATCAAAACGATCGCGCACTGCGCTTGAAGCGAACAAAGAGAATGCGTATTTAAGCTTGAAGCTTTTTTTGCTGCAGTACCACCCAACAGGCTTACAGCACGATGATCTGCTTTTTAATCGCAGCAACTGGTCACAAGCTCGCCCCTTGTTCCAAGAGCTCGAATTCAAAAGCTTTTTAACGAGCATGGAGAGCAGCACGTCGCTGGCAGAAAAACAGGCGGTGCTAGCAAAATATACCTATCAAGCGGTCACGCAGCTAGAACAGCTACAAGCAGTTGTTGCTGAAATTGAACAGGCTGGACAGTGCGCACTCGACACCGAAACGGTGGGGCTTAATCCCTTGGTCGATGATGCCGTTGGGATCTCTATCTGCACACGAATTGGTCACGCATACTACATTCCCTTTGGTCATCAAACTGGCGAGCAACAGATTTCACGCGAAGCTGTTGTTGCCACATTAAAACCGGTGTTAGAAGATGCACGTTACGCAAAATATCTGCACAATGCAAAGTTTGATGAGCTGGTATTAAGCAGGCTTGGCATCGAAATGCGCGGTCTTAAACTGGACACTATGATCGTGGCATATCTGCTGACAAAAGAGTGGCAACGCGTAGGTCTGAAATGGCTTTCGCTCCATTTTTTCAATGAACCCATGCTCGATTTTGATGATATGGTCACCAAACAAAAACGCGCCAATTTTTCTTATGTCCCTCTACAAGAAGCAACACTGTATGCTGCTGCCGATGCACATCAAACCTTCAAACTGGTCGGCGTTTTAGAACCTATGTTGGCAGCAGAACCTACTCTCAAAAAATTATATGTTATAATTGAACGCCCTATGATCCATGTCTTGTATCTCATGGAACGCAGAGGGATTCTCCTTGATCAAGAAGTGCTGGCAACGGTAAAAATAGAAGCAGTCAAGCGCTTGGCCGCTCTTGAAGCAGAGATTCTTGTTTATGCTGGTGAGAAATACGCGCAGATCAACCTTAATTCGCCAAAACAGATAGAGCAGTTGCTCTTTCATCATTTGCAATTGCCACCACAGAAAAAGAGCGCTAAAGGGACAGGTCATTCAACCGATCAAGAAGTACTGACCACATTGGCCGAATTACACCCTATTGCCGGCCTTATTTTGCAGCATCGCGAATTGTCAAAATTGCTGAGCACCTATATTGAGGCGTTGCCGACCTACATCAATCCTCATACACACGCAATTCACACAACCTTTAGCCAGATTGCCACGGCAACAGGACGCCTTGCCAGCTCACAACCGAACGTACAGAATATCCCCACAGAGAATTCACTCTACGGCCTGGCAATTCGTTCGGCTTTTAAAGCTCGCCCGGGATATGCGTTTATTTCAGCCGATTACTCGCAAATTGAGCTGCGTGTATTAGCACACATGTCCGGTGACTCGGCATTAGTCGCCGCTTTTACTGGTGATCATGATATTCACGCTCAAACGGCCGCCTATTTATATACGGTACCACTTACTACCGTCACCAACGAACAACGCCAGCTTGGTAAACGTATTAACTTCAGTGTGCTCTATGGTCTCACGCCCTATGGCTTATCAAAAGATCTTCATATTCCGCTCAAACAAGCAAAACAGTATATCGATGAATATTTTAAGCTCTATGCTGGGGTGTCCAGCTGGATGGACAAAATAGTTCACGATGCGCAGATCAGCGGTTATGTCGAAACACTCTACGGCCGGCGTCGCTATATTCCTGAGCTGCACGAAAAGAATAGAACATTATTTGACGCTGCACGGCGTATTGCGATTAATACGCCGGTACAGGGCACAGCGGCAGATATCATGAAGCTCGGCATGTTACGTTTACAACATGCGTTCGAACAGCAAAACCTCGATGCTCATATGCTGTTACAAATTCATGACGAACTGATTATTGAGGTCCGCACTGAGCAGCTCCTGCGCACGCAAGGGCTTGTACGCCACGAGCTTGAAAACGTTGTTGCATGGTCGGTACCACTGAAGGTAACTCTGCGATCAGGCGCTACCTGGGCCGATGTGACGAAATAGAGCTCTTCGGAATCCAAACACTATCTCTGAAGATTGCGCTACCATCAGATAGGGTATCCGAGATATCCAATAGAATATGCATTCATTGACAAGAGGTGCAATTTATCCCACGCTGATACGCATCATCTAACCCATGATATTGGATGTTTTCGATAAGATGCCCTATTTTTATACGTCATATCTCTTAAAAAGAGCGCGTGCCATGAAAAAATATGTTTCAAATTTATTTTCTATAACTCTTGCCTTCGTCATTATCTATCTCTTCTGGAACTTCGTGCGGCAACCGAGCTGCCCCGCTCATATGGCAGACGGTCAGCGCAGTAAAACAGGCACCACAGAACTTAGTGACACTATCATCGTTGGCACGAACGCAGAATATCAGCCCTTTAGCTTTTTGCGCGATGGCACTATTGTTGGTTTCGACATTGATGTTGCCAAAGAGGTGGTCAAACGCTTGGGCAAAAACATAGAAATCATCGATATGCCATTCGATATGCTGCTCCCCTGCTTACAAATGGGCACCGTGCAGATCATCGCGGCAGGGATCAGCCCTAAACCATCACGTGCAAAGCATGTACTCTTTACAAAGCCATATTTCGAAAATGATCCGCTGCTTGTTATAACACCAAAAAAAGATGCGCCTATAACTACACTCGATCAGCTTGATGGCAAAACGGTCGTCGTCAATGATGGCTACACGGCAGATTCTTATATGTCGGAACGCAAAAATGTACGTATTCAGCGGCTCGCAACACCAGCACAAGCATTGTTAGCATTAAGCAGTGGCCGTGCTGACGCCTATGTAGCGGCAACCAGCTCAGTACAACGCTTTCTTGCTACGCATCCCGACGAATATAACACCTATACAATCGGTGATACGTCAGATACCTACGCCCTGGTGATTTCACCTGAACATGCAGCATTATTACAACCAATTCAAGATGCGCTTGATGGCATGCTCAAAGATGGCTCAATAGATGCTCTCAAAAAAACGTGGGGACTTGCATGATCGATAGTTCAGTCATTACTACCTATTGGCCCTTGCTCCTGCAAGGCACGTTGGTCAGTTTGCAGATTGCAGCATTCAGCTGCATGATCGGCATCATAGGCGGATCGCTGTTGGCCGTAGCACATATGCAGGGCAATGCCGTAACACGCTGGCTCGTATGGCTCTATGTGACCATCATACGCGGAACACCCATGCTTATTCAGATTGCGTTTGCAGTCTTTGTATGGCCACAAATTGGCATTAAAATATCCCTGTTTTGGTCTGCTACTTTAGCTATTGGCCTCAACAGCGCTGCATACTTAAGCCAGATTATTATTGCGGGCATTGCATCGGTCAGTAAAGGCCAACTTGAAGCCGCACAAGTCTTGGGCTTAACCTCACTGCAAACAGCGCGTTATATTATAGTGCCACAAGCGGTACGCGTGTTGTTGCCTGCACTTACTAATGAATTTATTACCCTTATTAAAGATTCAAGCTTGGCCTCCACCGTCGGTGTCATGGAACTTACCAAACAAGGTTCTTATATCAAAAATGAAACATATGATGCATTGACTGTCTATTGCGCGATTGCGCTGATCTACTTGTGCCTCACCTCATTACTTGCAGCTCTATTATCGTATCTTGAAAAGAGGATGAACACGCATGCTGCACCTTAATCATATCAGCAAACGCTTTGGTGATAGATATATTATAAACGATGTTTCTCTAACCGTTGAGCGAGGAGAGATTGCCGTACTGCTGGGATCATCTGGCGTCGGCAAATCGACGTTATTGCGCGTACTGAATAACTTAGAATCACTCGATGCAGGAAGTGTGTTACTTGACGGTAAACCGCTTGATCTAACAACGGTCAACCGTACCAATACTATCGGCATGCTGTTTCAAAATTTCAATCTCTTTGAAAACTTAACGGTTGAGCAGAATATTACCCTCGCGCTTGAAAAGGTGCGCAAGCTCTTGCCTGCACAAGCGAAAGAGATTGCTCAAGCACTCTTAGAGCAGTATGGGCTACGGGCAAAAAGCAATGCGCCAGTGACGGCACTTTCGGGCGGGCAGAAACAACGACTTGCACTTGCTCGCGCCTTGGCCCTCAGGCCACAGATACTCTGTCTTGATGAGCCTACCTCTGCTCTGGACCCTTTACTGACAACGCAGGTTGCAAACAACATCACTGAGCTTGCTGCGTCAGGATACACGATATTGGTAGCAACGCATGACACGCTGTTACTCGAAAAAATGGCCTGCACGATCTATTTAATGGAATCGGGCATCATTGTCGAAAAGGCGTTTTCAGACGATTTTGCGCGTAATAAAGCAGCATATCCACGGCTGGCAAACTTTGTAGCGGGTACGCTCTGAACAGCTTAGGTCAGAGACCAGGAAACGAATGCATACGCAGTACCGACTA
Source organism: Candidatus Babelota bacterium (assembly GCA_018266085.1). Taxonomy (GTDB): domain Bacteria; phylum Babelota; class Babeliae; order Babelales; family Vermiphilaceae; genus JAFEAZ01. The sequence goes on from JAFEAZ010000024.1 coordinate 28,294, forward strand.
TCATTGATACTCAGTTTAACATTCGTTTCTTCATGGGCCGGGGAAAATAATCGTCCGTTTCTTAAAAAAACCTATGCCTTCATAAACAGTATCGCTCAAAGGGTACCTGGCACAGAAGCTCATAACAAAGCTCAACGGTTAACCCTTGCCCGTCAAATAGTGCAAGAATTAGACAATCATTTAGGCAAAAATATAACTAATATTGTCGTTGAAAGCTTAGGCAGAGGGAGTACCATTATTAACATTCCAACTCTGTGGAAGATGTATTTAAAGCATAACAACAGTAAGCCAGAACCGCCAATTATCGAATTTGCTACTCATGAAGTTGTATTAAGAGAAAATGATAACAGAATACGCTTCATCACCATGTTTAGAGATAAAAACAGACTGACGCCACGAGAATTCTTGTGCGATGGGCTAAACAGCGGTGGATTCAATGTACATACCGTTGCAGGACACGAACAAATTCCTCCTTTTGCTGCAGGTCTCGCTGATTCTGTTCGTCACAATATGTTCAGTGCCTGCTGCTGGGATATTCCACAGAAAAGTACGATCAATAAAGATGGACAACTCATGGTGGTTAAACCACTTGATTGTATTGTCGGACAAGGTGCACATAATTTTGAAGTATCTCTGCCTGAAGATACCGGAAGATGTCTTGCTGCCACCGATCCTGACAGGTTTAAGAATTATCGCACATGGTTCGTGCTTTCCGCGTTAAAACAAGAAGAAGCAAAGACCGATTAGATAGTTAATGTCTTCATCGTGAAATTTCTATTGCACGCATCTTAGCTACTGTTCCGTCGCCATTATCACACTCATCATACACGAAAGTGTATACTGATTATTTTCAGTAGCAGCAAGATCTATCTGCTCTATTTTAAACTGCGTAGTGGCTGCCGAAATCAAAGCAAAAAAACGGCTACACTGCTTCAACGTACCAACAGCTCGAAAGGTAACGATGTCCTGCACAAACGGCCTGCTTAAGGTTGTCGCTTTTGTAGGAGCATACTGCTTTGTCACGACATCGCACGAGACAAAACGCAAGCCGGACTTGGTAACATGCTCGAGCAGTAGCTCGATACCGGCAGATCTCCATGCTTTGTTATAATCATTGAGTGCAGATTGCGCAGCATCAACAGCCTCAATAAGTGCTGTTCCAGATACAGCTACGCTCCCAGCAGGTTGCTGATAGGTACAGCCCGAGTTGAACGCGATAGAGCGCGCAAGGCGGCAATAGATGCCATAATACCAGACGAAAAGAAGGCTGCTTAAAAAAAGAACGGTTATGCCATACCGCTGCATTGATGAGAGCGGAGCGAAACGGGCACATACCCAATTAGTACGCGGCATGAAATACATACTGACTCCCCTTTTTTACGAGTCTTAGTATAACAATCTAGTGCTTAAAACGTTGATTTTGTCCACTGCATAGGGTCAATAGCAACATTATTCATGCGCATTTCCCAATGGAGATGGTAACCGGTTGCATACCCTGTTTTACCCAAGGTACCCAACGGATTACCAAGCGCAATTTTTTGACCAACCTTAATATCAGCGTAATCCTCTAAATGGCAGAACAAAGACAGTAGCCCTCGTCCATGGTCGATGATAACGGTGTTACCCGTATCTTCAAAACGCTCTTTACATGCAACAACACCTGACTGTGTTGCCCACACAACGCTTTTTGGTGCACTTAAAAGATCAAGCGCTTTATGCATGTAACGCCCTTTCTCTTGGGTCGTTCTAATGGCGCCAAATTCACAACTGACGCGATCAACATCCACAGGAGTACAGAAAGTACCGCGCCATAATTTTTCAGGTACTGAGTTTGCGGCAAGCTCCTGCATAACCTGTTCACGTTCAGCAATGCTGCGACCAAGCGCTTTGGATTCTTGGACCTTCTCTTTGCTAACATTTAATGCTTGCTTTTTAAAGGGATACAAAACGATCTGGAATTTCGTATCAAGGGTGACTTTATTGCCCACATTGTCAGTCACATCGATAGAAAGTAAATATTCGTTCGGTGTCTCTTCACACGCTATAGGAATGAAACATTCATACATAGAGGAATTTTTCGACTCAGCAAAACAATCGTATACTTGAGAAAGCGTATGTGCTTTAGCCTCTCGAATATCTTTATTTACCTGAAATTGAACATGTAGTGTGCGTCCTTGAAAGACTTGCATATCTATGTCAGAACGCATCAAAGCGGCTTTGAGTGGCTGATTGTCGACATAAAACAGCCTGTCGATCGCCGTTCTATTTTTGCCATACGTAGCATCAACAAATTCTACACGCAACATGTGTTGTCCATTAACAATAGCACGTGTGGGTATGGTAAATGGATGATTGCCATGAGCTGAAATAGAAAAATCATGCAACAACGGCTGCCCATCAAGAAGAACCGACATGCGCCCGCGCTTGCTGGTCGCAACACTACATTGCAGATCCCCTGCGTAATAGGCATCCATCTCAATACCAGACACCGTAATGTGCGGTGTTGCTGTATCAAAAAAATAGGAATATGTATACCAACCAATGAGTCCAAATAATACAAAAAAACCGAATAGTATCGTTTGCTTGAAACGTGTTGTCATGAAAAAACTCCACCTTGGTCAAAAAAATAAGTTCCTGTTGCTCATAGCAGCAATAAGTATAGCTTTTTTTGCACCAAATCTGTAGTGCTCAAGCATCAGGACTATAAAGATCGAAATGTGGTTTTAATTGGCGATAGACCTCATTTAAATCACAAGAAACCGCTTTAACTTCACCAATAAGTGGTAAAAATCCGGTATCTCCATGCCAACGAGGCAACGCATGCATATGAAGATGCGCAGGAATTCCTGCGCCAGCAACTTTGCCTAAATTCATACCAAGATTAACCCCTTGAGCATGCAACGCCTTTTTTAAAATGCTCACCGACGCCACCGTCACCTGCATAAGCTCATGAGAAACTGCATCAGGAAGCTCCTCAAGATTACCGATATGTTCATAGGGCAACACAAGCAGATGTCCCGCATTGTATGGGTAGCGACTCAATAAAACAAACGTATGTTTATAACGCTTGAGCACTGAGTTCTTCTCATCGCACGTTTGCGCAATAACGGTACAAAATACACATTCGTCAGAAGCTGCACTCTCATTTTTACTTCGCGCAGTTGAGGTTATATAGGAGCTGCGCCATGGTGCGTAAAGTTGTTCCATACTCTTTTTCATACCGAAAGTAATAGAGGCTGATATGTTTACCTCTGTAACGGTACCATGTTTACCTGGATGCTGCAACGGGCCTTTTTATCGCCTTTTTATTGATTCATAGGTTAAACAGCAGTACGCTAATGATCTAATAATCTTTATTGCAGATGCACTTTTTAAGAAAGTCTTTGTACCATGAATTCCTCAGAAATTCGTAAAAAATTTTTCGATTTTTTTATTGCACGCCAGCATGAACAGGTAGCAAGCTCCTCCTTAATTCCTGCGCAAGATCCAACACTCCTCTTTGCTAATGCAGGCATGAACCAATTCAAAGATGTTTTTTTAGGCTTAGAGCAGCGCAGCTATACCCGAGCGGTCTCCATACAAAAATGTGTGCGCGCCGGTGGCAAACATAATGACTTAGACAATGTTGGCTTTACCAAGCGACACCTTACCTTTTTTGAAATGATGGGAAATTTCTCATTTGGTGATTACTTTAAAAAAGAGGCTATTACCTTTGCCTGGGACTTTCTGACGCGCGAGATGCAGCTTCCCGTGGAGCTATTGCATGCATCGGTATATCTAGAAGACCAGGAATCGTACAATATCTGGCATCAAGAAATAGGGCTACCAAAAGAACGAATTCACAAGCTCGGTGCCGCAGATAACTTTTGGCAGATGGGCGACACTGGCCCCTGCGGTCCTTGCACAGAGATTTATATAGATCGTGGCGCTGAGCACGGCTGTAAAGAAAAAAGCTGTTCGCCAGGATGCTCCTGTGACCGTTTTCTAGAAATCTGGAACAACGTCTTTATGCAGTTCGATCGTCAAACTGATGACACCGACAAACCACTTAAACGCACCGGCGTCGACACGGGTATGGGGCTTGAGCGCTTGTGCGCCGTTATGCAACAGGTTGAGTCGGTCTATGAAACTGATCTTTTTATGCCGATCATCAAACAGTTAGAAAAAGTAACCGGCAAAGCGTATGCTCAACAACCAGCAGCCATAAAAGGTGCTTTTCGTGTATTGGCCGACCACATTCGTTCATCATCACTCTTAATTGCCGACGGATGCACCCCTTCAAACGATGGACGTGGTTATGTATTGCGTAAGATTATTCGCAGAGCCGCCCTGTTTGCTCAAAAATTAACGGATGGGAACATTTTTCCTGTGCTGTCGCGTGTTGTTGTTAAAGAAATGGGTGATGTTTACCCAGCATTGCGCACCAATGCCACTCTTATAGAACAAACATTGGCGAGCGAAATTGATAAATTTGCGAGCAACCTTGTTCGTGGACGAACACTCTTAGAAGATTATTTTACAACCCACGCACAGACCAAAATAATCGACGGCCTACAAGCATTCAAAATGTATGACACCTATGGGTTTCCGCTTGAACTTGTTACGTTGGTAGCAGAAGAAAAAGGTTTTTCTGTCGACAGAGATGGCTTTGAACAGCAGATGCTGAAACAAAAAAACCTATCTGGCAAAAAGGTAGCAGACGCTCTTTCTACGCTAGAATTGCCTGAAGAGATAAACTCTGAGTTTACGGGCTATCAAGAGCTTGAAACGAGCTCTACTCTTGTTGGACTCGTTCATGATGGCAACGTGGTAGATCAGGTGGCCGCAGGTGAAACCTGTTATGTAATCGCGCAAAAGTCACCCTTTTTTATTGTCGGTGGCGGCCAAGTACCTGATAATGGCTGGGTAGTTATTGCGGGCAAACAGATACCAGTCCTTGAAGCGCGCTATATCCAAAAAGTCATTGCATTGCAGATTGCTGCACCGGTTGACTTGAAGCTCGGCATGCCGATTGTCGAGATCGTCAACAAAGAGCTGCGCGAAAAGGCGATGAAAAATCACACAGCAACACACATGCTGCAAGCCGCTTTAATGCAGCTTTTTGGTCAACAGATCAAACAATCGGGCTCCCTGGTACATCCTGATTATTTGCGTTTTGATTTTACCTGTCCAGATACCTTAACTGCCGACGACATTGTGCGTGTCGAACAGCTTGTTAATGAAAAAATCATGGAAGATATTCCAGTTAAAACTGAATATACTACTATGAAAGAAGCAACATCTCGTGGTGCGCTGGCATTTTTTGGCGACAAATATAACCCAGACAAAGTGCGCCTAGTCGATATTCCGGCATTTTCTGCAGAGCTCTGTGGCGGTACCCACGTGCCATCGACTGGCACGATTGGCGTGTTTAAAATAACCGAAGTAACAGCATTGTCAGCGGGCCTGCGTCGCATTGTTGCCGTAACTGGCTTGGGCGCTTTAAAGCTCTTTCAAGAGAGCTTTGCAACGGTCAAAACGTTGAGCCAAGATTTTAAAGTAAAACGGGATGAAGTACTTGAGTCTGTTGATAAGCAAACAAAAAAACTGCATGCTGCAGAACAACAGATTAAACAGCTGCAAAAAGAAGCAACCAAGGCTCAAATACCGCTGTGGGCATCACAGGCTGAGCTGATTGGCAACACTCCCGTGCTGCTCCTGCAGTTACAAGGGTTGACCATGGAACAATTGCGTGAAACTGCCAACACTCTTCAAGCTCACAAAGCAGGTTTTTATTGTTTAGCAAGTGCTGTTGAGGGGAAAAACTCCTTCATCTGTTCAGTTGCACCAGCACTGACAGCGCAGATCGACTTGAAAGCCTTTGGCGCTTGGTTACAACAGGAGCATGCCATCCGTTCTGGCGGCAGTGCTACTCATATCCAAGGTGGCATGCCACAGGCTGACATCACGACGCTTGCAGCGACCATTAAGCAATGGATCAACAAGAGATAAAACGGATATTTGCAAGAGCAAAGTTGCTTGGTGCTCTCTACTGCTCTTGCAAACCACTATAAGTCTTACTTTCTACCAACAAAATCATAACATCGAGGATTTAGATGAAGAGACTATTGTTCTGTCTTATCGTGTGTTGTAGCAGCATACAGGCTATGGAAAAAGTTCGACGCACAGTTCAACGCATTGTCATAAACGTTACACAATCATCACCATGCAGTACCGCAGCGGCCTTTAAATTTGACTCGGAGCCTGGCGATGAAGAGATATTAAAGCAATTGCGGCGCATACGGCTACATAAATATGAGGTAGCCAATACCAGACCAAAGAAAGTGAGCCAAACCGCTGAGCGCCCATAAAAGCATGTGATAAGTCATTTGCAGCCTGGATCCCCGATTTTCTCGAGGATGACTCGGAGGGCTATTTTGCGCACAACTTAACAAGTCTTACTATAACGATACCCATTTATCAAACATACGAACCACTGAAGGGTTATCAGTAGGCAAAGCGTGCCTATTTTTCTCTATCCAACGTAACTCTTTCGATTCGCTGTTTTGTACCAGCTGCTCATCGCTGACTACATGCAACAGATACCGTATGTCATAATGATAATGCGCTTTTTCTTTCGGGTTATCCGGAATGAGATGCACATCGATGTCAAAAATGTCGATCGATAGTGGTGCTATGCCCATGATGCCAGATTCTTCTTGAGCTTCTTTAAGCGCAACGGCCAAGGTATCAGGATCGCCATCACAATGCCCGCCAAGCTGGAACCACCGATTGAGCTTTGCATGATGCAGCATCAATGCCTCACTGTGATCTTTGTTTAACAACCAGCATGACGCTGTAATATGCCCTATTGCCAACGAGCGCTCAAAACAATCGTTATTATTCTCCATAAAATGGACTATACGTTTTTTGTATTCACGTTCACTCGGGCATACAGGGTCGTAGCTACTCAATGATCTTTGTAATGGTATACGATGCATAAATCCACCTTTTTAATCAGATCAGAATAAAACTCCCGCCATGAGTTATATCTCTCATAGCAGGAGTTAATTATGTTAAAAATAGTTGGCTTTACTTGGCACGACCAATAACACCACACCCTATACGTTTGCCAGAGTTCCCACTCGGCTGTGAAACGAGATCGTCAGGATCAGCATGCACAATGAGCGCACGTCCAATGATGCTGTTTGGCCCGTTAAGTTCTAGATCTTTGACTACAAAGTCGATAGTAGCTGTGCCATTTTGATCTGCTTCAATATTGCCAAAATCACCAACATGGCGCTCTGCACTGTCAAGCCCACCATGCTTGGCTTTAGTCGGGTTAAAATGATCCCCCGTGCACATGCCATCTGAACAGCTGGCATCCCCGTGTTCATGCACATGAAAACCATGCTTACCTGGAGTAAGATTGTTAATCTGACCTGTTACATGCAAACCATCATTCTGTTGCTCAAAAACAATCGTGCCCGTTACGCTTGAGTTGCTCGTTGGGTACATATGAGCAACTGCTTTGGTGACCGATTCAAAAAATGGCCCGTAGTGGTAATAGTTCGTGCCAACATAAAAAGCTAAAGAAAGCGTTGCAACGATATATAACACATGCGCCATGACGCCGTGAAATGGTTTATGATACGAATAACTCATGAAAAACTCCTTGATTTGTAAAGGGAACTGCTTCTTTTTTGCTGACCACTTGCACAGCATAATACTTTTGCAAACCGAGTTGTACAATACAATCAATAAAATCCATAGGTTTTATGCCAAGCTCTGCCGCCTGATGAAAAATACAGGTCGCTGGTGTCAAACCAGGCAGCGTATTAATTTCAAGCACAACTACCCGCTCGGCACCGGTCGGCGAACAGTCGGCCGATTGATAGAAACAATCAATACGAGCATACCCTGAACAACCTAAAGCCTTATACGCTTTTTCCATGACATCTTGCACTAACGCAAGCTGCGCGTGTGGCAATGGAGCAGGAGTCTGATTTTCGCCAGCGCCAGGTAAGAATTTCTCTTCTATGGACAACACGCCACTGGTCGCTACTGCTTGGCTTGGTGGTAATGCACGTGGGTTATCATTACCAATAACACCAACGGTAAGCTCCATGCCGATTATACACTCTTCAATGAATGCTCCAGACTTGTTGTTGGTAATAAGCTCTGCGATAGCAGCGATAAGCTGTTCGTCAGTCGATACTTTTGCAACCATAACGCTGCAGCCATCATCATGAGGTTTGACAATCAGCGGAAATGGCATCTGCGCTTTAATCGCCTTAATAACAGCTTCTTGATCGGCATGCCAAGCATCTCTATCTACAAAAAAATGCTCCGGTACCGCAAAGCCACTGTTTTTCAAAAAGCTGTTCGTTTTGTATTTGTCCATGCATAAGCTGCTGGCAAGGATCGATGATCCATTATAGGGTATATCGAGCATCTCAAGCGCACCTTGCACCGAACCATTTTCGCCAAAACCTCCATGCAGCCCAATAAAAACAAAATCGACCAGCGCAGGCAAATCATGCCAAGCAACGCGCATCTCATCGGTAACCAACGTATTAATCTCTTTGGTTGAGTTACGCACTAACAATGATTGATTCAGCTTAAAAAGTTCCATCTGGTCATTAACAAAAAGCGGCATAACCTCATAACGATGCGGTGAAAGTTTATAGGTTACATTGCGACCAGATTCAAGAGAAATTTCACGCTCATTTGAGTTTCCTCCCATAAGTACCGCTATGCGAATTTTTTTCATGTTCATAGGTTTAACATCATCTGCAGTAACGCGGTTTGTGGTGAAATCTATGTCTAATGTTTTGAGCTCTGTCTCGATTAAATGGTTGATTACTTGTGTATGGCTCATGTTGGCAACCCCTGCCTGGCTGAATAAAAAGCTCGTTGGTGCCATGCCTGACAAAGTATTAGGGTCTATAACAACCACCCGTCCATCGAGAGTGACAAAGCCATCAACGCGAGAAATGGTACTCATACCAAGCGCTTTAGATGCTGCCACGCAGGTATCTTGAATGCGCTGTAGCGTCGCGTTGTCACACCGTGCCGGCGTAAATTTTGATGCGCGACCCGGCATATATTTTTGTTCATAATCGAACACATGCTCTTTGATTTCTGGAACAATTTCAGTAGGTGGTAGCGGCATATAGGTACCGGTTTTGGTATCAATCAAGGTAATGCATGAAAATTCCATACCCTGTAAACGCTCTTCAATGAGTACTGATTGCGTGTAAGCCGGATTAACATGACAGGCGCGCACTACTGCATCATAGAGATCCGCGTGGCTATGGACAACCGTCACACCAAGGCTAGAACCTTCATGTTCTGGTTTGACCACATAAGGCAATGAGACAAACTGAGCCGTTAACTGTTCTCTTATTGCGGCTTCATGACTATGGAAGTCGGCAATCGTTGCTGGTGTAACCGTAATGCCACGCGGCACGGCAATACCCGCAGGGCGCAAAAATGCCTTCTGCATGGTTTTGTCCATGCCCAAAGCACTGGCAAAGACGTCTGAGCCAAGATACGGTATGCCTAATATTTCTAAAAACCCCTGCAACCTACCGTCTTCCGCGTAGGTACCATGCGTGGCTATGTACATAAAGTCTATATGCTTTTTCAGATCGTCCCACGTCACCTGTTCAGCTTCACTGCTCAAGCGATGTTCAAAATCAACTATTTTCCCGCGGTGCAAAAACTTCCAGGGCAATATGTATAATGTCCCTGCCACCGTTTGAAAGAGAGGGATAACGGTATAACAGGCTGTGTCGAGATGGTCACACACCGTACGCCCAGAATTAAATGAAACTTCGCGTTCTATTGAGCGTCCGCCCATCAATACGCCAACGCGAATCATATGCATAGTGCTCATAACCTTATTACATAAAAAGAGTATTTGTTTGCTGCTATAAAAAAGCGTACTACTCTGGTAGTGTAAGTAAAGTAGTTCTATAATTTTTATGCTATTAATGAGTAGACAATGAAAGCATCAAATAATCTTGTCTGGATTGATTGTGAAATGACCGGCTTGCACGTCGAGTATGATGTGCTGCTAGAGATTGCTACTATTATCACCGATAGCCAGTTGAATGAGGTTGCGCAAGGGCCAGCTCTTGTCATTCACCAACCTAACCATGTTCTCGAGAACATGCATCCGTGGTGCAAAGCTCACCATGGCGCCTCTGGACTCACCAGAGCCGTACAAGAATCGACCGTAACGCTCGAGCAGGCGCAACAACAGACCTTAGATTTTATTAGCCGATACTGCGATCTTAACACCGGCGTCCTTGCCGGCAACACCGTGTGGCAAGACCGACTTTTTTTAACCAAATATATGCCACAAGTGACCGATTACCTGCACTATCGATTGGTCGATGTGTCATCAATTAAAGAGCTGGTCAAACGCTGGTACCCTAAAGACCCACGCACCGACTTTAAAAAGCCTGAGAATCACCGCGCGCTTGAAGATATTCGCGCATCAATTGACGAACTTCGTCATTACAGAAGAGAGTTTTTTGTATAAAAAGCAAAAGAGCTGGTACTTCTTTAAAAAAGATACCAGCTCTTTTAATTAGTGTAGTTGTATACTTAAACGCCCTCGTAATGAGCAGTGTTATCTCGCTGTGATTTTTCCATTGTGAAGTATGTCTTTATGAAGGGGTTCACAAGAAGAAAAGTTAATGAGAACATAACGAAATTTTCTATACCGAAGCTGCCGAAAACATCACAAGATTCTTTAAACCCAAACCTAATCGATAAGACATGAACTAAAGAGAAGTCTCAATGGCATCCTACAATCGAATTACGCTAGTGGTCAATCCGACACGAGATCGGGCTTACCATCAATCATCAGCAACAAACAGCCTTTGCCCATTGCGCAAGACTGTTTGGCATTCGCAATAGCTCTATTTCATTGCACAGCATCGCAACGTGCGCGCAACTCGTTGATATTATTTTTTATCCAAACCAGGTTCCACAATTTTAGCATCATTAGCGTTGATTTGCAGTTCTCCTTTAGGAAATGCCTGTAAGTCGCTCACGGTTATGGGTTTAGTAAACTTAAGTGCTGATGGCTCCACTTTTTTACCTGTAAACACTTTAACAATGTTCGCATTATACCTTTTCAGGGCTTCAGTACCATCGAAGATTTCAGTAGGATTAAGACGTAATTTTAATCCTGCTGTTGCAACCCCGTCAGTATTTTTTTTGAAGGTGGATTGTGATATTTTGTTGCCACTGTTGTCAGTTATCTGCACCGTCCAGGCAACCTTGTCGTCAACGGTCTTGTATGCTCTTATTTTTTTATCATTAATCCATGATGCTTTTTCCGAGTCTTTTGCTACGAAATTAGCTCCAGTTGCTGATATTTCAAGCTCTGGTTTTTGCGGATCAACCTCGTTCCATTTTACGATTTTAGGCTCAAACACAGGTTTTCCGCTTATATCTTTACCTCTAAACACTTTTATTTTATTAGCGTTATAAACAATGTTAAGGTCATCACTCTTGTTAATTTCATAGGTATTAAGCTGTAGGTAGAGATTGCCTGTATTTTGTTTGAACGTTTTTTTGGTTATCTCTGTGTCCTTGTTATCAGTTATAAGTACAGTCCAGTCAGCCTTGTCCTCAGTGGTCTTGTATGCTCTTATTTTTGTTTTATATGGCGCATCTTCCCATTTTGATTCGATTAACACTTTATTGTTTGGATTAAAGCTGACAAATATTTGCTTGCCTATAAGGTCGTTTGCTGGTATCTCTTTTGTGGCGAGGATTTGCCCGGCTGTCCTATCATCAAAGGTACTGCTCGCCGATACGGCACGCCTAACTGTTATAGTTACTTTACTTTGGTTTGGAAAATAATAAAAATTGCCACTACGTTTGAGTCCATCAAACTCTATAGGAGAGCGGGGTAGACCGCCATAGCCCTGTACACCCTCTTGATCGAAATATACAAAACAAAAAATCGAACTAGAGACCGTTACTTTTCTTTTCTCCGAGCATTGTAGCGCTATTGCAGAGAACAAAAGCGTTATTGCACATAAACATAAAACCTGCTTCATAGTGCACCTTGTTTATTTTAAAGCGATAAACTACGAAATACTGTTTTAAACAATATATCTTAGTTAATAATTCGAAAGCAACCGTGTGACACATTGTGTCAGGGTTTACGCATTAAGAAGTGCTTAACTTATCAACTGTTGTGGTTTAATAAAATAGGACATCAAAGTTAAGAGAAAATAGTCTATCAGGACTTACGCAAAAGCGTGATTTAAGTGATCTGTGGATGAAAGAGAAGCATGAATATCATGAAAATAAGCATCTCTAAAGGCTCTAAGAGCCTGCTCAACGGAATGATATTTGTACTTGATGCGTTGATATTGTAAAAAAGTGAAAGCAAGAATACAGACGTCGATGTGTGCAACTTGCATGGCCATATCGGGTGATGCGCAATGCTGTATCCCAAGAGACTGTTTGGCGGATCTGAAGAACATCTCAATACCCCATCTGATCATATTTTAATCTTCAGGCTTTGCTATTTTTTTGCGGCTTACCCAGAATTTGTACCCGATTTGGAATAACGATTTCACCATCAGTTATACACAAAAATATTGCCACAAGGCATTGTAACAAGGGCTATAATAAGTACTTTCTTAAACACTTTTTATCCTACGATAGTTCTGATTCTAGTTTGTAATATTCGACATTGAGGGCAAGTATCTTTTCTCGAGCTTCAGTAGCAGATTTGCGTATAGTTTCACCTGATACGAAAAGAAGCCATGCGTTATTCTTGATCATTTCTTGAAGGAAAATCATTTCTGATTCTATCTGTAGAACTTCTTTGATGATCTGATTTTGACGCTCTTGCTTTTGTTTTCGTTCTTGTTTGGTAATTGCATAGCCAGAAAATGGCAACAGAAGGGCAACGAGGGCTATTTGTTTGTACATGCTTTTTCCTGCATCAATTCTAATTCTATAGCTTTGAATTCTTTGTCTAAGGCGACTGCTCTTTCATGGAGTTCTTTTGCTTCTTTTCGGAAAGAGTCTCCACTTATGAAAAGGATCCAGTAATGGCTCTTTAAAACATCCTTGAGCCATTGAACTCTTTCTCCGATCTCACGTGATTCGAGTAAGATCTCTATCTGACGTTCTTGTTTGGTAATTGCATAGCCAGAAAATGGCAGCAGAAGGGCAACAAGGGCTATGTTTTTATACATAGATTTTCCTTTAACAAAGGTTGGTTGATATGAACTACTTATTTAGAAAAGAGCGCGTTTGGTCGACAGACGTGACACTGTCTAGAATGGTGACTTAACTCGGTGGACGTTCCTTCGC
>JAFEAZ010000025.1 GCA_018266085.1 Candidatus Babelota bacterium
GTGTTAAGTTTTTCTAGAAGCTTCATTTAGCCGGATCTCCTACTTGTGGTTGGATGGTTCGGCTATTTTTTATACCAAAATTTTCTTAATCCGTTAACCATTCTTCTTATTACGCATAAGGTCTATTGCTCAACAGGCAATCACCAACCACAACATAATGAGACTCGATGCCCGTGCCCAAGAGCGCTTTAATCACCTTACAAAAGACGTACAAACGCTTAATGGGAATATGCAAGAGTCGCATACGCATTTAGCTGAGCAAAATCGCTATGCAGATGCCAACAATGTGCATATGCTCCGACAAATTAACCCACAGATACAACCACTGACTGGCACTCCGCAGGCTACGGTACAGTTTCATACAGTAGGTAACCATGCATTACCAGCAGCAAATCTTCAAGCGCTCCCAGATCAAAGCGCACTCGACAGAGCTTTGAACCTAGTAGACCAAGGTCTAAATAGTGGTCTTGGATTATTGTTCAGGACTCCAGGGATAGTTATAAGCGTGGCAACTAAAGCCGGCAACTTTATGGCTTCTTCTACCCAACTCTCAACGAATAACGCTGTACCACCCCTATTACTCGGCGATTATTAAGCAACCGCAAGTTTTATAGAGCTCAAGACCTAGATCAAATGCCTCTTGCTTGATATCAAGCAAGGGGCATTTTTATTGACGCACCTCTCTTTGTTTTGGTATTCTATTTGTAACAGATAAAGAGCCGCAGGAGTTACCCAAGAAGGTTCCCTATGAATTCGTCACTACGGTTTGCACTATCACTCGTTCTATGCCTAGCGAGCACTGACCTGACCCCCTCGGCTGCACGCATTACAAGTCTCTTTGGCAGATCGGGCTATGTTCCTGCAAGCTCTGTTCTTGGCACCACAATGCTACCAAAAACGATTTCTTCGCATCAGCTGCACTTGAAATCTTCTGGTCACGTCTTACTGCCTATACCATCACAACCTACACTGCTACAATTTCCTGCCAGCGAAAAAAACTCACTCTTTGCCGATGACTTTTTAACTGACACAAAAGCTCGTCTACTAGATCTGCTTACTGCTGAATTTATGACAGAAATAATGCTTGAAGAGTCGCATAAAGCTAGCGATCTCCTGATCTCTGGCGACACGCAACAAACTATGACATACAAGCAGCCTCACAAAGAAGAAAAAAGAACATTAGCCGAAAAGTTAAAGAGTAAAAAAGAAGAGCTCAAACAAAAAGCGCGTAAACGCGCACAAGAGTATCTTGAAAACTATCTCAAAGAGATCCGTGAAAAACCATTGGAAGCCTGGAAAAAAGCTGAACGGATGAAAAAAGAAAAACAGGAAGCGAAAGCGCGATTGAAAGAGCAGATTGCTCAGCTATTGCTAAAGCGTGGTGGCTTTGCAGGCCTCTATTTTGGTTCTCGTCTCTCTCCAAAAACGTCATCTACTGCTCAGCCACAAGCGCCATCGACGGCAGTTGGACCAAACCTAGTCACCCCCCTCAAACCTGTTGTAGAAGCCGTCGATTGATCTGATCAACAAGCGAAACCAGCTTTCAGCCACACCGCCCATTGCGAAAGGGCGCTGCGCGTTTTTTTGTCGCTCCCATCCATCTCAACCGATGCACCACCTCCTATATAAGGAGTACAACAAGTGGCAGCAGGCCACTCATAGGAAAGATGCACAAAAAATCTATGGGTTAAGGTTGCCGGAGCAAGACCAGAATAATCATTGATATCACAAGTATGGAGCAATAGAGCAGGTGCTGAGCCCCGCACACTTTCAAGCGCTGCTGTCGAAGAGAAGAGTTCATTACCATCAAAGAAGGCTGGCTGCGGATTATTAACGTTAATATTTTCCAGCGTGCTATTGCCAAGCCCTTGCCCTCCCTGCATCGTTGCTCGGCTTTCGGTGCCATTAATCGCAATAAAGGCATTAGTAACTTGATCGAAACCGTATACCAAAGCATCACCTTTTACCGCAAAGGTACCGCTCGGAAACTGTTGCCGATCAGTTATATATTCTTTCGTGCGCGCCCATCCATTATATCCAATGTCGATACTGAGATTTTTATACCAGCAGGCAGCTTTAAGCGCACAATCGATCTGCAACGCCACCGCAATATCCGCACACAAGGTGGTGGCATTGATAGCGGGAACCAGCTGCCCTTGATACTGTTTTTCTGCCGGAATGCCGGCAGTTGACAAGGTGAGCCCAGGATCCGCTTCAGCCATCCGCTCTAGCAGGATGTATCTACTTAAGGTGCCACTACCATCAAGATCGAATGAACGACGTTGGTGTGAGGAAAAAAGATGAGTAAAGTTAGCATCAGCATACAGACCAAAGCGCCCATCACCTTCACAGTTTTCATACAGTATTCCGTGCCCAGTAAGACCTAAACCAAGCTCCCAGTGGCCGCCGTTGCCTACTATCGGCTCAAAAAAATAGTGCCCCTGCGCATGACTACCAGTCGGTATAGAAAGCCGCATATTCAAACCAAAATGATGCAAACCGCCCAGCACAGGGTTATAGCCTGCAACCAGTTGAATATCAGAAAGACCGACTCGTGTGTGTGCTCCAGTAACAAGACCATACCGTATGGCCTCTATATCCCCTACCGATTTGCTCCCTGACAACGCCTCGCGTACACTTGCGTTCATCTGTGATCGATTCACTACCGTCGATGCCATATATCCGGCAGGATACGGATTCGTTCCGCTACTCTCTATCTGTTCACACAGATCCATAGCCCAGGTGGTACGCACTACAGGAGCATGAACCCGCAGATAGGCACCCTGCAGATAGGCATCCAACCCATAATACCATGCCAAATCGACGCTTGTTGTATGAACACTCGGTTCAAACACCACACGCGAATGAAAATCGGTGGGCAAGCCAAAATAATCTGCCAAAATATCATCAGACCCACGTACCGGATAGGCGCTGCCAGAAAAGAGCAACGTATTGGTACCAAAAAAATATTCTGCCGTTTTTTCCGAATGGAACATGCTTGCATACATCGGC
Source organism: Candidatus Babelota bacterium (assembly GCA_018266085.1). Classification (GTDB taxonomy): domain Bacteria; phylum Babelota; class Babeliae; order Babelales; family Vermiphilaceae; genus JAFEAZ01. Next base: position 3,013 of record JAFEAZ010000025.1, read on the forward strand.
GTTATAGCAGTTGCTTGATAGGCAGAACGATCAGGCTGATAGAGATTAATAAAATCTTGCCACCCTACAAGATCTCGTGCTGCATCAACACTTTGTGACCGTGGACTTAAAAATGATCGTCCAAAAAGAACCGCTGAACATCGCTGGATCGTACCAAGCAGAACGATACATAGTATGATTCGACAAGAAAGCTTCATGCATGTGATCCTTTTTTTATGACATGTTATGAGCGGGAAAATCCGCCCTTAATCCATATTCCCCATGTTCTTAATGCGCTGTTGTTACGCAGTGAGCCGTGCGCATACTCAACATCACCACCAACGCCTAGATAGGGCGCCATTTTATCGTGCCCCTTCCAGGTATAGTTAAGATGCACAAACCCTTTTTGTGATAATGCGCGAGGCACAAGGCCTGAACAATCATCCAGGTCATGATCAGACACCACTACTGCTGATCGCGATGTTGCCACGCTTTCCTGCGGCTCACCGATGAGCAGCGCATCTGAAGCGGTAAGATTGTTCAACGGCACCAAGGTGGCAGAAAAGGCACCGACAGGATTGTCCGCATTGGCGTTGGTAAAATCAGCATTACCACCAGCTTGCCCACCACACAGTCGGGCAGCATGTTGCGTTGCTGCAAGCGCAATCGGCTGTTCAGCGGGGTTCGTAAAACCATACACCTGCGCATCACCTTTAAAAGCAAAGCGGTTGGCAGGCAATGTTGCACGACAAAGCAATTTTTCTGCCGAGCGAAACCATAGATTATACCCAACATCGACCGTAAAACCCTGCCAACGCCATGCAGCTTTGAGTACGCAATCGACTTGCACCGGGATACGTATTTTTGACGATAGCGTCGTTTCATTAATCCCATTGACCAAGCATCCGGCATATTGGAACTGGCTCGGCGTCCCATCGGCAAACAGAAGCTCCGTGCTTGCCGGCTGTAATGTCTCAAGCAGCATATATCGGCTGCCTGGGCCGTTATGCTTGAAATCGTATGAACGCTTACTGGTTGCTGTACACAGATGCGTCACATTGCAATCAACGTACAGTGCGACGATACCAGAATCACAAGGCAGGCAATCGAACTCATAATGACCCGTAAAACCGCCACCAATTTCCCAATGGTGTCCATTACCTACAACCGGCTCGAAGAGAAATTCTTGGCAGTTGACCGTTCCTGTAGGCGCCGAAACACGCAGATTAAAGCCTGCATGCGCGAACTTGTTGACGAGGAAGTCATACCCCACCACGCCTTGGAGATCAGCAACGTGCAGCACCGTTTGTCGGTCGTCAATCTTGCCATAGGCAAGTGGTTGTTGCATATCACCAAAGGTGGTCGAACCACGCATCGCCTGTTTGAAAGAGCAAGGCAGCTCATTGCGCGCTACATCGGTGGCTGCCATATAACCAGCAGGGAAGGTTGCTGTCCCACAGACTGACACCGCTTCACACAGATTAAGATCCCAATTTGCATATACGAGCGGCATATGCAAGCGAGCATATAAACCGGGGCATAGAGCGTCCATACCGTAATAAAAATTGAAATCAAACATAAATTGAGCCATAGCCGGCCGGAAAAGCACGGTTGACTTAAAATCACGCGGCAAGCCAAAATAATCGGCCAACAGCGCCGTACCACAACCAGGCTGACAACCTGGATAAGCGCTACCAACGATCGAAAGCATAGAGCCACCGAACAGATAATCGGTCACTCGCCCCGTGTTAAAAAGGCGATCATATTCAGCAGTCAGCGATAAAGACCAGTAGTTGGTGCATCCATGAGGTATATGTATTTCCTCTTGCCATCCAACCAAATCCCGTACAGCATTGACCGTCTGCGATCGCGGTAAAATAAAGCTACCTACCCCAAAGGCTGCCCCTTCATTAACCGCCAAAAACCCCATGATAGCAAGGGCGTGTCTTAAAAAAATGCTGGTAGTCGTCTGCTTCATTGCTCTCATTCCTCTCGAAGATGCTCTATGTTCATCATTACCTAGGCTTTCATGAGGCGTAGTCTAAAACAGGGAGCAGCTTTGCGCAATAACGGAAAGCAAAGAACCTATGAGCCTGAAGCTCCACCAGGGTTAAAAAAATCCCTTAGGTACGCGATTAAGACTCAAAAGAGAGAAATGATTTGTAAAAAATTCTATGGTAGAATAGAGTGTGATCGAGTTTTTAGAGAGCTCAAATACGGGTACATAGACATCTTAACTAGTATAAAGAACCATGAAGCTTAAAAGAAAAAAAGGCTTTTTTTCAATTTCTGCAGTAGCAAAGATGTTTTCTGTGCATCAGCAAACAATACGGCTGTATGAAAAAGAGGGGTTGATCGCCCCAAAACGCTCGGCTGGCAATACGCGCCTTTTTGCAGAAGAGGATGTGGATCGGCTTGAGGAGGTTATTTATCTTACACACCAGCTTGGCATTAATCTTGCGGGCGTGGAAATGATTTTTAAGCTCAAGCAACAGATTGCCAAGATGCAAAAAGATATGAATAAAATGTTCGATCAGACAACTGCTGAACTTGATCGAGAAACTGAGCAAGCGAAACAGCTCTCTCAAGAGAGCGTTAAGCGGCTGTCACGCTTGAAAAAATCGCTAAAAGCCGATACCAAGCAGACGCAAGCCTCTGTCCCACAGGCTCAGGAAAAGGATCAGGAGCAACAAGAAGAGAATTGGGCCATTGAATATGATGATTTTCAATAAAACAAGCGTATACTTTCAACTACGTGAAGCTTTTTTAGAATCTATTGGCAGATGAGCTGTTCATATACGTTGGGCACAACATTACAAAGAGGTACAAAGCATGAATTCATTCTCAAACAATGGTGGCGACAACTCAAGCCAATTTGTGCTTTCATTTGAACTACTAGCGCTCCTTGCATGGCTTATAGAGCATGATACCGATAAATTACAGAAAATAGTTGATAAGGCTTTGGTCTCTGGGCTTAAACAGAAATTGCACCGATCGGATGAACTTGAGCAGGACAACGAAGGCATGGCCGATCAGGCGCGTTACAACATTGTTGAATTTTTTGGCCTGCTTGAAACCTTACTTTCAACCGCGTTGAGCAAAGATACGATCAAATGTGCGGCTGAACAGAATCTTTTATCGACTATTGACCAGATCGACTCGACCGCTTGTGACATAGAGACGCTGCGTGGCAGCATTGAAAAGACTACAACTAAGTTGCAGAGTCAGCCATCGGCAAATCCTCAGCAGGTACTGTTTGAGGAGATTTTGCGCTCGTGGAAGCCTGGTAAAAAGCATGTTGGTCATTAAGGATTTTCATGCGCTCTGAGGAGCTTACTACTGAATTTTATCAGACCATTACACAGCTTTACGGCGATGATGGCAAACGGTGGCTCACCAGCCTGCCCGATTGCATAGCGATATGCGCCAAACAATGGGGTTTGACCGATCTTATCGTCAGCCCTCATCTGTCATTTAATTATATCCTGATGGCGCGCCGCTCGATCGACAACGCGCCGGTCGTCATTAAACTCGGCTACGATGCCGCAATGCTGCAGCACGAGCAGCTTGCTCTTGAACTGTATAACGGTAACGGCTGCGTACGCCTTCTTGCCCATGATACAGATCAACAAGCGCTACTTCTTGAGCAGCTGCTTCCCGCTCGCCCACTTTCATCAAGCTTTCCGCATCAAGAAGAGCTGGCTATCGAGCAGGCAGTACGCATTATGAACCAGCTGCATACAGTACCGCTGCCCAAGGGCGGCGCATGGTCACAGCTGCCTCACATTGACGACTGGCTCAGCCTCTTTGAGCATCTTGATCTAGAGGCTCATACAATACCGCTTGCTCATCTACGAAAAGCACGTACCCTTGCCAAACAGCTACTGGCAACACAGCGGGCACCCGTGCTACTCCATGGCGACTTACATCAAGGCAATATACTGTCGGACGGCGCAACGTGGCGTGCCATCGACCCAAAAGGGGTTGTTGGCGAGCCAGCCTACGAAGTGGGCACCTTTATCCGTAACCCAACCCAACTACTTGTTGAACATGAACAGGCAGTAGAACTTATCCGCAACCGTATCGATCGGTTCTCCCAGCTCCTGCAGATCGATCGCCAGCGCATCAAGGAGTGGAGTTATGTTCAAGCAGTGCTGGCCGCCGTGTGGAACGAGCAAGATGATCTTGAGTGTGATGATATGATTCGTGTTGCCGAACTGATTGACCAGGCTTAATATGCTCTTTTGTAGAAAAAACTGTCCTGAGCCGCTCACGACAGTTAAAGTTGTGTATCTTACAGATCATTTCACCAAGCATTCGCCTCGCTCCGGGTCATTCCCGCGGAAGCGGGGATCCATCTCACAATAACCAAAGACGAAGTTAAGAAAAACATATTCTGCCATAGACCCCTGATTCATCCCCATACAACTATTTACAAATATTCTATTAGTCGCGTATACTATATTTATACCTATAGAAACTTAGTTTTTTATAAACCACTGAGGTTCATCTATGAATAGACACTTAAAAAATAGCGCCGTTCTCTTGAGCGTATGCTTAATGAGCTCGGCCTTTGTTGCCGGTAGCACAGCTACAGCTCCTCGATTTTCTTTGGGGCAACAAGCCAGCAGCGCCTCTTCAGCCTTGTCCGCTACACCTGCGTCGACAGCTACAGACAGCAACTCTTTCTTGTCATGGTTTACTTGGCCATCCTTGCCATCTTTTTCATGGTCGGCACCATCACGCGAAACCACCTACAATATCGCGCTTGCCAGCCTTCTTGCTGCAACTGCCTATGGCGGATGGCGCGGATGGCGTTATTACCAAGGGCAACAAGCTCGTGACCGTGGTAGATCGCAAGAAATCCAACAACTACAGAATGCGCTATTCGTAGCACAACAGAGGGCAGAGACTGCACAACAGAGGGCAGAGACTGCACAACAGAGGGCAGAGACTGCACAACAGAGGGCAGACATAGCAGAAAGGATCTTAGCAGCACATCAAGACGAAATGGCGAGCACACCACCGCCCTACGATACCGAGATAGAGCTCAAGAGACAGGATTCAGCTGCAGATGAGTCTAGTGACGTTTATTGGTTAAAACAAAAGCTTGATATGCGCCAAAAAGATGCGTCTAACGACGCCTTTTTGTCACGAGATCAGTTTGGTAGGCGTAACGTATGCTTATGGAGCGTAGCCATAAAGACACATATTGCAAAATCAGCCGCCAAACTAAAGGAGCTGGATTGTTCTGGTTGTATTTTATGGAATGCAGATTTGCCTCATGCAGAATTAACAGATGCAAATTTGAGGGGTGCAGATTTAATTAATGCAAATCTAACAGGTGCAAATTTGAGGGGTGCAGATCTAACGGGTGCGAATCTAGGGAATATAAAGTTGAGGGGTGCAGATTTGAGAGGTGCAAAGTTAAGGCGTGCAAATCTAACAGATGCAAATTTGAGCGGTGCAGATTTGAGGGGTGCAGATTTGAGCGGTGCAGATTTAACGCGGGTATCTTTAGTGAATGCAGTATTAGGGCATACATATTTAAGTAGAGCAAATTTAACGGGTGCAAATTTAAGGAGTACAGATTTAACGGGTGCAATAGGTCTTACCGAAGAGCAACTAAAATCTGTTCGCCAAAGGTAAGAACGATTATAATTTGTAACCATAAAAGCCTAGTTTTTTAATAGACCACTGAGGTTTACATTATGAATATACGCTCAAAAAATAGCGCTGTTCTCTTGAGCTTATGCCTCATGAGCTCAGCTCTGGTTGCCAGTGACGCAGCTACGACCCGTCAA
>JAFEAZ010000026.1 GCA_018266085.1 Candidatus Babelota bacterium
CACAACCAATTCATATCCGATATCTATGCCGTTTCTCGTGATATCCTTGTGTATCTAAATAATACTACTTTTAAATACACTTTCTTTGGCTTCACGGCACAATGAAAATGGTCGCACTATAGATCTATATCTGATCCAGGCTTGTGTGTGCTACGAGCACGTGAGCCAAAAAGAATAACTTTTGCTTGAGGGAGATGATAATCGATTGCCTTTAAAATGAGTCTTTTATATTCAGGCTTTAAACCAGTCTTAGCTAATAAAGCATCCATGTACTGGATCCCTTCATGTGATATACGTGTGGTACTATTTCTTAAAATAATATACCACTCTTTTTGCTTTTCTACCCAACAACTCTAATCGTCGTATTGACCGGTGTACTGCCTAACCCGCATGGAGCAACCAGCATCCGCGTCGCCATCTTGACCCCGTACGATGGGCTGTACCACCCAGAAACACACTCAAATGAAAGCGCTGGATTGGCAAGCTCCAGCGTTATCCCTGCAGCCTCCAACCGCCATACGGCTTCTGTTTGCTTACTCACCCGAACTGCAGGATGCAGCAGGAACTGCATGCACCCTTGTAGTGATGACTCTGCGCTGGTTGCAGCAAACCTAATCCACTGGTCGCTTATGGTAACAACACCGACATGCTCATCAAGCGTTACGCACCGCTCGGGTCGCCAGCCATACTGCAGATATTCATCATGTGAAGTATTCATAGAAAGAGCATTCCTGCTGCTTTGTTGTGGCATGGTTGCCGGTGTACGGCGTAGCAGAAATATCTTGTTGTCGAAAGGAATTGGTTCTAGTGGCTGCAAGCCGCTCGTTAGATACATCCCGCTATGCGCACTGACCGAGCGAAACCGGTTGCGCCATACAGCCGATGGCGTATAAACATACGACCCCGGGTCAACGATAAAGGAGATGCTCTTATAACCGAGCGTGATGCTTGTGCAATCGTTATGGAGATGGCTGGTAGGCGCTTGGTCATTGTATACGCTGTGGCGCAATGTCACATGCCATGCACTCGTCTTAATGATCGAAAGACCGCCATACTCAAAGTGGCGCACCGCTGCTAGAGGAGCCTCCGCGCTCATGCTGTGCGGTGCAATCAGAGTATCAGGCAACCCAGCAACCGTAACAACGCCAGAATCGTTGTCACCGATCGTGACGAGCGTGCCGCCAGTAGGCGTGCACCAGCGCAGATAGGTGCACATAGCGTCGAAAGTCCGTTCTGCAGCTGCCGGCATCGGCAGGCGCAACTGCTGCGCTATAAGCTTGTGATGATAAAAAAGCTCCGTCACCAGGCGATGGTACGCCGTTGTCTGTTCATAACTACTGCCGTCTGGGTTGATCTGTTTGTTGAGCTCCGCCAAAAGCTCTTGATGGCACCACATAGTGCGACTGGTCATCCCCGGGCAATCGCTGAAAAACCAACACAAATAGAGGTACCCAACCAGATCGGCAATATAGTGGTTTGAGGTGCGCAGGTCGTAGAGCTCCCAATTGTTTTCAAGATAGATCATATGATCATAGAGACTGGTAACATAGGTCAGCCAAAACTGATCGTCGGCAGCAGAGGATCGCGCACATGACGTAAAGGTGATGACCATGCTTATCGCTCGCAAACCAACCTCCATAGGGCATACCCAGTTGATACCATGCAAAAATCGATTACTTGGCCACCAGCTGCGCATATGCTCGACCAACGTTGCCGCATACCGTTCGTCGTAGGTTGCGGCGTAGGCTCGTCCAAGCACAACCAAGTGCTGCAGCCGTGATAGCTCCCAAGGGACTTTGATATCTTTCGCGCACTGCTGCTGCCATGCCGTGGTAATAGCAATCTCGGTATACCATGAGGTGGCATCAAACTGTGCGTCTGCTGCGCTGTCTTGACCGCTCAAGCGAATATCTTCATGCCATGGCAGACCGTCAGCAAAGATACGAGGTGCCGACCCAAGCACTGCAATCTCGTTTCGCACATACGCGTCGGCCATGCGTACATAGTCAGCATCGGCAATAGTCCTTAATAATGGCTCAAGTACGGGCAGGCTACGTACGCGTTGTTGATTGAAAAACTGTTCGAAGTTTGGGGTGCAGCCTTGCTGCTGCGCAATATCGTCCCATGTATGGGCCTTTTTTGTACGCCATGTGCGATTAAAGGTATAGCTTTTGTATCGTTGTTTGATAATGCGCACGCTATTGGCAAACCCTAAGCGATGCAGGCTTTTCAAGCGGCGTATACCGGTACTGAGCACCATAAAAAATCTCCCCAGGTTTTAAAGTCTGGGGAGAGCGTAGCTACAAATAAAACTCTTTGCAAAAAAGCTACTACATAATCTCACAAAGATATTCGATAAGCTTACCAACGGTGTGGGTATCTCTCACAGGCAGAAATCTGTAGAGATCCATCGTTGCGACTAAGTATACTTGTTAGCGCAAACGTGTTCCATTTGGTACTGGAACAGGAGCCATTACTGGATGCGGTACTCCATGAGCATCTTGTGCAGCAAGTAGCATACCCTGCGATTGCATACCAACCATGGCGCGCGGCTTAAGATTAAAGAGAAAAACTGCCTGCTTATTACATAAAGCTTCACACGTGTGGTATGGTGCAAAGCCCGCCAAAATCTGCCGCATGCCGCGCTCACCAAAATTGACCTGTAACGCATAAAGCTTGCTTGAATTTGGCACCGGTTCGCACTGTTCAACGGTCCCCACGACGAGCTCAACCTTCAGAAAATCTTCTATGCCTATCCCATTTTGATCACACACTGGTTCCGGGTGAGCAACCTGTTTTTTCTCTTCTGTCATAGGTTTAGCACTCGCCTGTTTAGATTCCGGTTTTACAAAAAGTGGCTGTATTTGATGCAACATGAATCCTTTGTTCCATGTAGCAAGTTTGAGATTGTCGCGGGTGTGCTCACCAAGATGCAACGGCGCACCAATGCTCGCCAACAAAGCTTCCATTTTGTGTGGCATCACAGGCCAGAGCAACGTAGCTATAGCACGCAGGCTATGACAGGTTACCGACAAAACCTGTAAACATGCTTCAGGATCTTTTTTAATTAATTTCCATGGTTCTTGCGCGTGAAAATACGCATTAGCCGTATTAATGAATTTCCATATACGTGCAAGCGCAAGATGAATTGAACAATCATTCATGTATTTTTCAACATCTTCAAGCATGTTCAAACACTCATCACGTACATCAAGCGCTTTCGGTGACCAAACGGTTATAACGGGCAGCTCAACAATGCTGTGACTATGTGCTAGCGCGACAGTACGGTTGAGCAGATTTCCTAAATCATTGGCCAAATCTGACGTAATGCGCTGCTCAAGATCTTCGATGCTAAAATCTGAGTCATGGGTAATTGCCATCTGACGCATGAGATAATAGCGTACCGGTTCGGCACCATATGCATCATACAGCTCTTGTGGATCGACCACATTGCCCAATGATTTGGACATTTTCTGTTTATCCATACGGATCCAACCATGAACCAACAACCGCTTAGGTAATGGCAAGCCTGATGCCATTAAAAATGCGGGCCAATAGACGGCATGGAATCTGACAATATCCTTACCCAACACTTGCACATCAGCGGGCCACCAGCTTTCAAATTCCTGTTTGCGGTCAGGCTGGCCGTATCCGACGGCGGTAATGTAATTATTCAATGCATCAGCCCAGACATAGGTCACATGCTTGGCGTCACCAGGAAATGGTATACCCCAGGTGATGGTGGTACGTGATATGCTGAGATCCTTTAATCCTGATGCTACAAAGTTAATCACTTCATGCATACGCTCTTTGGGCTGTATGAAGTCTGGGTTTTCTTGATAGAAGGTGAGCAGGCGGCTTGCGTAATTTGAAAGCTTGAAGAAATAGGTCTCCTCTTCAACAATCTGCGTTGGACGACTGCATGATGGACAGGCAGGTATCTGCCCCGCTTGTTCAACCAGTGCATCTTTATCGGTCAAAAAGGTTTCGCACGGCGTGCAATACCAGCCCTTGTAAAAGGATTTGTAGATATCTCCTTTGTCGAGCAAGCTACTAAGCCAGGCTTGCACCGCTTTAACGTGGTATGAATCGGTGGTACGAATAAAATGATTATACGAGAGCTCGTAGCGATCCCACATGTGATGATACGCTTCAATGAAACTATCAACAAACGCTTTAGGTTGTTGCCCTACTTTTTCTGCTGCTTGCGCAATTTTTTGACCATGCTCATCCGTTCCTGTCAAGAAAAAAACCTGCTTACCACCAAGTTTATTCCAACGGGCCAACACATCGGCTAACAGCGTCGAATATAAGGAGCCCAAGTGTGGACGTGCTGTCACATAATAGATTGGGGTGGTAACGTAAAATCTATCTCTCGTTTCTTGATTTTTCTGGTCATGATTCATAATACGCGTGCCTTTATTGCAAAACTCAGCGGCTTGTCCTTTATCTTCTAACAGATCAAAGAATACAGCAAACGGAGCTGTTTTGAAATAATGGTCATATACTACGTTTTTGGCATAAGCCTTAGACCAATTACACAAAGCAAGAGCCGCTGTACGCTGTAGTAGCACTCAGCGGCTCGTAGTGTATACGCGTTAAGAACAAGTTTAATCAGGTTGGTCCATATCAATATCAGGTGCTTTTGTGCTCTGCTCGACAGTTTGGCTCACATGCATTTCCACCGCATTATCAACCGGTTCAACAACCGGCTCCCATTTGCGTAATCTAAATTTTTCTACTCGGCGTTCTTTTTCAAAAGCATCCTGTAAGGCGGTAGATTTTTTCCAAAGTTGAATCCCATTAGCTGTAGGAACTGCCAGGATTTTATCATCTGGGCTAAATGCCCGAGGCTCCTCATAATTACCAAACTTTTGTATCTCATTACCTGTGAAGTTATCAAACAGAATAGTTTCAGAATGATTCGCAAGATTCAGCGCTGTTACCATTTTATCGCTCAATAGGTGCAACTGCGCATCATCTTTCATCTCAATAGAAGCCCTATCAGTAATTGAGCTTTTGTGAGAATCGTAATTAAACAAGCGAATCCCACGTATCACTTTAGGAGATTGTACCAACAGATAAGCAAGAGCTAAAACTTTTCCATCACTCCCGAAACGAATAGTAGTAAAAGACCAATCTTCGCCTCTAGCTTCTATTTCATCTATTACTGTCTTTAAGCCTTTAATAACCTTAACGTCACCATTGCGTATATCCCAAAAACGAACAGACTTTCCATCAATTATAGCGAAAGTATCATTACTCAATGCAGCATTGTTACCATAATATCTACTCTCGTCAGCAAAGTCTTTCAATGCTATCCAACTGCCAGTTTTTACGTTGAACAATAGACCTTATGCGTAATAACTTGGTAAAAAACGATAGCCTGCAGCTATAACCAAATCGGTTATTAAATGGTAACTGAATTGGCCAGTTTGAAGTTCAACAAAGCAACGACGCTTCTAAAAA
>JAFEAZ010000027.1 GCA_018266085.1 Candidatus Babelota bacterium
ACGATTTTTAGAAGCGTCGTTGCTTTGTTGAACTTCAAACTGGCCAATTCAGTTACCATTTAATAACCGATTTGGTTATAGCTGCAGGCTATCGTTTTTTACCAAGTTATTACGCATAAGGTCTACGACATTCGCCAGTGGATGATTAAATTTACTATACTTGCCATGAAGACCACTTAAGTACATCCATTGGTCACCCATGGCACACAGAATTTTAGGCTTACTTCGTATACGCCCATCAGCTTCCCATTCATGTTTGCGACTTACTGCTCGCATGAATAAAAACTGACTGCCAAGGCTTACCGCTCCAGCCATGGAGAAGGCCCCTAACAGGTGCTTCGTATCCCAGTTAAATTTCTTGCCTGCTGCAAGATACATAGAACCCCACGCAACGCCAGCAACACATAGTGACGCGACATCCAACTTGGCCTCTTTTTCTTGATGCCGTTGCGTAATGTGTGCTTCTTCATGGCAAGAAGCACCCTTGCCATGAAGATACATCTGCTTTTCATAACGCTTGACAGCTTTTTTCATTATTTCAAATTCTTCATTAGCTACAAGAAAATTTCCGGGTAGGTCTTGCGGACATTGGTCCAACACTTGATTAATAGTTGGCAAAACTTGTCTATACACCGGTTCATATACGGGTAAATTATCTACGGACGAACTATTTCTGAGCAAATGGGTTGTTAGCCACAGACCAAATGCATCATCGCTCTCAAACTTCTTTTTATTGTTTCGTTCCGTAATAATAGTAGCTAAATTCCTCGGTACAAATATTGTCTTGCTCGCTCCATTGGCAGCATACGTTTTTTCTGGATCAGTATTAAACGCTACCTTAAAAGATTCAGGATCCGATGTGTTATTTTTTCTCAATTGTCGATGTACAAATGTGGTAACAAGAGCAAGGTCATCCGCCTCTTTTTGCGTCTCTTGCTGTTTTACACGCGGTTCAGTGTTTTCTGCCGCATGAAGGGGCGAGACTAGAGAACTTAAGATAAACAAAGAAAAAAGAATGCCGCGACTAATCAAACGTATACGCATTAATAATTACCTATGTAAAAGCTATTTAAAGTGTGTTAATTTTTTCTATACGTATAGTATCGATTAAAAAAGCTTCTCCAGCAAGAAGATAAGAGCCTCTTGCGCAAAAAAAGAGGAAGTTGTATATGATCAAAATAGCATTTCTGTTTCTTACCATCAGCGCAGCACACCACGAGCAGCTGTGGCGCGATTTTTTCGCTGGTCATGATGACCAGTATACGATCTACGCACATGCAAAACAGGAAATCCCTACATCAAGTTTATTGCACTCGTATCGCATCCCAGAAACCTGCTCAACCACCTGGGCAAATACGATGCGCGCTCAAATTGCACTGCTGAAAGAGGCACTCAAAGATCCTGACAATGACAAGTTTGTGTTTGTTTCAGAATCCACCATACCACTGGCAACCTTTGACACGGCCTACCAACGATTGACCGCCACACCGCACAGTATTTTTATGTATCGCCCTAACCCGCACATTATTCCCGGATCAGCAACCTTCGACAAAACACGCGACCTGCAGCCAATATCACATGAGCAGCAATATAAAAATTATCAATGGGTTGTACTCAACAGAAAGCATGCGCAGCTTATGGTGGAAGACAGCTATTACACGGAAAATCGACAAAAATTGTGATGTGACGCCCTTGAAAGAGATCTTGCCTTATTACCTGAACAAATAGTCCTAATCTTAAAAAATCGACTTTCCTTCTTTCTCCTCTCTCCTTCTTAAGGTCAAATTTGCCCCCAATCTACCCTAGGCGAACCTGGGAAATAGCCTTTGACGAACTCACACAACATTGTTACAATTAGAATAATTCAGACCGGTTTACACCTAATAACCGAGAAAAATAGGACTCTGAAAACTAACCCTAACCAGGAGAGATTTTATGAAAGGCTTCAAGCTATTATCAGTACTTTTGCTGTTTTTGTGCGCAAACCAATCGCATGGTCAAGCAAGTCCGTTACTCAAGCAAAGTTGGTCTGCTGCAACTATCGCCACCTTGCATAAATTAACGTTTGAAGTATTTCGTAAAGACCCTGCCTTACCGCCTGAAGTGTTCGCTACTCTTACAGAACATTCAGACGAGCTAAAAGCATTCTCTGACGAATGCGGAGGGTATCCATTATGCGGTGGACGTGGCGTCCGTCAATTCAATTGGCTTCCTGGGTGGTATATAAAGCACGGCATTGAGAGGTTTGAAAATACAAAAAAACTGAATCGCTTTATTGAAGAGCACAACCTTGATCTAATCTCACCGCAGACAAAGTATCTACTACATGTACCCGGAAAACCATTTAAGTACTCAAACAAAAACTACCTTGTTATTTCAAAGGAAGTTCCTCGTTGGCGCCCAGCATTGACTCTGGGTGATGTAGCTCAAGAAATGGCGTTAAACCGCCAATTGAATAAGGTTGAGTCAGAATTGCCGCATTGGGATCTTCAGCCACGCAATATAGAAGACACACCTAATGGAACAGTAACTATTATCGATACTGATAGATATGCAATGGGTAAAAACAAGCCAAAAAATAAATGGTTGGGCTGCCCGTCGTGGTGGCACCATGACATCATTTGTGCAATATGAGCGGAAAAATGGTGGCTTTAAGTTATTATGCACATGAGAACGGAATTATTCATGAAAAATTTCAGATTATTTGTAGCACTCCTATGCCTTTCATCTATTTATGCAGCGCAAAGCGCAGAGCGTTCAACATTATTAAGCGCTTGTACTGCTAAAATTAGCCAAGCATTTTGCTGTGGGCGAGATAAAAATCGAGATAAAACTAACGTCTCTGACGAAGTTAGGGCAAAACTTGACGCTCATGCACCAGAAGTACGACTAATGGCTACGATGTTTAGCAAAGATAAGCATGCGTGTGGCGGTAAAAACGTTCGCACAAGAAGATGGTTGCCAGGTTACTATATAAAATATGGTCATGAAAGATATCGCAATGCTCAGTATCTGGAAAACTTTGTTCGCGAGCGTAACCTTAATCTGATCGGTGTCGCTGAAAAATGGTTGTATCATGTACCGGGCAGACCATATGCCCTAACCGGTGAGAATTATTTAACTATTTCCAAAGAAGTTGTCCCATCAAACGATTTCGATCCCATCGATGAACATTGGGCGCAATTGGGTCAATTGCCTCACTACGACATACAAACAAGTAATTTTGTACTTGCTGATGGGAAAGTTGTCATTATTGATACGGATATACATGCAATGCCAACCAAGCAAGACGGTACCTACTATCCTCCGGTATGGGCAAAACCCTAATACATCCTAAGCTCAATGAGCGCACACTGTATCTGATATAGGTTGCGCATGCTCGCTTACTTCAGACGTTTTGCTCGCCGCACTGCTTGCCGCTGCAAACTGATCAGCGGTGATGGCGTAATATACAAACCCTTCATTGCGGGTAGTTTCGACAAAGCCAACGCGCGTATAGAGGCGTTGCGCTTTAAAGTTGTCAGCACGGGTTAATAGTTGCACAATATGCACACCTTGAGCAAACAACGCCGCAATCGCATGGCGCACCAACACATACCCATACCCCAGACGGCGAAAATCTTTACCCACTTCTACAAAGAGAATATGGCCCACAAATGGCGAACGCAGATAGTAGGTCACAAAGCCCGCAACACGGTTGTTGTCTCGCAGCACGTCTATGAACATCTTTCCTTGATACTCAGGCTCATATTCATTAGGAGAATGAGAACGCAAGACCCATTCAACATAATCACGATTATACTCACGCGTACTTAACCAATCGTAATCCTGCTCAAAAAGTGTCATCACCTGTTCCTTGTCACGCTCGTAGATGAAGGGCTCTATAGGTGATTGCATTGACGGTGCCATACAATAGCGGACACCACCAATACCAAGAACAAGAACCGCTGCAAAAAGACCTGTTTTGACAAGAGCAAGATAGTTCATCGGAGTTCCATCGATTTATAGGTAATGCTTTCTAACGTTAATCCTTGTGCCGGCGCATTGGTTAACCGCTGTCGTGGATTTTTTTCTAGAAGTATGCGCGCAAGACAGTCTACCGAAAAATCTGGCCGTGATGCAACATCGCACGCAGCACCAACAATACGCCTGACCATGTGATGCAAAAACTTTTGTCCCTTAACCACAATCACCAGAGCATTCGCTTCATGTTCTATGGTGATAGAGTCTATTGTGCGTATCGTGTCATCGCCACGATCATCACCAGTGGAAAATGAGCGAAAATCATGCGTGCCGACAAATACCTGTAATGCTGATTCTAACAGTGCGATGTTATTGATACGGCGTGGCACAAACCACCCATACCGGGTATCAAAAGGGGCCGGACGCTTAAAGAAAAGGCGGTATTTATAGGTCTTATACGCGATATCTGCAAAGATTGAATGAGCGCTATCAACAATTTCAAGCGACTGAATGACTATAGCTGGCGGCAATTGATTATTCCAGGCATGCATAACCGAATCCGGTGATGCAGGAAAATCGGCCAAACAGGTAGCAATCTGCCCTCGCGCATGCACACCAGAATCGGTGCGAGATGCGCCAATGATAAGAATAGAGCTGCCGAACACGCGCTTGATTGCGTCTTGCAACGTGCCGGCAACCGTTTTAGTACCAGGTTGAGCTTGCCAGCCACAATAGTCTGTGCCATCATAGGCGATGACAAGCTTATACCTTTTCATACTCTACTACTTACTGACCAGAGTTTTTGCGTTGATGAGCCTTAAGACCACGCTTGCGCAATCTAATATGCACAGGCGTAACTTCGATAAGCTCATCAGGACGGATCCACTCGATACATTTTTCTAAATCCATAACACGTGGCGGCGACAATTTGATCGCATCATCAGTACCTGATGCGCGCATATTGGTAAGCTTCTTCTCTTTACATGGGTTTACGTCCATGTCAGTATCACGGCTGCTTTCACCAATAATCATGCCTTCATATACTTCTTCGCCAGGGCGCACGAACAGGGTGCCTCGTTCTTGCAAGTTATCGAGCGAGTAGCCGGTAACAGAACCTGTTTCCATAGAAACAATAGCGCCTTTGTTACGCGTAGGGATATCACCCTTGTATGGTTCATACCCATGGAAGCTCATGCTCATAACACCGGTACCGCGTGTTTCTGTCAAAAATTGACCGCGGAACCCTAAAAGTGCTCGTGATGGAACTTCGTACTCTAAACGAACACGACCATCGGCAAATGGCGTCATGCTCTTCATGTTCGCCTTACGACGACCAAGATTTTCCATAACGGCACCTTGATATTCTTCAGGAACATCAAGCACTACATATTCCATTGGCTCATGTTTCTCACCATTGACCATCTTATAGATAACCTGTGGTGCAGAAAGCTGTAGCTCAAAGCCTTCACGGCGCATGTTTTCAACCAATACGCTCAAATGCAATTGACCACGACCGGATACTTTAAATACTTCAGGAGAATCGGTTGGCTCGACACGAAGCGCAACGTTGGTAAGAAGCTCTTTTTCAAGACGCTCTTTAATTTGGCGAGAAGTAAGCAAGCTGCCTTCTCGTCCATTAAAGGGCGAGTCGTTGACCGAGAGGTACACAGTCAAGGTCGGTTCATCAACCGTGATGTACGCGTGTGGCAATGGGAAACCAACTTCACAAATCGTTGTACCTATGTCGACAGGAGCAGTAAACCCAGTCACTGCTACGATATCACCATATGATGCTGTTTGGATCTCTCTGCGCTCAAGGCCATAGAAAGTAAAGAGCTTGGTAATTTTAAACGGCTGACCAATTTTATCATCTTTGCAGCAGATAACCTGTTGGCCAACGCTCATTGAACCGCTAAATACACGACCGATAGCGATCATGCCCAAAAAGTCTGAACGGTCAAGGTTGGTGGTCAAGAACTGGAGATGATCAGCTTTGTTGACCGGAGCAGGAACATATTTAACGATCGCTTCAAACAATGGGGTCATGTCACCTGAGCGCGCTTCTGGATCGTAACCCGCAAAGCCAGCGCGTGATGATGCATACAGCACAGGAAATTCTAGCTGGCTTGAATCTGCTACCAAGTCTAAAAAGAGGTCGTGGATCGCATTTTCAGTAGCAACAATATCGGCATCTTTACGGTCAATCTTGTTGATAATGACAATAGGCTTTAAGTTCAACTGTAATGCTTTGCGCAACACAAACCGTGTACCAGGAAGCACACCTTCTGCAGCGTCAACAAGCAGAATGAACCCTTCAACCATCTGCAGTGTTCGTTCAACTTCTCCACCAAAATCGGCGTGACCTGGGGTATCGACGATATTGATCGCAAAATCGTTATAGCGAATACCGGTATTTTTAGCCAAAATCGTAATACCACGTTCACGCTCAAGCGCGTTTGAGTCCATAACACGGTCAACCGCATCGGAGGCTAACGTTCCTGACTGACGTAATAATTTATCCACCATGGTTGTTTTACCATGGTCAACGTGTGCAATAATTGCAACATTGCGTATTTTTCTATCCATATTCAATAAGCTCCACGCATAACAAAATATATAACATTATTAGTAAGAAAGGCGCTCGCCACGTATTGATAGCGAGCGCCCAAACTTGATGCTTGTACTTACGTAGTATGCAATGATCTCTTAGCCGCGACGAACTGGCGTATATGGCAACAATGCCATAGTGCGGGACTTGCGGATCATTTGGGACAAACTACGTTGGTGCAGACTACAGTTACCAGAAATACGTGATGGTAAAATCTTGTTACGTTCAGTTAAGAACCCACGTAACAATTCGATGTTTTTGTAATCTAGGCTTGCTGCTCGGTCAGCGCTACCACAAAAGCGGCAGTGCTTGCTTGCGCGAAAACCTTGCTGACGGAATTTCTTTTTTAAAAGACGCGCGCTGATTTTAAGTTTGATTTTACGTGTCATGAAATTGCCTCTTCATCTGAATCTGACATATCAATGTCATCTTCTTCTTCGTTTGCTGACCATTCACTTGTCGCTGCAGCCGCTTGTCCACGGTCCGCTTCACGACGGCCGCCAATCAAGCCGCCCATCTTGTTTTTACGCAAGAAGGTATCAACGTCACCGGTCGGGGTGTCTTCAACTGAAGGTGGTCGGTCATACGCAAGTGGTTTATCTATATCAAGACGAGTCACCACGTGGCGCATTACCAAGTCATTGACGCTGATAGCGAACAATGATGCCATGTCAGCAAGTAATGGCTGAGTCTTTTCCATTTCAAAGCGAACGAGGAAATAGATCCCGTAGTCATGCTTTTTCACGGGGTAAGACAGGCGATATTTGCCCCAACGATCGAATGAGATCATTGAACCTTGAGCATTTTTTATGGTTTTTTCAACAAGGGTCTCAAGCCCCTTGGTTTCATCTTGCGTAATCTCAGGGACCGCAAGCATAAGTAGTTCATACCGTAACATGGGTATGGATACTCCTTTTGGGATAGGTTTATATAAGAACGCCAACTGGAAGCGCCTTTTGGGGCACTACAGCGCTGCACCATGCGCGCTGTTTAGGACATGTTTTCTTTAAAAAACATGCTAACCTAGGGACTATTTTAGCAAAAACAGGGTAAATTGCTAGGCCGAGGGATAAGGTTACCGCACCAAAAAAGACCAGGTTTTTATTCTGTTTCTTTAAAAATCTAGCTAAGGAGCAGGTGTTCCTCGTAAAAAGAACACTAACTCCTTGCACAATCAAAGCCTTTTCATCTCAGAATGTGCCAATAAAATGCGAACTCAAATGCCAACACGAAGAATAAATACCTAATAATAAAAGGCATTAAATCTATCATGCTTTCATCAGCTTTGGACATTATTTGATAAAGTAAAGTGCTTGCCAGCAAAGTCTCAGTACAGAGCTTTATAGCTGCTATTGTCTTATCCATCGATCAAATAGGACCAGTAGCAACAGCTGCCGTAATACCAACTACTACGCCTGCAGTAATCGCAACAGGTTGAACAAGTGCGGTAGTAACGGCTGTTACGCCAGCATGTACCCCATAAGCAAGAGGGGCATTAACAACATAAAGAGGTGCCATAACTACAGCCACTATACCCTGCGTGATGCCATGCACGCCGCCAAAACCAAGGGCACTTCCTAACCATGCGCCAACAGCTCCGCCACCCTTTAATTGTTCATGACGCTTGATGGCATAATCATTACCAATTCTACTTACTTCAAGCTTAGAGCGATTGCTCTCGAAAAATTTTTGGATGGAACCTGGTTTACGCAACGATGGGTCTAGATCATAATCATGGACACGTTGCCCGTTAACTTTAAGGATACCGTTATCATCGTGTGTGACGTTATAACGTTGGCTTGACGCCAGAAGATATTGTGCTGCTATAGTCTTTTCAGATGCACATGACAATGATGCGGCACAAAGTGCTACCGCTGCTAATTTTCTTAACATGTCGTTTCTTTCTGGGTTTGGTGAAAATAAGTTGCTTACTTTATGTGATCGGTATTTCTATAATTTAACCTCCCTTTATCATTGCCATGACCCACCTGTTTCTTGGAACCGCTTAAAAGCCTCTTTTGTCGCTCGGCTTCTTTTTTCACTCCAATAAGAAACTAGCCGCTCTTGAGCATCACAACGCGCGGGAAGCCCCTGATCGTTTACTTCTTCTTCGTGCGCCAACTTTGGATCTTTTAGGCTACTATTCAAACAAGTCTGATATTCCCCATCACGCATTGAACTCATCGCTGCATTCGTCGCGTAATAGGTTGCAACGCCAACACCTGTAACCACAATACCTCCTACAACAAATGGGGCGGCTGGTGACGCCAATGCTGCTGCGGTAGTTGTTTTTGCTGACGTCACCGCACTAGCAGCGGCCACTTTTGTGGCCGTATAGGTAGCAGCAACTTTTGTTGTTACTGCTTTTCCAGCCGATGAAGCAACTCCCACCACTCCGGTAGCCACTCCTTTAACTAAGTTCTCACCAAATTTATCACCAAGACTGGCGCCTAAATTGTCGCCAATTTCCTTGGTCTTTTCTGGTGTCAGTTGAGACAAAATACCTTGCCCTATACTGGAGCCAAGCTCTTGAGCTTTTTCTGAAGTGAGCTGAGAAAGTGCACCCGTTGCTGCATTAGCAAAAAATTCTTCCGCTTGCTTGGTAACTACATCATTAATTATTCCTTGGACATCTTGTCTGAAGACTACTCTAAGCCTATTCAGATCTTCTACCGCTTCACCACCAACATGAAAACCTAATGACATCGCGTTATAAGAAATGAATGCTATGGTGAGTTTTATAGTATACTTATTCATGACTGTTATTTATTAAGCTCCATGAGGGTTGCGTTTATTTTAGTTATTTTCTGAACAAGGCCATCATATTCTATTACCAAAGGCCTAAGTGCCATCTGAGCAAAGAGAACCTTTATCAGAAGAAATTTGATAGAGTCGAATGAATCTATGCCCAACTCTTTCTCATTGATAATCAGTTCGCGCACCGATACAGAGGGCGTTTTACCTTGCTCTATCGATTTGCTGAATTCCGCAACCATAAGCTCGTTTACGCGACGTATATCTTGTTCGATTTTAACCTGAGCATCCTTGCTCAAAAACGCACCATTATTGATAAGCTCGCGATGCTTTATTTCTTTCCTGATAAGCTCCTTTGTATACGCTTCTGCCATATCGCTATCCCACTGCATAGCGCCTCTTTTTTGCTCTATAAGAGCACCTAAAGATTCCAAGCTCTCATTACACTGGGCAAGTTCTTTATTAAGCCTTTTGATTTGCTCTTCTTTGGTCACGCCGTAGCCAGAAAACGGCAGCAGAAGGGCAGCAAAGGCAAGACTCTTTTGCATAGAGTTATCCTTTAAATAAGGTGGTTAAAACAGTGTACTTATTTAGAAAAAAGAGCTTGAAATGGCGTAGACGTGACAGTGCCTAGAATACTGAATTAACTCTGCTGCGTTCCTTATAGCTCAAAGTTCCGCACTTAAATGTAGGAGAATAAAAAAGGTTGTCAAGA
>JAFEAZ010000028.1 GCA_018266085.1 Candidatus Babelota bacterium
ACAACCAATTCATATCCGATATCTATGCCGTTTCTCGTGATATCCTTGTGTATCTAAATAATACTACTTTTAAATACACTTTCTTTGGCTTCACGGCACAATGAAAATGGTCGCACTATAGATATAACGCATAGGGTCCTCTTGTAAATGGAATGAAGAGAAGTTATTCGTTCAGAACAAAATCAAATAAAATGATAAAATAAACTTTTCTAATGATATCATAAAGCATTGAATGTCGTCAAGACGGAGAAAAAGGCATGCATACTAAAAATTACAAAACAGAAAGAATAGATGTTGCAGCACAACTCCAAAAGAGTCAGGCTTTTCTTAACGCTCAAATCCCATTCAGCTCATTAATAACACTGAAAAACTCATTAGCCGGATGCTCAAAAAAGTCGACTTGGACAATAGTGGGCAGATGGCCCGTCTCTTTTTGAAGCCGCTTGAGGCGATTGCGTAACACATGCTTACGATTGGCCTTGAGCGCATGAGCCTTACTCCCACCGATAAGCTCGGTCAGAAAATGGTGTACGACAAAGATTTTGTTCTTGGGTTCCTTGTTGCGGTCGGCAAACGCCTGTTTGCCACGATTGGGTACTGTATCATAGCAGTTGTCTTTGAACTGATTGACGTCTTTAAAATCACTTTTGGTATCCCAGGCATACTCCCATAAATAATGCATCCAAGGGTACTTAGCATACTCAAGATCCTGATCCCCATGCAGGAAAACGACTAAGCGCTTGTTTCTTTTAATCATCTGTTCCAACGTTGGCCAAGGCGCATCAGATTTCTGCGTATGCGCGAAAGATACAAGCCCTGCCTTTTTAAAATCGGCCGCCAATCTCTTTAGGTTGCGTGTATGATCTTCTATAATGAGTGTCATGATCTCATTAGGATGGGTCGCTAAAAAAGCCTCTACTTCAGCGAGCGCTTGCTTGAATGGTTGACTTGCCGGATCGAGGATACAATGCTTAAAGGGAATTGCGCCGCCCGCATTGTCGGTGCCGTAGGCATAGGTAAAGGCATCCGTGATAATCTGTTTAAAGGGAGCCGCTTTTTCCAAGCAGGCGCGGGCAAAAGGGCGAAAGAGAAAAGGAACATGATCGAGAGCTTTATTCAGTGGCGGATCATAGAGTAGCTTTTTATCGATCCCATGACACACAAATGGTACTACCTTACCCGTGCTGTCAGTGTCATACCAGACATGCAGCTTGGTCGCTCGGATACCTGCTTCAAACTGCTCCGTCAGAGAAAGGTCCTGATTGGCAACATCAGATTTTTTATATGAATGTCCATTATGCGTAGCAGGATAGATAACCTCATTGTACCGCCGCTTACATAGCAGCTCCGAGCCGCAACACGAACGAGGATCGTTTGCGGCGAACGACAAGCCGCCCAGCTGGGCTGAAACCAATAAAACATAGAAAGTTTTCATAGAGGGCAACCTCTTTGCTTTTTGAGGTAAAACGGCATTTGTTAATGACAATCTATATTATTTTGGACAACTTTTAATAGATTTTATGTTTTTTGCTCGTTTTATGATGGGCTGCTGATATACTTAGGAGGTGACCCAAAAAGAGCATAAAAACAAACGGGAGATCTTGATGAATGTCTACCTCAAAAAATTAAGCCTATTGACCTGCGCCAGTCTCTTTGCACAGTCTCTGAGCGCTCACACGGACTGTAGATTGGAACAGTCGGCGACGGCAAAAACTATCACACTTTTTTCTCATGGTATGTTGGATACTGGTAGCAATCAAATAAAAGGCTATCTACCCGTGGAAGGCAACAAGGATGCTCGTTGTATTATACAAAAACCGTATGCCTATTTTAATTACGACGATGCCTGCGACCCAAAATGTGGTATAAAGCTCTGTAAATTCTGGCATTGCAGCTTCGGCCAGCACAATGATCAAGCAACGATTGCACGAGTCTATGATGATCTTACCAAAAAGTTTCCCGAAGACTCCTATGTGTTAGCAGGAGTCTCGCGAGGAGCAAGTGTCATCTGGTCATTCGTTGCAAACAAAAAACCAACTCAGGTAAAAGCGCTGATCCTAGAATCTCCCTTCGATCATATACAGACATCTTTGGAGGCAGCCGCTCATCATGTTCCTGCGCTGATCAATTGTGGGTTGACTCGCAGACTCGCTCAAGATCTGTTGCGTAATATCGCGTTGAAATCTAAGGCGGATGCGTTGCAGCCCATTGACGTTGCTAACCAAATACCGCTTGGCTTGCCCATGCTCATAGTCTGCTCGTTGGAAGATAAACTGGTCCCAGCGCAAAGCTCATACCGCCTCTATCAAGCCTTACGCGCGCGCGGCCATAAGGATCTCTATATCTTAATCCTGGCCAAAGGCTCACACGCAAAGCTCTTGCGCGGAGCTGACGGTCAACGGTACGAAGCGGTCGTTCACGCATTTTATAAAAAATATGAGTTGCCGTATGATCAACAGAAGGCTGAACTAGGGAAAGATCTGCTACCATTATGTCAGCCAACCGATGCCAAAAGTGGCTGTGGTTTTTGATAAAAAGCTCAACATTTTTACACGACTTGATTGCAAAAAAAAATCGGAAAAAAGCGTGTGCAGTAAAAAAATAGTCACACCATGTTCGTATATATTTCTGCACAATAACGACTCGCCAAAAGATGCGACCGGTGATGCTTTTGGTGATTTCGCAAGCAACGACAATGAGATCGCGGCGTGCTCTTTTTGAACGCAAAAAACGGAAATTTTTATTTTTTTTATTGCATAATAGTTGATTTTTGAAAACAAAATCATGTACTCTTGAATTAGAACGTTAGGAAATGTTCGACAAGCGAATTGAAATTGAATCGGGATTGTACCCTTAACTCTAAAAAAAGGAGAGTTCATGGTTATGAAGAAAAAAGCCGCCCCAAAGCGCAAGGTTGCAAAAAAAGCAGCCCCTAAGCGCCGAGTTGCAGCGAAAAAGGCTGCCCCAAAGCGTAAGGCAGTTAAAAAGGCTGCTCCAAAACGCAAAGTTGCAGCAAAAAAAGCGGCACCTAAGCGTAAAGTTGCCGCGAAAAAGGCTGCTCCAAAGCGTAAGGTTGCTCGTAAAGTTGCAAAACGTAGCTCATCTGCACGCGGTGTAGCTGGCGCCGCTCCTAAAAAGCGTCGTATGGCTAAAAGACGCGTAACAAAGCGCGCTATAGTTGCAAAAAGCCGCTAGTATCTCATCCGATAATAAAAAAACAGGTAGTATGATTCTTATAAAGCATACTACCTGTTTTTCTGCGTAATCTCTTTACATCCGCTTGGCAATCCGTAACTCTTCGCCATAAAAGAGGTATAACCCAAGCCCTACTCCAGCCACTGAAATAAAAAACCAGATCGATGGGCTCTGTCCAAACAGGAGACTGCTTAATAATGCCGTAAATAAAGGGGTCAAAAAACCAGCAAAGGAGAGGAATGTTGCCGAATAGGAGCGTAACAATACCCCGTACAGATTATACGAAATGATGTTGCATAATAGGATAAGTAAGGCCATATAGAAAAACGCCGTCATAAGCCCAGCATTCAAAGACTGCCCTTGCTGATCAACCGTAACAAACAGGGTAGGCCATGTCTCAAAGAGATAGGAGGTAATAAGTGCCATGCCGCCACCAACTATCATGCTCACGCCATTAATCATCACGGGTGAATACTCGTGTGTTTTGACCAATCTCTTCATGAATATCCAACCAAGAGCCGCGCATATAACTGAACCGATGAGAGCCGCTTCGGCCAACAATAGGAGCGTCGGATTACACACCTCATCCGCTTGGGCTTCACACTCAAGGAGTATCGGAGTCATGCCAATAAAGCCTACAACAAGCCCTACCAATTTGCGATGAGTCATCAGCTCGTTTGCAAAAAAATAGGCTAACAAGGCTGTAACAAAAGGAGATAGATTAAACAACAGCGACGCCTTGAAAGAAGAAACATACTGCATCGCCCAATATTCCAGAGCATAAGAACCATAAATATGGAAAAGGCACATAGCGGCAAAGAGCGCTCCATGCTGCAGATGCACAACAAACCGCTCTTTTTTGAAAAAAAACTGATACCAAACCAATATGAGGCCGGCAATGCTCATACGTGCCCCAACAAACAGAAGCGGAGGCATGTAAGCGAGAGAGGCCTTGCCAAAGGCAAACCCACAAGCCATACACAGATATAACAAAAGAATCTGAGTCATAGTGATAACTTACTCTTGCGTATCGATTTGAACCGCATCATCAACAACACGTATACGTTCTATACTGGTAGCTTTACCAGTCTGCGTATCAACCTCGATGCAGACTCCTGTCATGAACAAGGGTAATGAGGTATCGACTGCAAACCGTGCTGGCATCTGCGTGAGAAAATTTTGAATAATAGGCTCTTTTTTCATGCCAATCATTGAGTTTAGAGAACCGGCCATACCAAGATCGGTAATATATGCTGTACCACCAGGCATAATTCTTTCATCTGCCGTCTGGACATGCGTATGCGTACCGACTACAGCACTGACGCGACCGTCAAACATATAGGCTACGCCCATTTTTTCCGAAGTGGCTTCTGCGTGAACATCGATAAAAATAATCGGTGTTTTGTGCTGTAAATAGGTTAACGCCGATTCGACTGCTCTAAAGGGACATGAGAGCAGCTCGCGCATAAATACACGCCCTTGTACGTTAATAACCCCTATTTCAATACCCTTACAGATAAAAGTGGTCATACCAGACCCTGGAGTGGCTGCGGGAAAATTAATCGGACGCACAAGATCCGTATGCTGCGCAATATAATTGATAATCTCTGGCTTCTGCCAAATATGGTTACCCGATGTCACCACGTTAACGCCCTGCTCTTTAAAAAGGCGCATGACGGCTGGCGTGATTCCTCGTCCACTGCCGGCGCTATTTTCACCATTTACGATAATGGCGTCTGCGCGATACTGTTCGCGCAGACGTTTGATATGCTTCTGGAAAATAGCAAGTCCTGCAGCACCAACAATGTCACCTAGAAAAAGCACCCTGATGCGTGTCATAGCTTGTTACTTTGCATATTCTATGGTTCGTGTTTCTCGGATAACATTCACTTTTATTTGCCCTGGGAAATTCATATCCTCTTGTACTTTGCGGGCAATTGCACTTGCTAAAAGCGTAGAGGCAGCATCATCCAGAACCGATTCTTCAACGATAATACGTATCTCACGACCAGCTTGTAATGCATATGCGCGCTTAATACCATCGAATGAATGAGCTATTTCCTCAAGCTTTTCAAGGCGCTTAATATACGCGGTAAGGGTTTCTCGGCGAGCGCCAGGACGTGATGCTGAAATAATATCGGCCACGACAACAATAGGCGCATAGACGGAAGTGAAAGGAACCTCTTCATGGTGAGCCGCGATAGCATTGACCACTATAGGGTCTTCACCGCACCGTTTTGCAATGTCTCCGCCGATCATAGCGTGCGGACCTTCAACTTCTGCCGTAACCGCTTTGCCTATATCATGTAACAAGCCGGCACGAAGCGCTAAAGCACCATCAAGACCAAGCTCTTCAGCTATCATACGAGAGAACATACCAACTTCTTTACTGTGAATCAGTACGTTTTGTGAAAAACTGGTTCTGAAATAGAGTTTACCCAATAAGGTAACGATTTCTGGATGTATCCCTTGAAGATTATATTCTAGCGTGACATCTTTGCCATACCCTTCAATAATCTCTTCGATCTCTTTCTCTATGCGACCAACGGTCTCTTCAATCCGTGTCGGATTAATACGACCATCGGAAATAAGCGCCTCAAGCGTACGGCGCGCAACTTCGCGGCGCACAGGGTTAAAGCCTGAAATGGTAATAAGCTCCGGTGTCTCACCGATCACGAATTCCATACCGGTCGCCATTTCTAGCGATTTTATATTTCGTCCTTCTTTACCAATAATACGACCCTTCATTTCATCGTTTGGTAAATGAACAATACTTGAAGCATGTTGTGCTACCTGTTCAGAGGTATACCGTTGCATAGCAGTGACAACGATACTCGTAGCCTTTTCTTTTGCGCGCTCTCGAGCCTCTTCCTCCGTTTTTTGAATCCATTTCTGATTCTCATGGCGCACTTCCGCCTCGAGCGTCGAAATCAATAAGGCTTTCGCTTCTTCACGCGACATAGAACTGACGCGCTCAAGTTTCGTTATCAATTCGGCATATAAAGACTTAAGACGAGCTTCGCTTGCGCGTAGCTGATCTTCTAAGGTAGAAAAGGTGCGCTCTTTTTGTTGTAATTCACGCTTGAGAAGGTCAAGCCCTTCCTCCTTTTTTTCTAGCGCTTCATATTTCGTATTAATTTTTGATTGCAAGCGATCAAGCTCTATGCGTTCACGCTTTTTTTCAAGCTCAAATTCACTACGCTTTTTGTGAATCTCATCTTTGACTTTTAAAAGCGCTTCGCGCTTTTCCGTTTCCATCTCAAATTTGGCATTTTTAAGGCGATGCCTCGCATCTCGATCGATGAGATTAGCTTCATCAATCTTGCGTTTTGCATAGACGATAAAGGCGAGTGCCAAAGCAACAAGAGCTCCACCCGTCAGCAGTATAATCATATGTATATCAATCATAACTTCCCCTATCCAGGTAACAACAACAACGCCTACACCGCAAATTTCTCTTTGCTGCAAGGCTCTTAATTTTACGAGAGGGGAACGTATGTGCCAAAGACACACACGAAAGTATGTGCAACGCCTGGAGCAACGAAAAGCGGATCGAGCCGAGCGAGCCAGTTAAACGAAAAGCGCATCAAGAGCGCCCACAAGCGCCTGACATCGCTGTTCCTGCTGTTGAGCAGCACTACGTGCTTGCGCTAGGCTGCTCGCCATATGTAAAGCCGCCATAACAGCAACCTTGCTCTGGTCGACAGAAACAGT
Organism: Candidatus Babelota bacterium; assembly: GCA_018266085.1. GTDB lineage: Bacteria > Babelota > Babeliae > Babelales > Vermiphilaceae > JAFEAZ01. Next base: position 6,910 of record JAFEAZ010000028.1, read on the forward strand.
CTTGCTGGCAATCTCTTTCATGGCCGTATCAACAAGATGAGCCGCTTCGAGCAAATACTCATCATGCTCACTACTTATAAGAGTATACTCTTGACCAAAAATGGTGACTTTATACCGCTTCTTTTCGTTCGTCATGACTGAAGCTCGCTTTCTGAAAGAGCATTTATGCGTTCTATCAGACCATCAACCAATGACCTGGTTGATTCCTTTTCTTGTGCAAGCTGCAGCCGTCGCTGATCATCAGCTGCATAGGCAGCAAGCTTCGTCATGAGCTGCGTATTCTCTTGCTCAAGACGGAGATTATCCGCTCGAGTTTTGCGAACCATATCGACCAAATCCGCTATTTTTTGCTCTAAAACACGCAACGCTTCCATACTTTTTCCCTCCTTAATAAAAAGGCAGGCACTAACTTTTATACAACACGCACAGTCTAAAGAGTACTGTTAAATGTTGTCAAGCAAAGTAGGTTATTGCTGTTTTGTCATCGCAACAACAGCTGCAAAGCCTTGTGGTTCAAAAATAGCAAGCTGGCTCAACATCTTACGATTAAGCGCAATGCCATTCTTTTTCAACGCATGTATAAAGCGAGAATAGGAAGAATCATGCAATCTAATAGCAGCAGTGATACGTGTTATGAACAAGGCACGCATGTCACGCTTAAGGAGCTTTCTGCCTTTGTAAGCATATGCCATAGCGCGCAAGAGCGTCTCATTAGCACGTTTGAAGATATTATTACGTTGCCCCCAAAAACCTTTAACTTTTTTCAAAAGTCTTTTGTGGCGTCTTTTGGTTGCTATACCTCGTTTTACCCGTGTCATTGTAGAAATCCTTAAAGTTCTTTAGTGTATTATGAATATGGCATCAAGCGTCTAAGTTGACCAACGTGTGCATGATCCGCATAGGCAGAACCACGCAAATCACGTTTTCTTCCACGTGATTTTTTAGTCAACAAGTGACGGCGGAATGCTTGAGATCTCTTAAAAAGTCCACTTTTTAACTTTTTAAAACGTTTTTTAGCTGCTGAGCAGGTTTTCATTTTGGGCATGGAATGCCACCCTTTTACTTAGCTGTTTTAAGATAATAAATTCGCGACCAAAAACGTCCTAGTTTTGAGTCCTGTTCCTGTACCACATCCTTGAAAATACCATGCTCTTCAAGAGTAGCATTGATACGATTAAATAAGCTCGCACCATGCTCGTCACGCAAAGCGTTCTCGCGACCACGGAAGAAAAGCGTTATTTTAACCCGTTTTCCGTCTTCAAGAAACTGGATCATCTGCTTGATCTTTGTCAGATAATCATGCTCACCAATCTTAGGACTTAATTTTATCTCTTTGACCTGTATTACTTTCTGATGCTTTTTCGCTTCAGTCTGTTTTTTCTTTTTTTCATACTGAGCCTTGCCGAGATCCATGATTTTGACAACGGGGACATCATCACTACCTACATCGGCAATAAGCACAAGATCTAAACCAACATCTTGTGCCATGCGAAGCGCCTCGAACCGAGACACCACACCAATGTTATTACCGGTATGGGTTATAAGCTGAACACGCTCTGCACGGATTCGTTCATTCATCAGAGGCAACGCCTCTTTCGTACCTTTCAATGCCGAATTACCTTTTCATCAAATAATTATAAAGGAGTACCTGCATTACTCTTCGCCACCAGAGCTAGAAGCGATCTCAGTGCCCGATTCTATCGCGGCACGAACTGCTGCTAAAACATGTGCGGCAAGCGTAGGATGCTCACGCAACTGCTGCAAAGCCTGGTCACGCCCTTGGGCAATATTAGACCCTTGGAACGCAAGCCAAGAACCAGCTTTAGTTATAATGTTATAATGAATTGCCGCATCAAGCAAATCGAGCTCCTTACTTATCCCTTCACCAAACAGGAGATCAAGCTCAACGCGTCTAAATGGTGGCGCTACCTTGTTTTTCACCACTTTGACCGCAATTCTATTACCAAAATGAGTCTCATTCTTCTTAAGGCTTGCTATGCGACGCACATCAAGGCGCAAGGAAGCATAAAATTTAAGCGCATTGCCACCCGTTGTAGTTTCCTTTGGAGCAAAGGGCATAGCGCCAATATTTTGACGAATTTGGTTAATAAAAATAAGGACCGTCTTGGACTTGTGAACCACAGGCGTCAATTTGCGCAGCGCCTGCGACATAAGGCGAGCCTGAAGACCCATATGGGAATCACCCATATCACCTTCAAGTTCTGCCTTGGGAACTAAAGCCGCCACGGAATCTATGACTATGACGTCAATAGCTCCTGAACGAACCAACATTTCCGCAATATCAAGCGCTTGCTCACCCCAATCGGGCTGCGAAATAATGAGCTCGTCAATATTGATGCCCAAACTCGCACAGTGAGCTGCGTCAAGCGCGTGTTCTGCATCAATAAAAGCACACACCCCACCATTTTTTTGCGATTGGGCGATCACATGCAATGCCAATGTGGTTTTACCTGAAGATTCAGGCCCGAAAATCTCGACTATTCTACCGCGAGGTAGCCCGCCGACACCAATTGCCTGGTCTATCAAAATAGACCCGGTTGAAACGGTCTCAACGCGGACATTCGAGGCCTTGCCCAGAAGCATAACGGCTCCTGAGCCGTACTGCTTGTCAATCTGAGAAAAAGTTACCTCAAGGGCCTTTTTCTTGAAGGTTCCTTCAGCTGCCTCAGCCTTTGCTGAGTGTGCCGACGTTGTTTTTGTTGTCATTGTCATCTAACTATATTATTGGCCACGCATATTATTAAGTAATGCATCATTTTGCTTTATTGTAGCATTTCTACGCGCAGACGCAATAAAACCGACAAGAGTTAGTTGCATACGTTCTTGCTGTAAGGAAGCGGCTAGAGATGATTTAGCCTCTTGGAATTGCTTCGTATCAAACTTTTCAAGAGCTTCAAGCTTGACTACAGAGCCCCCAGTTGCGGTTTGCCCGGCCGAAACGGCCCCAATCATTTCCAATTGTACCATTGTTTCAACAGGGATGCCGCTTTTTTTATAGCTCTCGATACTGGCGGTATCCGTCCCCTTGAGGTTCTTTACGGTTGTCACGCTGCCTTTGTACTGCTGAGCTAAACTGTGCAGATCCTCCGTGGCTGCTTTTGCCTTGATCTCCTGAAGCACAACCGCCAATTTTTTAGCCGCTTGGTCTTCAAAAAAGTCTTTGGCTACCCGAGATTCTACAGCAGAAAGCGCCGGTATACTGCTCGGCTCGATAGCAGTTACGACCGCTATGTACCCTTTGTCCTTCTCAATAAACAGGGTTGGCATGTCGAGTTGTAGACCAAAAAGACGCCCCGCCTGCACTGATGATTCCCGAGTAACATTTTTGTAAGGAATCATCACGCCGTGATGCTGGGCAACAAAAGCTTCTAATGCGTTCTTATCATTTTGACGCGCAATACGTTTACCCTCAAGTTCAAAAGCATCATTAAAGTGCTTCAGACTCAGCGCATCGATGATCTCTGTGCGCACCGCAGTCAATGGTTTATACGTTTTAGAAGACCGTTTGACTAGTTGGAGAATCTCAAGACCATCCTTTGTCGTAATGATATCTGAGATTGCACCGGGAGCATTTAACAGGAATGCCGCCTTATCGAATGCGCTCTCATGGGTCCCACGAGCAAATGGTTGCAACAAACCGCCATTGGCAGCTGAGGCTTTATCAAGCGAATGCTCTTGCGCTTTCTTGGCAAAAAGCGTTGGGTCAACATCGAGCGCTGCTTTTAATGTCTGAGCTGTCGCTCGGTCCTCTGCGCCTACTAAAATTCTACGGACCTGTATTTTGACAGGATCCTGCACAAACGCAGCCTCTTTATGTTTTTCGTAATAGCTTTCGATCTGCTTGTCGGTGAGCGCCGATGCGAAGGTTGCTGGCGTGAATTCCCAGACGGTCGCCGAGCGCTTTTCTGGCTCACTATAGTTCTTTTTGTGTAGATCGAAAAAAGCCTGGAGCGCTGGCTTTGAAGCGCCTGCTGCCTGTTCTGCCGCTACGAAATTACTTAATGGCAGCGTTAAAACACGAAACGACTTGCCAAGCATGCTGTTCTTGTATTCACTACGCAGTTCAAATGAGGGCGCATAACCCGCTATGAAAACCATCTGTTGTATAAGATCCTGACTCAACGCCTTGGCGACTTCATTGTCAAAATCAGCAATAGTCATACCTTTTTCGGACAAGATTTTTCTGAGCATACGCATATCGATACCGGTCTGCCAACTATAGGCGGGTAACGCATGGAGCTGCGCTAAAATCGGTATGATAAAGCGTGGATCAGCAAGAGCGCTTTCTATAGAGCAGCCTGAAGCAGAAACCCTCGCTTTTTGTGCTGTTTGATCAAGCAGCTCTGCATACACGAGACCATCAAGCGTTTGGGTATAGAGAGCTTTTTGGTTGATCATGTTTGCCATAGGGCCATATTTTTGGCGAGCGATCTGTTCTTGTGTCTGAATCGCTCTCACGAATGTATTGTAGCCAATCTCTTGGTCATTTACTTTCAAAATCCACGGGCCACCGTTGGATGATTTTTGCATAACCCCAGGCAGACCTAGCGAGAGAATAACAAAGATAACAAATGCCCACATAAGGTATGCATGGGCCCCCATTATTTTGCTTCTGATGAGTGTTATCATGATGCGAACAACCTTTCGGCATTGATGTGTGTAAGAGAGAATTATCTATATTTATAGGGTCACAATTTTGCTGTTAATGAGATGTTCTTGCTTTTCTAGTGTGGCGATCAGCTTTTCAAGTTCTGGTCGCGAGGTATACGGGATTGTACTAATTTGATACCAATGGATGATTCGTCCTTTTGCTGTTTTACTCGTACGCTGCTTAAGCTCTACAGGAAATCCGCGCTTAGTCAGGCGATTAAAATATGCCTGCGCCGACTTGTAAGAACCAAACCCAATAAGTGGTGCATAATAAAGCGCCGTTGACGTAGCAGCTTCTTGAGCTTCAACTTTCTCAGCCTCTGGCGCAACAACCGGCTCATCCTGTTTCGTTGGCGCTGGCACCGTCGGTTCTAATGGCTGAGCTGAAGGCTCGGCAGGATTCAACTTATCGGTATCGGCCTTATCACTATCAAGCTCGATACCTGTTTTCCCTTCATAAGAAGCGTACAGCGAGGAATAGATCTTGTCTGATATGGAATCCTGATCAAGCGCATGGCTGAATTGCTCTACCGCTTGGTGTTTACCAAGAAAATAGCCGGCCATAAAAACAAAAAAGAGTAACAATAATAATGCCGAAACTATCCAGGCCGTCTGTTTACTATCAAATACGAGCTGATCATTTTGATCATTGCCAGGGCAACCGTTTTGCATAGCGATACTTCTTTGTTATAGGACCATCATATGTATAAACTACTCAACTGATGTAACAGATCATTAATATATAAATCATAATCAGTTCTCGTCAAGTCGACTGTTCTTGTTGTCACGCTGTATCGCACGTCCTGCGCCTCAGAAAGACGCTTACAAAGCATACGCCAAAACGTATGTTGTCGCTTTGCATAGTGGCGTGTCTTTTTTTGAATAAGGGCTATAAGCTGCTGTCTATCCATACAGGATGTATCATGCAACCAGGTCAAAATATCATTGTACCCTATAAATTTTTTCTGATACAAAAATGGCTCCCAGGGAGTATTTTGTAATGCAGCAACCTCATCAATAAAGCCTTGATCAAACATCTGCAGCACGCGATCATTAATCCGTTCGTACAGACTCTCTTTTTCTCGCGTCAGAAATATAATATGCGCATCACACAACGGTTCATAGGAGAGGGACAAGCTTGATGGTTTGCAAGCTGTCGACTGCCATACTGCCAATGCGCGAGCAATGCGATAGGTATCATGCGGATGGATTGCTTGAGCTCGCACCGGATCAATACCATATAATGCATCCCAAGACGCATCTGCCTGAAGATTATCTGGCACAGGAATTACGTCTGATGGCGCGCGAGGCGGGAAAAAAAGTGATTGTATATAGAACAAAGAGCCTCCAACCAAAACCGGAACTTTGCCTGCTGCCCAGATCTGCTTACAGAGCCTGTCAACATATGCGCGATAGCCAACCACCGTGTACTGTTCAGGTGTTGTCAGCATATCGAATCCATGATGTGGTATCGCCAATGATCGCCAATCAGGCTTTGCCGTGCCGATGGTCAGCGGTTCATAAAACTGTCCACTGTCAGCATTAATAATCTCGATCGGCATTCGATTGCCAAGATCAAGCGCTACGTGCGTTTTGCCTACCCCCGTGGGCCCTGTGATAATAAAAAGCACTTGTTTCATGGTGTGTCACTCTATTGTTAACATGCAGCGAGGATTTTGCACTTGTGTGACCCGCGGTCACTACGCAACCTCTTACTAGAGACAGTGTAGCAGCTTAGAGGCAGGTCAGCTACCCAAACAATGGGTTAGCGAGTCCATGTAAAGTCGCGCATCTTAACAAGCCTATTGACTGAGAATACCACTCTCTTCGAGTCATCCCCGCTCAAGGCGGGGATCCATCATGCAAAAACAAATAACTATCGTAAGAAAAATGCACTTTTGCCATCTTTTCAAAGATAAGCCATTACATACTCATGCTTGACGTTTGTGTTATTTTACCTTTTACGCTAGGAACAACCTTAGTAGTATCCGTATTTTTAAATATTGATCGTAATCGCTCGATTACCTTCGCCTCATCGGCATGCGTAACCATTGAGATCTCTTCTATCAACAAAAACTCCGTCTGATCGAGCAGATTTTTTTCACCAAATGACAATTCTTTATTGGCGGATATATGTCTGAGATCTCGATATATTTTACAGATCTCACGTATGTTACCGGTGCGAATTTTGCACTGGTACTCTTTGTTGCGCTTATTCCAGTTGGTGACACACGCTTCATGAAGCGGTTTTGCAACGGGCTCTGACAAGATAGCAAATGTATCATTAATATGTTCTATGGAGCTTAACTTGCGAATGCCGGCACAAATTACCGAATCAACAGGAACGAGAATGGTCATTTTTTTATTAAAAAATTCAAGCTCAAAAAAACGCGCGTTTGAACCTGCTATATTTTTTTCGATGATGCGGCATATTCTTGCTACACCGTGACCAGGGTAGACGACTTTTTCGTCAAGGGAGAACATATTCGTCCCTCTCTATGAAAGCGCTTAGCCTCAGAAGGGCTTCTATCCGGTATCACGTAGAATACCATGGTTCTGTTTTTTTTAAAAGAAGCTTTTCTATCTGCTTGGAAAAAGGAGTATTCTAGCATGTTTTAAAAAGGTTGTGAAAAAGGAGCCGACAACCACGGGAGCGGACCACCAATAGCTCGCAAACCATTCTTTCCAACTGAGTGAACTATCTTTTAAAGCATATTCTTGCGCTAACGTGTCATACTGCTCAACGACATCATCGAGCAGATCGAGCAGTTCTGCTACCGGCAAGTTTGCTATCGTCTCATATACAAGCAACAGATCTTTTGGATCGACACCCTTTTTTTCTAAAGCATACATATCTACAATGTGACGATACGCAAGGCAGAGTATAAGGACATATTCTCGTACGGTATGCGTATCATTAATAAAATCATAGGCGGTCAACTGGGACCATAGATCAAAAAGAGGAGCCACTGTCTGCTGTTTGACAAGTGCGCTGATGCATGCTCGTATCACTGGGCTGGCAAGCCTATCAATAATGGTAGCATCAAAGGTAAAATTAATCCTTCCCTTTTGCCCAGATAGTATAAACATGGCCTTTAAGAGCCGCTGTATATAATATAATCTCATAGTATTATCGGTTGCTATGGTCTCCATCTCCTCTTGACCCAAAAGATGATGTACCGTTCCTATATTCTCTTCTAGAGAGTGGGACGATAACGCGTAAGGGAATGGTTGTATTATATGCTGAGAGGTTAATGCAGCATTGAGCTCGTGACAATCTACCGTAGGACATAAGTTTCTGTACTGTCGGCAGGCGACCTGAGAAGTCTCAAGTAGCGGCATGAGATCGGTCGACTGATCATGTTGAGCGCACGAGCGCAGCTGTGCATCGATCATGCGTACCGCCGAATCAGATTCTGTACGCAACGAAAGAATAAGATCTTTGTATAAGAGCAGAATAGCCGTGAGTATCTCTTTTATAAATTGCTTATCTTCAACAAAGCGATACGCAAGAAAGCAGCTCCACAGTTTATAAAAAGGCATCGTCGATTGCGTATTTTCCATAGTTGCAAAGGTACGCTTAACAAGGGGGTCTCTAAATAGATCGGCGCTATTTTTTGGCAGATGCAAAGATCTCTTCTTTTGGTACGCCGCAACCAACGTTGCAACCGGTTTTTCAAGGCGCATAATCATATAATAACGCTGTTCAATCGCAGTAATCAGCTCTGTTGATGCCACAACAGTTTGTGTGCAGATACTTATCAGTACGACTCCCGTATAAATTAACGTTTTCAGCATCATACAAAGATCCTTTCAGTTGGCCGAAAATCTCTTCAAGAAAGAGCTCACTCTACGCAGATCTTGCTATATCATCTCCTGCTTGCGTACAGTATTACAAAGAGTGTTACCTAAAAGCTATAGCTTTTTATTCTCTGTTGTATGTGGGTGGTATGAAGCGATCACACCTATTTTTTATGGCTCTCGCATGGGGCTCGCAGGTGAGCATGGCAAGCGTTGAAAGCGAGCAACTGAAGGAACTATCAACTGACCGTGTTTTTTATCGTTTTTATTTATTGCAGCGCCTGAAACCGGTCGTAGATCTTTTTTTGCATATCATCAATGAAAAAACGCTGCAAGAGAGTGACTCGTTGAAATACATCTGCAGTTTCCAAGAAGCACAGCTTAACCTGTTTGTGCACCCGCTGGTAAAAAAAGCGGTTCTTCACATATGCGCACACCATGACAGCAAAGCATTGATGCAACTTATAACCAGCTTGCGCAACTATCGTTACATTCATGATGATGCCTATGTGCAAGAAGTGGTTCATGTCCTTGTGATGCTGCATGAAAATATCATTGCCACCATCTGGCAACCGACTCTATCACCTCAAGCAGCTCCTGCTTCTGATGAGCATCTTCTGCCGAAAGGTGGTGACGCAACACTCGAAACGATCCTAGAAAAACTTGATACGTTATCCGATAAGCTTGAGCAACTGCATCATCAACAAGCCGCCACCAGCCAAAGTTCATGGAAGCTCCCGCTATCTTGTATCGGTGCAGCGGCGAGCGCCATTACATGGTTGTGGTACCATCTGAGTATACCATCATGATGAAACCCTCTGCGCGACTGTTCGCTTCTCTTTATCTGCTTGCAAGCTGCAGTAATCATACGCACGACATACCAGAATCGCCACGCCTGGCTGAGGCGGTACTTAAGCGCTTATACACCATTGCGCGCCTTGAAAAAATAGGTACGCTCTTCTTTGTTACTCCCTATGCTCAGCACAACCTTCTGCCACGAGTAGCGGCACTGATGCCTGTGCTCAAGCATGATCGTATCCGATTGGCAGTTGCTCGAGCGTATGAAACAGCAACCATGCAACCGCTGCATAAACTGTGGCAGGAGCTGTGCGCCTATCGGTTTCTCGGCGATGAGCTGTTTGTAGAGGAATTTTCACGGATACTGTACACTCTCCTTACACACCCCAAGGGAGAGCGTGCGCCAAACAGCCTGAGCATAGCAGAACAAAAACTAGACGTGCTGGCTATTACGCACCGTTTTTATCTGATACAACGGCTGCGTCATGCCGTTGCTGTTTGTTGTGCCGCTCACGACAAAGCTGATCCAGCACTAACGGTGATGCTTGCTCTCTGGGCCGATATACAACAGTATAAAAATATAGATACAATCAATGCATGCTTTGGCATCTGCTATTCGATTATTGGGCTTTTGGAAGTGGAAGACGGTCGCCATAATGCTGACCACCAGACTCTTGCCGCTGATCATGCAGCTGTTGAAAAGCTCTTGACCTTTATAGATGCCCTTGTCGACAGAGGTAACCTTCTATCAGAACGGTGTTGCGCTTCATATTAGACCATAGCAGGCTGTGTTAAGTATTACAGGCCCTTAAGCTCCTAAGGGCTTCAGAAATTCGCTCATTTTTAGGCCTCACCAGGGAATAGGCCTTTTGACTCCTTCTCAATTTTGTGAGTCAATGGTTATAGAGCCCCAAAGCCTCATACGTCTTGAGCTAGGACAGGCTGTTGCAAAAAGACATAATTAGCGTACAATTAGAATAAATACTTAGGAGTCAGTGTCACGCATGGGGCGCAATATCCTTAGTAGTATAATATAACGGAAAAGAATATCTGTCAGTTCAACTCAATTACATGAACCTTGGAGGTTTCAATGAAAAGAAGCATATTATTGTCGATCACCCTATCACTCAACCTGTTTGGATCCGATTACATTCCTGGCCAGCCTGACAATGTAGGCGATATTATGCTGCACCCAGCAGCTGCGGCAGAGATTGGAAAAATCACAAAATTGTTAGAAGCGCCAGAAGTTGATAAATTTCTATTTAGAATCAAAAATAAAAAAAATTCCGAAGTTTCGACGGATTGTAATCTTGCTCCATATGGGGATCCTCAGTTCTTAGAGAATATGTCGGAACTAGCACGTAACCTATATACAAAACTAAAAGAGGAAGAGATTACGGTTTGCAATCAACGCGCCGCCGCATATGATGATGCAGCATGTGCTCATGCGCAATTTAAAAGGTCAAGCGCATATCTTGTGGGTCTGCACTATGAAACAATGGGACAGGTGGTTAAGCGCCAATATTGGTTTGAGTCCGAAGCAAAGAAGCTAAACACCCTAGCAGAGAAAATTGAAGCTAGTAAAGACGGCCAGTCTTTCTCTAAACCGTAAAAAACTCCTCAAGTAACTACGGAAACCGAAATTATAAAAGAGCCTGCTAGGACAAGCATTTCCCGGCAGGCTCTTTTTGTGGTATCTTAAAAACTATAGCAGTCTTTAGTTTTATAGGATACCACATTGCCTGTCTCCTCATCCCTCTATCAAAAATTTAGTCACGGTGTAAGGTGGAACGCGCTTGAAGCGATCCCTTACCAGCTGATACTTGCCGCTCACAACATGCTGTTGTTTGGTGTCATCGGTGCACATGCGTATGGTCTGGTCGGCACTCTCTTTTCTTTAATTTTCTTGGCTGTTGGGGTAACGAGTTTTGGCTTTGAATCGTCACTTTCAACCTTTTTTGCCGATGCGCAAGCAAGTAAAGTGAGCTATAAGAGAATAATCGGCTGCCACTATGCACCTACCATAATAGGCCTTATTCTGGCCGCTGTTCTGGTACCAGGTCTGATGCCAACCACAACGTCATGGCCCGTGGTTGTGATAGTCACGCTGTTGATTTTTGTCGAAGGGCTCAAAAAAGGCATGCGGTCGTTACTGCATGCAGGGTTCTACAATCGACAAACGGCAGTTATAGAATTGTTTCAGGTTGTAACGTATGTCGCTCTCGTTTGGACCGGGTATGGGCTTGGCCTCCAGCTAGATGCACAGCTCCTTTTTGGTTCATTGCTCTGTGTCTCGACGGCATGTTTAATGATGCTAGGCTACCAGCTCTGTCTGTTTTATGCTGGATTGCCCAACCAAGAAACTAGTGATGCTTCTGTAACAATCGAGGCAAAAAAGGGTACGCTCGCCACGGTCATCCGCCAGCGCTGCTATACGACGGTGACGGCCATGAGCCATCAATTTTTTTCGGCTAATGCGCTGGTGCCATTGTTCGCGCATAGATTTGGGTTGTCCTCTGCTGGAACTTTAAAAATTATAGGCACCATAGCGTATGGAGCCACTCTATGTATTGCCAAAATTTTCGGTTCAACGAGCGATGCACTGTTTGCTCAGATCAAGCATGGTAAGTTACATGAAAAGCAGCAAGCCTTTTTTGTGGTGACCCAACATCTGTATGCCGCGCTGTATGGCGTGCTTCTTTTTGGTGCTAGCGGTATCATATGGTTATATGCGCTTGACCTGACCAGCTTTAATGATGCAGCCGCTGTCTGCGCATTGCTTTTTTTTGTGATTCATATTTCGGAACAGTTTTTCAGTACGTATGAGCGTTTCTTCATTACCGAAAATCGAGCTGGTGAGCTTATGCTTTTTAATGGTGCCACCATCGGTTGTCTGTACGCAGTGCTGCGATATGCTCCCTCTACTAATCCGATTCTTATGTTGCAATCGGTTTTGTGTATTCGCCTTGTCTCTTTCGCCTTGTTGAGCAGTGTGGCTTTTGCTTGGTGGCGCATCAGGCCGCAGCTTAAGATCAACCCTCTGTATCTTGCTTGTTCATTGGCGCTTTCACTCATCTGCTTTTTGATGGTGCGATAAACGTCCGGAAAATTCTATTTTTTTAGGCAAGAAAAAAACTCGCTCTACGATTAAATAGAGCGAGCGATTTTGTATTAGCCAGACTAGTTGGCTGATAAATTGATTTTATTTAAATGCGCTCAAAATTTTTATTGTTTTATAATTTTGAGGCTTTTATTATTCAAACAAAACTTTTTTATGTTTTGCTATAAAAAACCTACTCCCACCAGCGACGTCTATTAATTGCCGGCTCCCACCAACAACCTTTGTCGCCTCTTTGAAGCTCTGGAGCATCGTCTTCCGCCTCGGGGAGTTCACGCCAATCAAGCCTAACTTTTGACGATGAGCTGTTTTCCGCAGCTTTTCCGGAGAGTTCTTTTTTTGCCAGATTTTCTTGATTTTCTTGTGCTTGAATGCTTGCTTTAAGATCAATGTTTTCAATTTGAGTAGCAAGCAACGCAGAAAGAAGGATCTCTCGCTGTTGATCCATAGCTTTTTTCTCTTTACCGTTTCGATAGGCAATAACTTTAACAGCTTTTTTTGCTTGCCTCAAAGTTTCTGCTTCGTCACGGCGCGCAGCAGCTAGTTCGCGCTGCAACTCTGCAAGACTATTGTTTTGCTCAGGGATTACATTGCTTTTTGCTGGGCTTGTTGCGGGTTTTTTATAGAACCAATAAAAGATGATAATAGACTTTTCTTGAGTATATCTTTGCTTGTGTGCAGCCTGGATCCCCGATTTCTCGGGGATGACCCGATAACTGAATGTTTAGTGAAGTGAGCTGCAAGATACGCAATTTTAAATGCGTAAGCCCTGTTAGGGTTGGCAAGGTCGTTGCTTTTGTAGGGCGCGCAACAGATTTTGATAAAGATTTTTTGAGTCGCCAGAAAAAATTGCCCCACTAAGATCAAACAGGATGGGCGAATTTATGCGAGGTAAAGTATAAACAAGCAAAACTGTTTTTATGCGATAACGGTAAAATTTGGCATGTATTTTGAATAACCAAAGCAGCGTTATTCTATTTGCATGAATTGATTATTAATTTTGATATTCTTTTAACAGATTCGCAATGTCATAATATTCAAGCTGTTGAGCCATGTCATAGGCGGTTTGACCAAGTTTATTTCGTATAGCCGTGTTGGCGCGCATGTTCATGCCCAACTGTGTGATGATGCGTTTGACCAGATCTGGATCTTGGTTGATGACTGCTCGGTGTAACAAGGTATTGCCTTCGGTGTTTTGCAGCAGAAGGTTGCTGCCTGCTTTGACAAGCAGGTCAAACACTGCGTATCGTGTCGAGGCATCAGCGATTAATGGTATCAACTCTATTGGTGCAAGCCCTGCATTATTTAATAGATTCGGTTCTGCTCCTCGGTCGATCAGCAGCTCCGTATAATACCGTGGATCTTGGGATGTAACAGCATAATGTAAGGCAGTATTGCCATTGGCGGCTTTCGCCTTGATGCTGGCGCCGCGCGAGAGCAGGTCGAGAGCAGTATTCTTATCATTGCGCATGATGGCAAGCATCAGCCCTGTATTGCCTTGGCTATCGGTAGCGGCAGTATCACCATCTGCTCCGATGACGGTAACGGGTAGCGAGAGCGCCGACAGCAAATCGTCAGGCATCGGCTCGAATAGTCGTTGTGCATATTCGTAAGGAGACAATCCGTTCCTGTTGCGGATGCTTCTGTTGATGATCGAGGCGTAACGCATACTAAGTTGTGCCATGAAGTTAGCATCCCGTTTATCAACAAGTAGATGCAATAGAGTTTTGCCTTGATCATCTTGAGCATTGATATCGGCGCCGGCATCGATGAGCAGTGAGACAACTTTCATGCGACGGCCAAGCTGCGTGGGATCATTATTTTTATTATTGATACTATCGGTTATCCACCCGACCAGATGCAAAGGTGTCGATCCATGATCATTGGCAAGTTTTGGATTTGCGCCTGCCGCGAGCAATGCGGCGATGATAGGAATAGTATTGGTGCTATCACCATGATAGACTGCGCGATGGAGTGCTGTATTATTGGAAGTTCCTTCATAGAGGCCAACATCGAGTCCGTCGGGGTTAGCGCCAAAAGAAAGAAGAAGCTTTACGCGTTTAAGATCATCATGGTCAATGGCATACATTAAAGGGGTCTGTCCGCCATCATTACGCAATGAAGGTATCTGGCGCCAATCGTTATGGAGTGATAGCAGATCAAACAGTTGTTTATTTTTCTGTGCCTCTTTAAGCCGATTGGTATAATCGTCAATGGTGATTATGGGGCTGAAGAGCCATGCGTACTCACTTCCCATCTTTCTAATTGCTGATTGCATAGTGTATACCAAGGCAACAGCGACTACAAGAGATACGCTTTTTATGCCAATGGCAATAAGCTTATAGTTTGTTCTGCGCATGCTTCTTCCTACTCCTTTTCTCCATCGCATGGTATTCTACACGAGTTGAGATATGATATGCAACATTTTTAATGAGTATGAGTTATGAACAGCACTACGCTTATTGCCGATTTTTTTCATGCACTGGGCTGGAATGCGTTTGCTTACGGTGCATATAAACTATGTTATCTCGTCTTATCGTATACGCTCTATGTTACCTTGGACCAACAGGCTTTTACGCTCTGGGCTTCACTTATGAGTTACATATTTTTCTGGGTTCTGATGCTGGACTGTGGTTTTAGAAAATCGGCACCACGCTTCTGCCCAGACTTCTCTTTCGATAAAAAGACGCATAGGCGATTTGTTGGGTTTCTGTGCATAACACAAAGTGCACTCCTGGCAGGAGCAATACCGCTCTTTTCTTGGTCTTTGCCCTATTTTTTCAAGCAGGTTTCACCAGCAACAGAGCAGCTTGACTATGGCTTGGTGGTTTTAGCAACGCTCCTTTTTTTTGCTCAAGGTTGTCTTGCTTTGATGCGGATTATCTACCATGCTCATTTTTGGAACAAACAGTTCAATAGCCTGGCGACGGTGGTGGTTGCTGTCGAATGTATAGTTAGTCTACTGCTTTGTTTAGCCGCTATCGACCAAGTGTTATTGATACGCACTCTATTGATTATCAACGTGACGGGAGCCTTGAGTGTCGCCGGGACGAGTCTTATTGCTCTTGTTCGCATGCCCTATGTCGTGGTTGCCAAGGCTGGAGAACCCATGGCGCCGCCCACGAGGCAGTTTATGGTGCATACGCTCTTTATGTGGGCAAGTAACGGCATGAAAGCGCTTTCTGAGCGCAACTTTTTGTTGCCGTATGTTATGTATAGCCTGGGGCCAACGATGGGAATCGCCTTTAAACTGAGCAATGACGCTGCGCTCTTTTTTTATCGGTTAGCAGCTAAAACCATCGGGGTCAATGATACGGCGCTTTTGGCATACGCGCGCCATACTGCTGGTGGCACGAGAGCAGTTTTTGTGTCTTTAGTGCGCACGATTGCCTGTATCGTTGCGCCATTACTTTTCATAGCGCTTGTTGGTGTTGTGTTAGTGCAGTACTACCTACCAACAAAGATGATGGCTGTTCCATTTTGTCTTTTTATTGTTGGCTATATGATCGAGTTTTTATTGTCGCCCTATGAGCGTATCTTAGAGGTATCGTTGCGGTACCGATTGTTGAGCATCGCTTATATGCCATATCTTATTATACTGCTGTGTATGCTCTATTACGATAGCATCAAAGCAATGGGCCTGGTACCTTTCATTGCCGTTCTTCAAGGGTTGCGCGTAATGAGCGCTTTGATTATGGCCTATTGCGCGCGACGCATGCGTGAAGCATAAGGAGATTACCAGTCCTTCGTGTAACAGAAAAGAACTTACTCGAATCTGCCAACATGATAAAAACCATTAATAGGGCCGATGATCTGGAAAGATTTATACCATCTCTGACCAGAGCTCGTATAGGGTATCTGCGGATGATTATGAACCATAATTTCAGTAAGGAGGCATTCGTAGGCATCTACATCGATGGTCTCGCCAGGATTTATGTAGAACTTATCATTGGCGCACCCTGGATATTTACACTCAACCCAATGGAGAATATTCGTCCTATTAGTAACAGTAAAATGCCAACTAAAGGCTTGGTTGACCAAGCAGATACTGAGAATACCAGCAAGCTTTAATAAGACGCCTCTCTTCATCACGACTCCTTCAACTTCTCACAATTTGTTACTGAATAAATTTATGAATACCAAAATCGCTAATCGCCTGAGGGTTTTTTTTGTCCGATACGCCAGTAATCACATAGAGTGGGTTGCCGCTATTCTTACCTGTAGCACAGAAAGAAAACAGATCGCGCGTAATCGAAGTCTCACTAGGCTGCTGCTGACCAGCATTTGTCTGATTTGTCGTTGCTTGTATCGCTGGCGCGGTTGCTTTGATTGATGATACACAATAGTCAACCGATTTGGGGGAATTAGCACCGTAAGCTCTACTATAATGGGTGTAGTCTTGAATCTCCATGGCGTTAAAGCCGCCAGGCGCTAAATTGAACTTTTGTGTGTCTCCACACTTAGATCTATTTGAGTTTTGACAGAAAGCGATCTCTACTTTCATCGTAAAAGGTGAAGAATTGTACACGCTGACTATTTTGCCGAAGAGAGAGGTAGCCAGAAGCAGCGTAGCTACACCAAAAACACGTACATATGCATCCATAAAATGATACTCCCTCGTTCTTTTAACTTTGATTGTTAGCTTTTCTAAAAACTGTAGGCACACCTTTAAAATTGATAATATAAAATTGCTTATATACTCTTTGTCCGATGCTGCTTTCATAGCTCTTGCCAGGAGCACTTGTAAAGGCCACAAAGATTATAATTTTTTTCAAAAGGCACTCGGAAGCATCAAAATCTGCGACAGAGCTAAGACGTCTTCTTTGCTCTTTCTCCTCTTGAGTTATCTCTGCTTTAGTCATTTTAGCTAGCAATTCTTTAGGTATCATTTGTTTAGGGTGTACATCGTCTCTACAGATTGCATAATGACCAAGGCCCCACATTCTCTTGCCTGACCAATTAACGAGAGACCACTTCCAAGCAGAGGCCTGGCCTACAAAAGATAAAAAGAAAAAACCGCATAAAAGTATTCTCATGATAATGCTCTCCGTATTTTGTTATAGATCTTGACCGGCCATCCTAAAGATATCTACTGTTACTCGACCAACACCATCGACAAAGGTTGGATAGTCGGCATTGACAGCAAAGAGAACGTTCTCTTTGTCTTGGCGAAAAGTCTTTGTAGATGAAGCGCCAATAATCCCACCCTTCGCATCAGATGAAGATGGTATTGTAGCGGTGATGGTGAGCATAACCGGTGTGATAGTATTGGTGTTCGGCTCAGCAAAAAATAAGTGCTGTGGAATTTCTATGGATTCTGTCGAATAAGGATTGATAGTAAATTCTTTATCGACAGGAGCATGTAAAGAAGGAGTAATAATCGTTTTATCCTTTCTGACTTCATATGTGCCCGCTAAAAAGGCACTCTCTTCGGTACGCTCTACAACGTGTTTAACGCTTGATCTAGCAGCGAAGTTTACTTTTGCTGTCATCACAAAAGGTGACGCATTAGCCAGATAGAGGGTTACGCTATAGGCAGAACTGACAAGCAAAAGGCATAAGGCGCCCATCGCGCCGGTAATCGTCAATTTTTTCATACGTATACCCTTTACCTTCTAAACATCAAAAACCATAATTTCCATCTCATAACCGATCTTAGATATTTCTAATTGTATTTGTCAATACTCTTGCGCAGTCGAATCGACTGTTGTTATATTTATAACTGTAAAAAATTTCTGAGAGTGAAACCGTAAAGAGGAGACGTCATGAAGAAGTTTATAGGGGTAGGCCTTATGGCTATTTTGGTGGTCAATGGCATGGCTGCTTGGACGCTGATCGTTGAGAATTCTATATTCAACAATACCGTTAGGGTTGACGCCAAATTCCTGGGTTGTAGAAACGATTATGCAAAATTTATCAAGCCAGGAGATAACCTAAAGATAGATGCTGGCCTTTGTCTCCTCAAGAGTGTCCACGTCGATCATCCGCATGGCCTGCCTATGTTCTTTAATGGGAAGAGTAATCCCATCGATGGTCTGGGGATTATGACCATTGACAGGGGCACAGCTAACGAACGTTATAAAGTGGTGCCCATAAAGGAGATGAGAGCCAACGACAGAATCTTGATGCGGCAACTGCGAGCTGGTGTCCTTAAGGCTTCCAATGCCGTTAAAGAGAGGCTTAGAGCTGATAAAGAGAAACTTAGAGCTGATTTCCTGGAAGCCGGCAGGGAGGCTTTCGGAGATGACGATTAATTACATAGAGCTCTTGTAAAGAAGAGAAAATTGTCATGAAGAAGTTTATAGGGGTAGCGGCGGGCCTTATGGTTATTTTGGTGGTCAATGAAATATCCGCCTGGCGACTAGAAGTCTTGAACTCTCGATTCAACAATACCGTTAGGATTGACGCCAAATTCGCCAGCGCTCTTTGTAGAGACGATTATGCAATATTTATCAAGCCAGGGGATGGAATAAAGATGGAGGTGGGACTTTGCGACCTCAAGAGTGTCCACGTTAATTATCCTTGGGGTGAGGATATGTATTTTGATAAAAATACGGGCAACCCCGTCAATGGCCTGGGAATTATTACTATTAACAGAGGCAAAAAGAATAACAGAGGGCAAAGCCTCGAAAAATACAAGGTCGTCTCAAAAGATGTTATGAAAGAGGACGACAGAAAACTTGCTCAGGAAGCCGTTGGCCAAAGAGGCTAGAACAAGAGCAAGCCGCCCGCGCCATTCCCTTTTTTCAGGAATTAGTTAAGGCGGCTTTTGCTTTTCTACGGCTATTTTCTCCAAAGCCTTCTAAACTACTCTGAGTAGCAATGAAAGAACTCCTAAAGGCGTCCTATGGTTCGTGTGTGACCTGTACACCTGTGTACGTTCAATTGGTTCGTACTCGTGTGAGTGTGTCATTTGTACGGGTAGGCGTGTAGGATTAGTTCCTGTCTGTTTCGTATACGTTTGTCTTCGTATATGCGTATGCCTAATATATATGCGCCTCTCTCTCTATATATGTCTCTCTATAACCATAGCTCTATTCTTACTCTTATATCCTAATTCCTAATTCCCATCTCTTATCTCCATTCCTATCCTATCCTCTATCTCTTATATCTCTTATCCTCTTTTTTCTTTTTTCCACGTAGTCCAGCACCCCGTGCAGCCGATGTCCCACATTAAGCGCAGCGACAATGGGGGCCGGCTAGCGGCGGTGCGCAGGACGGAGTGCCCTAGCTGTCAAAATTGAGGCTAGAAGGGCCATAATCAAGTGCACAAAAGATAGACCGATCTAAGACATATAAAAAACCAAGGGGAAAATCGGCTAAGATTTTCCTCCTTGACGCTACCTCACCTTGTCTATTATGCGACATCCATACAAACCAAAAAGCCCCACAGCCCCAGACCAAGAGGGTAACAGATAGAGCAAAACAACCGACACAGACTTTACTTTGCGCACACAATAAATATGAGTCACAAAGACTTAGATTTCCTACATAACAACTTGACATGATCGCCAAAACTCCCTTATAATAAGGTTGTATTTCGTAGAAACTGTTTAGAAAAAAATATATCGTTTCGTTGTTAAAAAATATCGACCTAACTTTACACAAAAGGACTAACATATCATGGCCAAAAGAATTATAGGCATAGACTTAGGTACTACCAACTCGGTGGTAGCCTTTCTTGAAGGCGGCGTCACTAAGGTTATCCCTAACAAAGAAGGCGATAACACAACCCCTTCTATCGTAGCCTTTACCAAAGACGGCAAACGCCTCGTTGGCACCCTGGCAAAACGGCAAGCGGTCACTAACCCAGAAAACACCATTTTCTCAGCAAAGCGTTTCATCGGCTTGTCACACGATCAAGCAGAAAAAGATGCGCACTTAATGCCGTACAAGGTCACCAAACGCGCCAATGGAGATGTAGTCTTTGTCGCGCAAGGCAAAGAGTATACCCCTCAAGAAATCTCTGCCGCCATCTTGACACACCTCAAGCAAGTTGCCGAAGAGTATTTGGGCGAGCCGGTAACCGAAGCGGTTATCACCGTACCCGCATACTTCAATGATGCTCAACGCCAAGCCACCAAAGATGCCGGCGTTATCGCAGGGCTCGAAGTAAAGCGTATTATCAATGAACCGACGGCCGCAGCTCTTGCCTATGGCGCAGACAAAAAGAAGAATGGCACTATTGCCGTATTCGACTTTGGTGGCGGAACATTCGATATCTCGATTCTCGAAATACATGATGGTGTTGTGGAAGTTAAGTCAACCAATGGTGATACCCACCTGGGCGGCGATGACGTTGATCAACAGCTCGTTAATTATTTAATCGCTGAATTCAAAAAAGAATCCGGCATCGATTTGACCTCAGACAAAATGGCGTTGCAGCGCTTGAAGGAAGCTGCTGAAAAAGCGAAAAAAGAGCTGTCATCACTTGCTGAAACGGAAATCAATTTACCGTATCTGACAGCAGACGCATCAGGCCCTAAGCATTTAACCATAAAGATCTCTCGCGCGAAGCTTGAATCATTATGCAGCTCTATCTTTACACGTCTGCTTGAACCGTGCAAACGCGCGATCGCCGATGCGAAAGTCAACACATCTCAGATCGACGAAGTTATTCTGGTCGGTGGCTCTACCCGTATTCCAAAAGTACAACAGCTCGTAAAAGAATTCTTCGGAAAAGAACCGAACAAATCGGTTAACCCTGATGAAGTGGTGGCCGATGGCGCAGCTATACAGGGCGGTGTTCTTGCTGGTGACGTCACTGACGTTCTATTGCTTGACGTAACACCATTGTCACTTGGTATCGAAACCATGGGCGGTATAACGACGCGCTTGATCGAACGCAACACCACGATCCCAACACGCAAATCACAAGTCTTTTCGACCGCTGAAGACAATCAGACTGCCGTTGATATTCGTGTTGTACAAGGGGAACGTGAATTTTCAAAAGACAACAAAGAGCTTGGCATGTTCAGACTTGACGGCATAGCTCCGGCACGCCGCGGACAACCACAAATCGAAGTGACTTTTGACATCGACGCCAATGGTATCGTTAATGTATCGGCTAAAGACAAAGCAACGAACAAAGAACAAAAGATTACGATTACCGGCAGCGGCGGCCTTTCAAAAGATGACATTGAACGCATGGTTAATGATGCAAAGCAGCATGAAGCTGAAGACAAGAAGGCTCGCGAAACAGTAGAAGCTAGAAACAAGCTCGATACCATGACGCTGGAGATTGAAAAGAATCTCAGCGACAACAGAGCGAAGCTTGATGAAGCTGACGCAACGGCCATCGATCAAGCAGTTGAGAAAGCAAAAGCTGCACGCAAAGAGCATGAAAATGATGCTACGGCACTTGAAGCTGCTCATGATGAACTTGCAAAAGCATCATTAAAGCTTGCTGAGATCATGTACAAAGAAAAGTCTGAACAGCAACCTGCTGGATCAACAAACGACGACACAAATGGTGACAACAAGGGCGAGCAAGAGCCTTTTGATGCCGACATAAGCTAAACAACAAAAAAAGGGCATGTTTTAAGGCATGCCCTTTTTTTGATCTCTACGACAAGCGCTCTTTTAGAGACTCTTGTGATTGTCCTTATGTCCATGGCCGCATTTGCCAGAACAACAGCCACCACCAAAACCTGAAGCAAAAAACATTACAAGGCTTAAAACACCAAGAATGCCAACAACATAGTGAATAACCATAACAGCGGCAGGGTTTGCAACGAACCATTGCATGTCTAACACTTTATACCCTAATGGCATAAGACCGATAGCAATTGATGCAAGCGCTGTCACTACCCATGCGATCATACCAAGACACTTCATCATACCCACCTCTTTTATGTATACCATCAGCCGTACCATGCTAGTACGATCATGATAAGATTAAACGACTACCTACCATTCTATCTAGCATAGCGCTACGGCAATTGCAACAATATAGATTTGCCCTATACGTAATTTTGCAGCACACTTATACAAGAACTTCTAGTTTCACCATTTTATAAAAAGAATTATTCATGGGCATAAAAGCGGGCCTCGTTGGCCTTCCAAACGTAGGCAAATCTACCCTATTTAACGCACTTACAAAATCAAGTATCCCTGCAGAAAACTACCCTTTCTGCACCATAGATCCTCACGTCGCCATCACCGAGGTTCCTGATACGCGGCTTGATCAATTTTTACAGGTCTATGGATCACAGAAAAAAATACCTGCCACGGTCACCTTTGTTGATATTGCTGGCCTTGTCAAAGGTGCTGCAAGCGGCGAAGGTCTTGGCAACCAATTCTTGAGCCATATTCGCGAAGTCGATCTTCTGTTGCATGTGTTGCGTTGTTTTGAAGACCCGAACATTATTCATCAATCGGAGGTTGACCCGGTCGACGATTATGAAGTTATTTTTCATGAGCTCATGCTCAAAGATCTTGAATCGGTCAACAAACGCCTAGAGCGTCTGCCAAGGGATATTAAAGGCGCACAAGGTAAGCCTGAACAGGCACAAATGCTCGCCAGCGAACTTGCACTGCTGACTAAGATCAAACAGGCTCTTGATGACGGTGATGGTGAAACGGCGCGCAACCATATGAAAACAGCCACTGTCCCTATGCTCCCCTTGCTATCGACAAAGCAGTTTCTGATCATCGCCAACGTTGCAGAAGATGAACTTGATGGTAACGCCTTTGAACAGAACAAACATTTTCAGGCGCTGGTCAAAAAATTCGGCAAGCAGAACATTATTCCCGTATCGGCCAAGGCTGAATCGGAGCTTACACAATTATCGGACGAAGAAGCAGCGGAAATTATGGGCATGTTGGGCCTGCAGGAGCGTGGCGTTGATGCCATTATTCGCGCAACCTACACACATCTTGGCTTAATAACCTTTTTCACCTGCGGCCCTAAAGAAGCACACGCATGGCCTATCATCAAGGGCATCTCTATTCGCAAAGCTGCTGGCGAGATTCACTCCGATCTTGAGCGTGGTTTTATTTGCGCAGACGTGTTTAACGCTGCAGATCTTTTTAAAGCAGGCAGCGAAGCCGCATTGCGTGACACAGGTAAATTGCGCCGCGAAGGGCAAGAGTATATTGTACAAGATGGCGACGTCGTGAACATAAAATTTAACGTGTAAACAGCACAAAAACCTAGGCAGAGCAACTGAATAACTCATTGCTCTGCTCAATCACACCCCCATGACGCGGCAACATCATGGTCACAGCCACATCGAAACTCTTGTTGAGCCGCCACTTGTAGCGGCGGGCAAACTTCTGCCAAGAGACGATTCTGTTTTTCTAAAGATGCATTCGCCTGCTGCAAGCGAGAATGCTCACGGCAGCAGTGCAGATGAGAGTCCTGTTCATCTCGTGTCTGACACACGGCAAGCATTACGCCTAACGCGGTAACTTGAGTCTGTAAAGCCTGGTTCTCTTGTGCAAGCAGCTCTTTCTGGTCATACAGTTTCTTTACTGTTGCGGCTGCAGCGACAGAGCCGAGCAGCCCAAACGCAGCCGTAACAGTACCCGACTCCGGGCAAACAGAACTCTTGTCTCCTGCGCTCAACGATAGAGACAGCAAAAGCACAGAACAAAAAAAGAGTAGCGCTCTATATGATCTTTCCATTCCTTAGACTCCCACTTAAAAAAGTAAGATCTCATACTCTTACTGCTTACCCCAGCCGAACGCGTTGAAAAGACCATCAATAACCCGACGCCCATAGGTGGTGGCCGGTTCAGCAATAAGATGTGTTACTATGGTAGAACCAACCGTGACCGCTTTTTGTGCCGCTCGGGACCCATATTCGTATACCACCGCTTGGCGCGCAATATCGACCGCTGTCGACAGCGTAATACCGGCAATAAGCTGCGTCTGCGGCGAAAGGGTTCCTTCTTGGTATGCCTGCACTGTCGTCACTACACCACCAAGGGCAATAAGAGCAACGGCCAACGAACTTACTCGTTCTTTAGTCTGAGCAGCAGCCCGTGCTTTCTCGCGTGACTGTATACCTGCAGCCATCTTCTGTTTTATTTTTTTATGCCCTGCAACGGGCGCAACATACCCCATAGCAGCACTACACATGTCCTGCACAACGGGCATAGAGGCCGCAACCAGCCCAGCGTAGGCGATCGACTTTTGATCATCCGACAAATCTGGTGAAAAATAGGCAACTGCAACACCTGCAACAGCCCCACCCAACATAAGCGGTTTCGTGTATACCGATTGGGATGCAAGTAACGTCGCAGAAGAGGCGCTGCTTGCCAATGTCGCCACCCCACCACTAACGGCAGATAAAGGGATACTCTTGGTAAATGATTCCAAATAGGCAGCGGGCGCGCTCTTGTCAGGCATGGTTTGTGAAGCAAGAAGCAGATAGGCGATTGCTATACCTTCACTGACGGTAAGCAACAGATAAGGATTTTTCATGCTGGTAGCCACTGCATAAACTGCATTAGGTGCGGCATAGCTCGCCACTAAGGCATCGGGGAAAACGGCAAGCGCTTGACCGGATATCTCAGGCAGCTGCGCAACAGAGATCATACCACCTGCATGGGCAGACGTGACCGGTGTTTTGTTCATAATGGATTCCACATCGGGCAACATCTGGCTCACACGTACAACATGTTGTTCTGTCGCGGTGAGACTCACTGCTATCATGATCAGCACCGGCAAACGTCTCATGTTCATCAACATAGCTCACCCCTTTTTTAATTAATTTCCATATTGCATAAAGACTAATACAATGGCACGACAAATTGCAATGATGGTAATTTTTTTGGGGCCACTATTGCTTTTTTTAAAAACACATTTATCATTAAAATCATAAGAAAGTTCATTTACTAGACATTGAAAAAAGGTTTTCGCATGAACCAAACAAACAAAATCCTATTTCTTACAGTCACGCTCTTGATAGGCGGGCAATCGATCTGCTCTGATGCATGGATTATGCCCTATACTAAGAGATATAGTGCTGCTCCAGCTCAAGAACTAGGGGAATCTCTTTATTGCCCTGAACTTCATTGCTGGCAACTTCAAGGTGGTAATTGTCTTGTACATAACGATTACGATGGAAAAGTTATCGAGATCTCTAAGATCTCAAATGCAGAGAGAGCGCGCAAAAAACTCAATGCGACTGACAATAGAACAGGAGACAAATACATACATGCTTCATTCTGCAACAAAACTCCCGAACCTGATTCTCCTGAGGCACGTTGCTTATGTCAATCTGATGACACAATGGATAACGTAGGTGTTCATGCTTGGTATATGTATAACCAAGGAAAAGAAGAAGAAATGCGCATGGCAAAAGTAGGAATACCGGTCTCAGATTTGAGAAAACTTGTAACATCTTATTGCCCGTAAAGAAAGAACTGTTACACACTCAGCTCTTCCGGGTCGTCCGGAATAAAGCCATTAATCTGTGAGTTCCAAAGGCGCCAATATTTACCTTTCAATGCAAGCAGCTGATCATGCGAACCATCTTCAGCAACACGCCCTTGCTCAAGTAAAATAATGCGATCCATTGAAAGTAACGTAGACAAACGATGCGCAATCACGATGGTAGTACGCCCTTGCGCAAGACGATCGACACTCTCTTGGATATGCCGCTCAGTCACCGAATCGAGCGCACTCGTTGCTTCATCCATAACCAAAATAGGTGCATTGCGCAAAAATGCACGCGCTATGGCAAGCCGTTGCCGCTGCCCACCCGACAGCTTCACGCCACGATCACCAACCAAAGCCTCATACCCACCAGCAACACAGGCGATAAAATCACTCGCATGCGCCTGTTCGGCCGCAGCATAGACCTGCTCTGGCAAGCAGCCTTGTAATTTACCATACGCTATGTTTTCATATAAAGTACGATGAAAGAGGCCAGGATCTTGTGGTATCAGCGCAATAGCATCACGCACGCTCGCTTGCGTAACTTGTGCGATGTCTTGATCATCGATCGTAATCCGCCCACCTTGCAGATCATAGAGACGTAATAAAAGATTGACGAGCGTTGTTTTACCGCTACCAGAATAGCCAACAAGCCCTATTTTTTGGCCAGCCGGTATCTCAAGCGAAAAGTTCGTAAATAACGGCTGCTGTTCAGCATACGAGAATACAAGATGTTCAAAACGAATCACCCCATTGCTTACATGCAATGGTGCTGCGTGCGCACTATCGAGCACCGTTTGAGGCACCATTAAGGTAGCAACCGCCTGTGAAATCTCACCAAAAACTTTGATCGCTTTCATAACATCTTGATTCAATGACCAAAGCTGCATGGCGAATGCATTACCGATCGTAAAGACCAATGCAATATCACCCAGCGTTATGTAGCCGCGATGAAATCCAGCAATAAGCAACCATATCGTAAAGATCTCACGCACCAGCCACAAAATAGTAAATTGCAAGAAGCAAAGCTTTAACAATGTCTTGTTGCGAATCTCAGCTTGATCGATCCATTGCCCCCAGCGTGCATGTAAACGCTGCTGCTCATAGAGGCTGCCGCCAAAAAGGCGCACTGCAAAAAAGTTGGAAACAACATCAGTAATCTGTCCCGTAATGCCCGATCTGACCTCAGCAGCCGCTTCTGACATATCATGTATAGAGCGCGCCGTGTACAAAGAGCTGACCAGCACAAGCAGCATCCAGAGACTCATCACCAAAGCAACCCAGGGCACCATGATCCACAACATGGTCAACGCTATGAAAAACATGCAGAACGTATATAAAAAACGTTCCACAAAAATATCAAAAAGGTCCGGTATGCCGCGCGCAATATCATTGATCTTGTTAGTCAAAGCTCCAGCAAAATGGTGCTGATAAAAAACGTGGGAGTGACCCGCAAGGTACTGCACCAAAAATTCCGCCGTTGATGCTTCAAGCGCTGGTCTGCTGCGGACTTTAATCCAATCAACAAGACGGAACAAGAGTGACGCGACAGCAGAATCGATAAAATAGAGACTAACGGGCAGCCACATGGTGGTTATACCTGCCGTCGTTGAGGTGTTAAGCGCGTCCAATACCCATTTTATAAGGTAGGCATAGAGTGACCAATCGGCGGCCAAGATCATCACTAATCCTGCTATGCTCAGCAAATACCAACGATACGGGTAGGTCACGCAACGTATAACTCGAGCCACATTCCACATTACACACCGCTTTATCTTGTATCTGTCACCCAACGATCACTGCACATCTGCCACACAGCTGATCAGGATTGTCTGTCTGCTGCCACTGCCAACAACGCGGGCACTTACTACCTCGCGCGCGCTCGACATGCACAAAGAATCCTTTGACCGCTGTCGGCGCACAATTGTGCCTATCGCCTGCAATGATCACGTCTGACGCTATAAAAAACTCTTTAAAGAAAGGTACACTACCTTGCCATGACCTGACAATATTCTCAAACAACAGAGCACAATTTTGCAGTAATTCAGCATCAAAATACAAGGTTATTCGTGCCTCAAGAGGATGCTTAATAACCCCCTGTTCACGCAACGGTTCAACTGCTTTCAGTACCGCTGTACGGATCTGCTTGAGCTGCAGCCACTGAGTCATCATAGCGTCACGCTCTGCACCAAAAAGAGTCCGAGATGCTGCAAACTGCTGTAGATGAATCGATGCTGTCTTATCTTTCTGATACTGATCAGATAACTGTTCTGCGGTAAACGACATAATCGGTGCCGTAAGGCGCGTAAGGCTATCAAGTATGTGCCAATAGGCTGTTTGCGCAGACCGACGCGCATGTCCATCAGCCTTCTCTACATACAAGCGATCTTTCGTTACATCAAGATAAAAAGCACTCAAATCGGTTGCGCAAAAATCGGCAAGCGTGTGAAATACGGCGGTGAACTCAACATTCTTATACTGCTCTACGATCGTTAGATTGAGCTCATGCGTCAGCTGCATTGCATACTGATCGACAACAAAAAGCTTGTCGAAAGGAACCGCATCACGTGTATACTCAAAATCATACAGATTCGACAGCAAGAAACGACAGGTATTTCTTATTTTACGAAAGACCTCTTTGACATTCGTCATCAACAGCTCAGAGACGACCGCTTCACTACGGCAATCAATACTGGCTGCCCACAAACGCACGCCATCGGTCCCTAATTCTTTAATGAGCTCTTGCGGCGCCACGCCGTTGTTGAGTGATTTGGACATCTTTCGCCCTTGACTGTCGACCGTAAAGCCGTGAGTCACAATCTGTCGCATCGGCGCACGACCTTCAAGCACAACACTCGTCAACAACGAACTTTGAAACCAGCCACGATGCTGATCTTTACCTTCTAAATAGAGATCGGCAGGGAAATAATCGTTAGGCTGTAACACAGCAGCATGACTGACGCCAGAATCGAACCAGACATCTAAAATATCTCGCTCTTTGACAAAATCTGTCGACGAACAGTTAACACACGTGTGCCCTGCTGGCAATAACGTCTCGATGGTAACGGTATCCCAATATTCGATGCCATGCTGTGCAACAGCATATGCAACGTTGTGTATAAATTCTTTATTCGTATAGGCATGATCACAGTGAGCACAAAGCAATGCCGGAATCGGCACGCCCCAGACGCGCTGGCGCGACAAACACCATTCAAGACGTCCATCTATCGTTGCTTTCAGACGGTTGGCAGAACTTTCTGGCAGCATGCTGATCGTATCAACTTCAGCAAGCGCTTTCTGCTTTAAAGAGCCTTGTGACAAATCACAAAACCATTGGCGTGTTGCGCGAAAAATTAAGCCATTGCGACAACGCCAACAATGTGGGTAGGCGTGACGCAAGGTGGTTTTGAAAAACATGCGCCCAGATTCGACTAATTTTTTAATGACCCAAATTTGGCCATCCACAACGCTCATGCCTTCAAGCTCTTGAGGCATTATGCCTTTTGTGTAGCGACCATCAACACTGATTGGTGAAAAAATTTCTAAATTGTTGCGCACACCAAATTCATAATCTTCAGGACCGCAGCCGGGCGCTTGATGCACACACGCAGTACCATCTTCAAGCGATACGAGCGGATTAAGTAATACGGGCACTACAAGCTTCTGTACAAAAGGATGTTCTACCGTTGCCCCATGCGCAACCAAATCATTCGATGCCACCTGTGCGACGATCTTAACCGGTGCTTCAACAAGAGCCGCAACACGAGGCGCAAGCTCTTGAGCAACCATCACATAGTGAGCATTGATTTCAAGCAGCGCATACTGAGCCTCTGGACGAATGGCAACCGCACGATTTAATGGCAATGTCCAAGGCGTGGTCGTCCACACAAGTAGATTAACCGGTTTGCCTGCAAGCTCGGGCAGTACTGCTTCAACCGTTGTATCATCAAGCTTAAAGAGCACATAGACTGACGGATCTTTGCGCTCTTGATGTTCAATTTCAGCAGATGCCAACACCGTTTTGCATGACATACACCATGGCACCGTTTTATCTTTGCGCTCGATATATCCTTGATCCAAGAACTGTCCAAATGAACGCATAATGGTAGCTTCATACGATGGCGCCATCGTCAAGTAAGGATTACTCCAATCCATCACCACACCAAGCTGTTTGAACTCTTTACGCTGCACATCGATCCAATGGTGTGCATATTCGCGGCATGCTACTTTCAGATCATGCGGCGTTAAATTGGGCTGTTCATCACTGACCCGTTTTTCAATAGGCAGTCCATGACAATCCCAACCAGGAATAACCGGCACATGTTTACCGAGCATACGTTGTGATTTCGTAACGATATCTTTCAAAATCTTATTATAGGCATGTCCCAAGTGAATGTTGCCATTTGCGTACGGTGGCCCGTCATGCAAAATAAACTGTTCAGCGCCCTTATTGCATTCAAACGTTTTTGCATAGAGCTGCTCCTTCTCCCAGCGCTCAACCATCTGCGGATCATCTACCAACGCATTGGGACGAATAGGGAACTCAGTGCGCGGCAAATTTAAGCTGTCTTTAAAGTTTTTTGCCGCCGGAAATTCCTGATTACCCGCCATAACCGATATCCTTACGTAATTGAGATAGTAAAACCTTTTTCTTCCGCTTATAGTTAGAGTATACACATAGGTATATTTTTTGCCCAACGTTGAAAATAGAGCTCCATGAAGACAGAAAAAAAAATCGGCATTTGGGGATTCAGCAGAGTCGGCTCTGCCGCTGCCCGTTATTATCTGCACAACGGCATACGTCCCGATATTTTTGATGCCAACCCACTCAGCCCTGAGCAACAGGCATGGTGCGCTGAGCACAACCTG
Organism: Candidatus Babelota bacterium; assembly: GCA_018266085.1. Classification (GTDB taxonomy): domain Bacteria; phylum Babelota; class Babeliae; order Babelales; family Vermiphilaceae; genus JAFEAZ01. The sequence goes on from JAFEAZ010000028.1 coordinate 37,554, forward strand.
CGCGTATGGCAGCCAAACGCACTTGAATCTTTTTTGCAGCAGCAGGATGCCATCGTGCCAAGTCCAGGAATCGATCTACGCTCATACCATACGTATGCTCACAAATGGGTCAGCGAGTTTGATCTGTTTTGTAACGCATATCAACAACCGATCATTGGCATCACCGGCAGCATTGGCAAAACGAGCATCACGCATCTGTTAAGTCAACTGCTCACCCGTGTGCATGGCAGCATTGCCACCGGCGGCAATATCGGTATCGGCATGCTCGATCTGCTGACAAGCGATACACAGACTGCGCTGGCATTGTTAGAGCTTTCAAGCTTTCAGCTAGAGCTCGTGCAGACCGGCGCTCCCGATCTAGCCATTATTACCAATATCCACCCGAACCATCTTGACCGGCATGCCACCATGAGCGCATACATGGCTGCAAAGACAGGTATCTACCGGCACCAGACCAACAGGCAAAAGCTCCTGATGCCCTATGACTGCTGGCAGGAGCTGTGTGCGATAACACCACCACAAGGCAAGCTCTATCTTTTTGTCACAACGCCAACGGACGCAGCGCCCGATCTACCTGCTGGTTGTACCGGTATCTTTTTTCAAAATACAGTCCATCAACTTATGTATCGTGATGAGACTGGCATCACAATGCTGCTGGATCTTAACGCGTTGCCACCCATAACTTTTGTGCAAAACTGGCTCATCATTGTGAGCGCTGCGCAGCTACTCGGTCTGGAGTTGGGACAACTGCTGACCTATGCTCCCTCATTCTCATTGCCTGCTCATCGCCTTGAGCTCGTGGCATCAGTACATGGCGTCAGCTTTTATAACGATTCAAAAGCAACAACACTGATGTCGATGCTCGCCGCTGTTGCCGCAGTATCTGGTGGTAAAAAATCGGTACATCTCTTTATGGGCGGGTTGAGCAAGGGGGTTGATCGCGAACCAACCATTGCGCAATTGCCTGAAACACTCGTGCATGCCTACTGCTTCGGTGCCGAAGCGGCAACACTGTCCGCCCTGTGTACCAAACATGCGATTGCAAGCTCAACACACGCAACGCTTGAAGAGGCTTTTGCGCACTGTATAACACAAGTAAGCCCTGACCAAGTGGTCTTGCTATCACCAGGTGGTGCTAGTTATGATCTGTTTACTGATTACGAAGAGCGCGGCAGGAGATTTATTGCATTGGTCAAGCAACAAGATCAGCACCAAGGGAAATTCTGTCGATAAGCAGCTTCCTAAGAATGACACGGACTTGCCATCGTAGCCACACTCGCAATCCCCACAGGAAGGCTCACGCAGAGAACCACTCCAACTACTGCACAAAAGGATGCCGACACCCATCTTTTCTCTCTCTGTTTGATCTCTTGCAACGCAATATCCCGAATAGTACCGGGTGAAGCTTGACTGATCAAAGAGATCACTTGTTGCGTAAACTTTCGCTGACCTGCTAAAGATGCACCAGTAACCAGTGCCTCGTCAGCAGCGTCACTCAACGGGGAGAGATCTTGGCTCTTTTGTAACTGTTCTAATAAGGCATTCCATTTCGGGTTTTTTAATGGGAGCTTTATACATCTATCCTCTAACGGTATCTTCACCTCTTGTGAACAAAAAAGAGCGCAACCAAATCCTAAGCTTGTAACCGCAAAAAAGAGAATCTTCATGAACAAAACTCCTGACCTATAGGTGTAATCTTTGTAGGTATGATTCTTAAGATTAGTCACACTTACTTGCATCATTCAAAGCCTTGAGAGCCGCCGGAAAACCCCAACCAGCAAGGCCCAAAGCAAAAGATGTGGTACATGTCATGACCGAACAGACTTTCAAGCAGGATCTTTTGCGTGCGCTTTTTATTGCGTGCGCGCACTCGTTATCGCTTTGCTCTTTTAGTGACCATGCCTTTGTCGCATCATTTTCAAGCTGCTGCCTATACCTGAGAGGCGAGAGTCCCGGCTCCAAGAGCTTGGATTCATCGCTATCCTCTACTGCTAGAGAATCTCCGACGTGCATCGAAAAGATGCTGATGAGCGCTAATAAACAAATACTCCTTTTTATACTCATCCCATCTCCCATAAATAGTATGACAGAAAACATACGCGCACAGACTTTACCATATGCTCTGTGAGCATACAAGAGACAGGCATAACCACTTGCAAGAACCGGAATAAATTATTAGATTTTGCTGACGCACATTATCAGAAAAAGAGGCATGCGTTAAAGCTAAGCAAGATCTATTTACAAAAAGGTTCTGTATCATGACCAACAAGCAGCTCATAAAAACATTGCTTCATTGCCTCATACTCTGCGTCACCGTGCTGTGTAGTATTGGTCTTATTTTCGTCTATTCATCAAGCTCAGTTTACGCATTGGAACGGCATGGATCAGCCGCTTATTTTGCAAAAAAACATCTGATAGGTTTGTTGTTGGGTGCTCTTGCACTTGCAGGCTTGCAATTGATCCCAGCGGAAAGCATCAAACGTTGGGCCCCGGTTAGTTTTTTCACTGCACTCTTTCTCACCTTCTTAACCTTAGTGCCAATCTTTGCGCGCAAAATCCACGGATCTCAACGCTGGATTTCGCTCGGCGGCTTCTCATTTCAACCGAGCGAACTGCTGAAAATAACGCTCGTGCTTTATGTAGCCTATCTCCTGACCACGACAAAGCCGTACCATCGTTCAACCAGCATAAGCTATACTAGATTGATGATCATACTGGCCTGCGTCAGCGCTATTTTGCTCAAGCAACCGGATTTTGGTTTGACCGTCACCCTCATTGCCACCAGCTGCATTATGCTCTTTATTTCATGCCTGCACAGCAAACAGCTGCTGATTACCAGTGCTGCTTTAATACCTGTTGCTGGTTCACTGGTGCTCCTCAAACCATACCGCTTACAGCGTATTCTTATTTTTCTAAATCCTTGGAATGACCCACAAGGTGCAGGTTTTCAGATTATTCAATCATTAATTGCTATCGGATCAGGTGGTTTGTGGGGAGTTGGCATATCAAACTCAAAACAGAAATTCTTCTATCTGCCGATGCAGCATACCGATTTCATCTTCTCTATTATTGCCGAAGAGACCGGTTTTATTGGCGCCATAACGCTCATCGCTCTATACGCGTTGCTACTCTATGCCGGTCTGCGTCTTGCATGGCGACTCAACGATCCGTTTTTCTCCTATGCGACCGTCGGGTTTATTATACTGATCAGCCTACAGGCTATTATTAATCTGTGCGTCACTACCGGCCTTGTACCCACCAAAGGTATTGGGCTGCCTTTTATTAGTTATGGTAACACCGCGCTTATTAGCAGTATACTGATGATAGGTTTGATTATAAACTTTACACGCACCACTTTACAGCAAAGAAGATAAGGAATTATTCATGGCAATCGAACTTGAAAAAGAGCTCTTAGTGACACCTGCCGCAATAGCGCCAAATAGTTTGGACCCGCTTGGTGATGGCATCAGCTCTTTATCATTAGCACGGGTGTCTGGTAGTGACGTTGATGTGGTCAACGCCGCGCGTGTGTCATTTGGAAAAGTGGTCGATACGGTCAGCAAACGAGATGAAGCATTGATTCGTTATCTGGTTGAACATCACCACACAAGCCCTTTTGAGCACAACCAACTCTCATTCCGCGTAAAATGTCCCATCTTTGTCGCACGCCAATGGATGCGCCATCGCATGAATTCCTATAATGAGATTAGTTATCGCTACGTCAAATCAAGTCTAGAATTTTATACACCACCACAATGGCGTTACCAATCGGCATCGAATAGACAAGCATCGGGTGATGCATTTGAAAGTGAAGAGCTACTCGCCGTCTATAACCAAGCATTAGCTGCAAGCACAAGCGCCTATGAAACATTACTTGAAAAGGGCGTCTGTCGCGAACTAGCACGCGGTCTACTGCCCGTCTGCACCTACACTGAATTTATGTTCACCTGCAACCTGCACTCATTAATGCATTTCTTAACATTGCGTTTGCATCCGGGTGCGCAATATGAGATTCAGCAATATGCACTAGGTATGCTTGAGCTGGCAAAGCCACATTTTCCCGTATCATTGCAGGCATGGCATGATATCAATGCGGCAAAAACGGATGAGAACAAGGCTTAACTTCTAGCTGTTTTTTGTCACCGTCGTCACAATACCCCAGGTAAGGCTAGCGGCACTTATCACCCATGATGCTGCCATGAAACAATGGTTTCTACGTGTAAGTCGCTCTGCCTGTGCCCCTGATTCTCGATGTTGCTGTGCCGACTGGGCAGATTCTTCCATATGTATGCGTTCCTGTTGCTCAAGATCTTTAGCCATTGCGGTTATTAAGGTTTCTAAAAGAACTTCCTGCTTATCGCAACCACTTTGGGTACTGTCACTGGTGTCTAATCGGCCACCACGATGTGTCGGTGAAGGAGCGTTTGTATTAAGCAAGGTAAGTTCTGCAGGCGTTCTTCGGCTTAAGAACCCTCGAGCAGCTGCGGCAGCACGTGGATCTTTAAAACCGTCGATAAGCGCAAGCACGCGCGGACATGAGCTACTAAGAGCCTGCCCTGCAGCCGGGTCATACTGCTGCGCAAAGTCATGTTGTTGCTGTAGCAGACGCGCACTGCCATGGCGAGCTCTATCTTCTAAATCAGCAAGCTCAGTATCGACTGATAAAGGAGCTCTGCGTGGGCGCTCAGCACCATACAAGAGTATGCCATTTATAAGGCTGACAAGACCGATAATTTTAAGCAAAGACTTCTTCATCCCTCAACTCCTTTTTGCCCCACGTAGCAACTGCATTTTTCATGAGCCTATGAAAAATGGTACTTACCGCGGTCATGCGAAGTCAAGAATGCTTGAAGAAGCGCTCATTAAGATCGAGAAATGCTGAGCAAAGCCTTATCTGGTCAAAAATAGGCAATCGGTTGGGAAATGATTGTCTTCCAAAAATGCTGCTGACAGGCTAGTCCTACTAGGTTCGGGTTGTGCAACAACTGCAGGGGCAGAATGAGTTGGTGACGCAGCTGCCAACTGTTGGTATGGCTTCAGCGGTTGAGCGATGATGGAATTTTTAGGTCCTTCCTCAATTTCAGCCTCTTCAGCTATAGAGGCAAGCTTTATGATAAATCTTCTTGATGGTCGTCGTTTACCAGCTGCAACCTTTCGATCCCAATAGTAGCTCATGCTCCTTGAATAATCTCTTGCCCCATCATTCTCTGATTCCCGCAAAAAACTGAAAATAGTACCGGCCTGCGCGATTGAAGACTGAGCAAAAAGGACAACAAATAAGAAAGATATAGAGCGATTCATATAAATCTCTGTAACGTTATGATGAATTATGTAACTTGATTGAATGAATTGGATCAACAGCTCACCAACCAACATTACTACGCGTAATGAAGCTTAGCATAACAATAAACGCTATCAATGGCTATTTTTGACCAACAACAGACAATAAGAAAAGCGTTGCAGGCCGCGCGATGCATCAAACCCCCTCATCCTTGCCCATAAGCGCCGATCCGGTCCAAACCTGAGGCTACCCTGCGCAATGCCCCATAAACGGGGGGGGGCTGTTGCACGAAATTGCAGCATCGCTACACTTATTCATAGAGAGAATAACACAGTTTAACCTCTTACTATAGGTGTTTTCTATGAATAAAGTAACAATACAGATAGTGATGTTCGCTGCCTGCCTAACTCTGGCAAACCCTGCTTTACGTGCAAGTGAACCACTGAAATTTACCCCCATGTCCGAAATCGTAGAGCAGTCCTTACGGCCAGCCTCTCCTCACGATGCCTGCGGTGACGAGCTGTACAAGCTTGCAAGGCTTGCACGCGAAGCACAGTCCAACGGCGATGGGTCACATGTGCCAATAGTAGATAAACAGTTTAATAAATGTTTAAGCCAATATAGCGAGCGATGGGTTGGCAAGACACGCGACCCTAAGGCATTAGCTCATTGTTTTCATACTCTATCGGCTGTAGCCACAAAAAAGGATGACTCTGCGACTGGAAAATTTTTTATTCAGCACGCACTAACAAGAGAACTGTACAAAGGTGGCCCGACTCTATCTTTCACGCTGTGGAGCCCATTATATGGTTTAATCGGCGCGGGTATAGGCTGCGGTATTGGTGCTGCTGCCGGTGCGGCTTCAGGAGCGTATGGTGCTGGTTTATATAGTCAATACTTCAAAACCAAAACAATAGAAAATTTTGATAGCAATAGAAAGTCAACGGGGTCGAGCATAAAAACGCAAGGACCAACCCCACTTGACGCTCTTACAGGAGCAAAAATTGGTGCTGTACCTGGCGGACTGTTAGGAGCATGTGCTGGCTTTATGATTGGTGGTATCAAGGTTTCCTACAATATGCGATAAAACCGAGTAGCTATAAAAACAAAAGACCGGCCTGTTCAACAGCAAAAACTGTCGAGCAGGCCGGTGCTCTTTGAAGTAGAGCTTTTAATGTCTTACTGTTGCCAGTTCATAGCAAGGTCAACCAACAAACGAACCCCAACGCCGGTCGCACCATCAGGGCGATAGTATGGGATATCGGGCACTTCAAACGCAGTACCAGCTATATCAAGATGTACCCAAGGTACATCGTCGACAAAGTTCTGCAAGAAAAAGCCTGCAGTAATGGCGCCAGCACGATACTTGCCGCTGCCAATGTTGCATATATCGGCAATTGGTGACTTTATAGCAGCCTTGTAATCATTATCGAATGGCAAAGGCCATACGCGGTCGCCGGTGCGATCGCCAGACTCCTGTACGCGCGCCGCAAAGGCGGGGTGCTGGCTCATCATGCCTGTAAAGAAAGGCCCAAGTGCATGTGCGCAAGCGCCAGTGAGGGTCGCAAGATCGATAATCGCGTCAAGCTTGTAATTTTTAACCGCATAGGATAGCGCGTCGGCAAGAACCAGACGCCCTTCAGCATCAGTGTTTTTCACTTCAGCCGTCTTGCCGTTATAGAATCTTAAAATATCACCAGGCTTTGTTGCTTTACCACTTGGTAAATTTTCTGACAATGGCGTAAATCCAATAATGTTCACGCGCGGCTTCAGTTGCCCGATGACCTGCATTGCTGCAATAACTGCAGCAGCGCCCGACATATCATCCTTCATCGTTTCCATGCTGGCTGCAGGCTTGATGCTCAAACCACCAGAATCGAAGGTAATGCCTTTGCCCACAAATCCTACTGTTGGTGCAGCATCATCACCGCAACGGTATTCAAGAATAACAAAATGGCAATCTTGTTCTGAACCGGCCGACACACCAGCCAAGCCGCCCATACCCATGTTAATCACTTCATGCTCATCAAAGCGTTTTATTTTAAGATCATACTTGCGCGCAACATCATCTGCATGATCGGCAAGGTGTGTTGGCGTTGAGTTTGATGGTGGCATGTCGATCCAATGGCGACACCAGTTAACCGCTTGCGCAATGACGGTACCCTTATCCACTGCAGATTGCTGCGTCGCAAGCTCCTGATTGCCCATAAGAACGACCAGCTCAGGAACTTTAACTTTACGCGCTGTATCGGTTATAAATTCATCAAAGTGATAGGATGCCATATGCAAAGCTACCGATGTCTGTTCGGCTAAGGTAGCCGCATCACAGCCAAATAGCGCAGCATCAGGCACAGCCAAAAGAAGAGCGGCGCAAGTGCGTGATTCCATGCTCCGTATGATGCGCCCTAACGCACGGCGATACCGTTCGAGTGGTATGCTTGCCGATGGTGCAGATCCTAGACCAGCAACCACGATTTCCACAAGGCGACCATCCCGTTGACCGGTCAATACGGTTACTGAACCTTCTTTGCCGGTGAAGTTGCGATGCGCCAAAAGAGCCGGCATATCCGGAAGGTAGGCTCTGGCGATCGCTTCTATCTGCGGTGTGTTGAGAGCGTCTTGTTGTACAACAAGCGCTATACAATCAACGTTATGTTCATGAATATTTTGAGTACTGACAATAATGCGCATATATGTTACCACTCCTGTAGCAAAAATAGTTACCTAACTCGTGTATACTCTATCACAACCAGGCATTCATGCTACTCAGGAGTTGCAGATATTTTTGTAGTTATTATGTGCACCATCTGCTGAAGCGATACGTTAGCTGTATCAAAAAAACAATCATAGTGAAAGTTGCCTGCGTGCACTAAGCTTGCTTGGACGCCACTTGATCCCAAAGCTCGGTCTCCACGTATGCGCTCACGCTCTTCAAGCACAGACAACGGCGCAGTTAATCCAACCCAAATGGCTGGGAACTCGGCTACTGTTTTTTGCCAGCGTTCAATATCATCACGACCTCCTAGGGCAACATCATCAATGATAATCGAATACCCTGCAAGAAGCATCGTACGCGCTACGGTATGAAACAGATCAGCAATCCGTACTCCTTCTGGACCTCTCATAATGTGATGAGCAGGAGAGCCATCAGGTAGTTGTTCGAAATTCCAGCAAAAGCCAGAAGCTCTATTTTCAGCGGTACGGACAGTTCCATCGCTCCAATCGTTAAGCTTTGTTGGCATCATACCGATCATTTGATCGATGCCAATCCTCAAATAAGTCTCGGCAAGAGCGTTTTGGAGTGCTCGAGTAAGGGTACTTTTGCCCACACTCGAAGGGCCGTTAATGTAAATTACGCGAGGCATTGTATTCCTTAATTATGTATGCGTCCATCTCATCTGGATGTTCCTGAATTATCTTTTCCAGCAAAAAAACTGCGATGTCAAAATTGCCTTCGTGTTCTAATTGTTCGACTTGTTCCCGCCAGTTTCTTACCATTATTGCCTGTTATATTACTCTGCGCCCCGCTTCCAACTGGCTATTTCTTCATCAGAATATCTCGGCAATCCTAATACCTCCCTACTGTTGTATGTAAGGCTCCACCAAACAGATTCTCCTAAAGCGCCTTTTTCATCAAATATTTTTTTAATTGAAGGATCTTGTGCGAGTACTTTTTTTGCAAATTCAATGTCACGAGGTTCTTTCATCGGAGTGCTTTCATATATATGTGTAAGATATATCTGTTTATAAAAGAGATTGTCTGGGTCTAACTCGATGGCCTTCTCGAACATAGCTTTGTAGTCTCTATTTTCATCTCGAAGATACCAGCTAAGATACCAGTCAGCATAGCCACATATTTTAGCTGTATAGAATAAATACTCAGCATTATGAGAGAATTTTTCATAAGATTCGTCAATATATTTTATGAGTAAATCGACTATGTAGTTGCGTTTATTTTCATCTCCCATACCCCAGCCCTGTTCTTCGCTTATCATGTTAGCTAAGAGATAGTTAAGGAAAAGATATGCATCCACAGAGTCAGGATGTTCATTTATTGTCCTTTGCATGAACTCTATAGCTTCCATCCAGGATTTAGCCTCTTCTAATTCGTGTAGTTTTTTCTTCCAATTCATTGAATACCCGTTATTTGCTCTCAGCTTTGTCTTTATGGGCGTCTTCCAAAATTTTTTTTGCCCAGGATACTTCTCTGCCAATGACATATTCAGCTGCGGCGCCTTTTGTTGCTAACTGTTCTTGAATGGATGGATCATTGAGGATACGCTTCGCCCATTCAGCGTCATGTTCGTTTTTTGGAGAACTTTGCTCTATGAAACTGTTATAGCCGCTAGCTCTTGCTTTTGTCTCCATAGAAATCAGTAGGCTCTCTTTGACCTTCATGCACATAAAATCGTATGCGTGGAGTAGAAGCCTTGAGGCATAGTATAAATATTCTGGGTTGTCAGAAAATCGGGCATACGACTCATCAAAGCAATGTTGCGCTCTTTCTCTGTAATCATGCTCAATTTTATCGTCGTAATATTCCTCTTTAATTTTTTTCAGAGGATCCGCCGAAACATTTGACCAATAACAAGGGTTTTCGAGGATCGAATCCGTAAATCGATGCAATAAGATTATGTATGCGTCCATCTCATCTGCATGTTCCTGAATTATCTTTTCCAGTAAAAAAACTGCGATGTCAAAGTTACCTTCGTGTTCCAGTTGCGCTACTTGTTCCCGCCAGTTCATGAACTCCTTACAATTGTTTTTCAAACACGAGCGAATAGAGATATTGATCTCCATTTCTCAAATGATAATTATTAATATAATCAATGGCTTTTGATTTAGCTTTGGCAATTACATTGTCCACATTCGTTTTATTCGTATACCATGAATCATATGTTGATTCTGGTACGTTACCATTGAGACGATACACGTCACCACCCAAAATTATATAATTATGCTGTGCTAAATATTCTATTACATTCCCTATGTCATTATAGGTCCATGCCGCATCATTAATACCAAGGTGCTGTAAAGAATAGGAACTAGCTATAAATTTTTTAGGCAAGATGGTAATCATTGTATTTATTCCATTGATTTGGGTTTAAATAGTCTGTGATTGCAGGTGAAACCATCACTCTCTATAATATATTCGAAGACGCCATCTTTTTTTATAAATCCACCGTCAATTGTAACTTTCGTTCTAACAATGCCATCCCCTCCTTTTATTTCTGATATCTGTCCTTCAGAACCAAAGGAATCGACACTCAGGGGAAAGCCATGATAATCCCCAGATGCCATTTGCCTGCGTACTTTGTCTGTGTATTTGATGTTAGCAAGCGGATTTGGTTTGACTATTTGTTCTTGGTTTTCAATAGTAGCAATAATGATCTCGGTGTTTATTGCTACCGTGTTATCTGAATTATCACTTTGAACTGGAATTGTGCCATGAGATGCGCCTTTCTCTATACCACTTACAACGGGATCATCTGCTTGTCCGATTTCTTCTTTACCTTTTTCTATACCTTCACCTTTGCCCTCTGGGATATCGATTTCAGTAGTCGGAATATCATTAGATCCAAAGTCTGGCAAAGTTTGTCCTGCAAATCCGCATGGTTTTGGATCTGGTATAGTGTCAGGATTATGGATTAAGTCGCGCATTTTCTCTTTTTCGATACGATCTTGAGATCCATCACTTGGGCAATGAGATATGCTTTGGTGTACATCTCCCATGCCTGGTAAGCACTTACTATCAGGGAGTGATATATTTTCCTGCTTGCCTGTGCCACATATTCCTAATGTTTTTTCATCATCTGTTGGATTATGTATGTGATCATACAATGATTGTGCTTGTTCGATATAAAGAGCAGAGTGCTCTTTATGATCTGCAGCAACAGCATATTGAATGCATTCTATGGCTGCAGCACATGTATCCTGAATCTGCTCATCCGCACACACTCGCTCTGCGTATACCAAGCGATTCAGAAGCAGGCGTGTCTGCGCATGCTCTTTTTCCAAAATTATCGCTGGCATTTTTAGCAATTTCGCACGGTCATATTCAGCAAAATCTTTTATGATACCGTTAGGCAAGAATAACGCTTGCATCAACACGTGCCGCTCTTTTGGTGCCAGTTTCTGATCACTCACGAGCTCATGAATCTTGTCAATACGCTCTGGTATGGTGCCGCAATCTACCAGCGCATAGAGTGCCTGATGCACAACTGGATCAACATTTTGAGAAATATTCCATGCTCTGTGCAAAGATTGTTTATAGCGATTGCGCATAAGTAGTGCATCATTAAAACTGGCAAGCGCTTGCGGATTATTATACAAATGCGTCCGGTCATGGCCTGAAAGAGCCGTAAACAAAGGATCTCTCTGAGTAACCGGAAGATTGAAGTGTATGATGCCATATTGATCTTTTAGTAAAGCTTCTTGTTGAGCAACGCAGGTATTGTACACGGTGCGTATCTGCTTATACACAATCTGAACACCATGTTTGCTGCTGCTGTTTTTTATTCGCTCAACGCGGTGCATATCGCCTGATGCAAAAGCAGCCAACATATTTTTATAACATTGGTTGGTGCGATTATTGCGTAGTGCCTTTAGGTCAACTTTCTTTTTCTTAATAAGCGCAGAAGGACATGAAGATCGTGTATGTTCACAAGATTGTTCAAACAATGGTGCAACTTTTTTGTGATGAGTAACATATTTTTTAATAATGGTGTGAGCATCGGTCATGTCCGAAAGTCTTTCAATGCATACACTGCCATCGGTGTGCGCATAGCGAGCATATATCTGCTTTTGCACATCATACAGCTGATCGCCAAAGGTGCTGAATGTGATGCGAAAATCACCAAGGTGGATGAGTGCTGCGATGCGCTCAAGCAGCGTGCCATAGATGAGACGGTGAGCATTGTTTAAAAAGCCACAGAGTTCATTCGCGACAGCTGCGCGAGCATAAGGGTCACAAGCTATTTGTATCTGCTCATGTAGCCGATTCTCTGCACAGTCATTAGCAAGGCTGTGGGTATGTTGTTGTCGTGACGGGCCGAGGTAACAATAAAATTGTGAGTTGGGCGCCCGATAGGTAACGCCACCATATTGATCTGTTTCTGAAGTATATCCTGGATTCGATGCCCGCAATTCTGTAAGTATATGATTGTAGGCATCTGCTTGCGCTGATCGTATGGCCTCAGCGCTTGCGAATTCTACTTGTTTGTGCCAATCGACGGCGACATGATGCACTAACTCTTGTGAGGCAACCTTCTCCGCTTCTGAAATCGTAGCATAAGTAGCTTGGACTACCTGCTCCTGCGTGACATGTGATATAACGGCACGTGCTTTATCGGCAACGCGCTCTATTTTTTTGATGGAGGCAGGTGAAGCGCGTACAAGAGGCACAGGTTTGATAGGAGTTTCATGCACATGCGACGATACGTGCGATGGGTTACTTAGAGCAGATGAAGGGTTATCGGTATTTGTATAACAAGCTTTACTAAGGTGCGAACACTGGATTCCCGTTTTCACGGGAATGACCCGAGAAGTTTGTGTATCATGCTTAACAATACTTGGCGTGTGAGTGATCCAGTCAAACTCCTGCCCGTCAGGCGCAACGTGCCTAGGTAGAACCCCCAAATCAGAAAAATCTGATCGTAACAGGCGATCGACGGCAGAGTGATTAGAATTGATACACGCTCGCCAGAGCATTGAGCAGCCAAGCGTAAGCGCATAGAGCGCCTCTTGCGTAATAACGACAGCGCCAATCTCAAAAGGATGCGTTTTTGCTACCCAGCCTTTTTCAACAACAGTCAAACCTAAACACAATAATATTATTCTTGCTGCTCGTGATTTTTGTCTAAAATTCATAGACATTCCACCCTCCTGTCCAAACATGGCATAGGATTTGATGGGGCAGTCTATGTAATTTCAGAACAGAATGCAATGCACCACATTGTATAGGCTACAAGCAGACACTGGATGCTCAGATTTTAAAGATGATCTATCTAATCTCTTCTACAGCACCTTTGTAGGTCTCGCCTTGATCTTCAATAATCTCTTGATGTGCTTGCTTGTGGGCAAGTCCTGTCAAATACCCTTCAAGAAAACCGCGCACACGCTCAGTATATTTTTCAGGGCTATAAAAATAGGAATCGAAGTGGCAGCGCCCATTAGTGATCCAAAGCTGTTTATACGCCGATGGACAGTAGTCATAGAGCGATCTAATAGCCTCAATCGGTACCTTTATATCATTCTTACAGTTGATAAAAAATACGGGGACGGTAATTTTTTTAATCGATTCGGCAGGACTTACAGGACACAAATAGGTAACCGTACCACGCGGGTCCATATGCCCTACCGTTTTCAAAACATTCTTTATGCAGGCTTGCACATACGGGTGGAATGCATAGCGCTGCAACAAAGAGCAGCCAGGCAGGCCAAATTTGTAGCCAAAGATAGTGAATTTTACGCGTTCTAATAAACGCCTAATCACATTTTCACTCGAATCGAAGGGACAATCTAAAATCATGGCATCAAATAAGGAGCCATCATGCGCTTGCGCTTCAATAGCAGCAACGGCTCCCATTGAAAAACCATAAGCGAAGACTGGCTTACCTTTAAGGTCAGGGTGGTTTTTCACAAACTGAGCGGCGGCATACACATCATGGAGTTCATCACGACCGAACGTACAGACTTGACCATCATGCATCTCACCATGTGCCCTGAAATCAAAATTCAAAATATTATAGCGCCCACGCGTAAAGAGTTGGCGTAAAAAGACTTGATCATATTTATTACACATGAAACCATGGCACATAACGACCGTTGCCTCAGCATCTGGATACTTAACCAATATACCCATACGTTTCAGCGTATGCTCACTGTTCATATTTTCACGTGGATACAACATAACGCGCTCTACCGTCGCCCCTTCAATAGATTCATCGGGAGTAGCACAACCGAGCAAGGCCCCATAAGGGTTTGAGCATACGAAACGGCAGCTGGTTGGTATATTCGACATATCCTTTCGAATAGTGTCTTGGTTAGCCTGCTGTATACCGAATTCATCTTCAAGGGCATGACAAGCACCGCTGATCAATAAAGCGCTGATAATGGTTAAGATGATACTCTTCATAGGCGTTCCATGCTTATATGCTTTACTACTCTTTTCATACTTGAGAGTAGCAAAACAACTTTTCTATTTGCAACATTATTTTTGAGAAAGCTCAAGACAAAGCGCTAGATGCTCTTTCATGGACGTATATGCTGAAACTCATTATCCAGAGCTGATTGTTACACAAAAAGGAGCAGCCGATACAACCGTACCGACTGCTCCTTATAACCTATTGAACCCTATTTTACGCACCATAGGCGGCAATAAAGGCCTCTAGATCCTTTTTACACGCAATTGTATTGGAGATACGTGGCTCCTTACCAAGCGCAACAATGACAAAGGCAGGAACCTTAGTGACACCAAACTCGGCAACCAGATCATCAGCTACCTCAGCGTTCACCGTATAGACGCGTAGGCTATCCTCCACCTGCTCAGCTAGCTCAGCCGCAACAACCTTCATTCGTGGGCAAGAAGCACATGACGGCGTATAAAAATCTAACAATACCGGCAGTTCTGAGACAGCCAGCAGCTCATCAAGCTCAGCTTTAGATACGATCTCCTTAAGCTCTCCTGCTTCACGTGATGGCTGTTTGCCCTCTACATGAGCCGCTTGTTTCATATCCATGCCAGGGGTATAGCCAATGTCTGACAAGAAATTCAAAGCATCAAGCGATGCACACGCACCTTCACCAGCAGCAACGATTGCTTGTTTATATTTCCTGTCTTCCACTTCACCAGCGGCAAAAATACCGCGCACCGATGTTGCCTGGCTGCGATCCTTAACCAAAACGAAGCCTGCAGCATCACAGGCTACAATATCCCTAACAAGCACAGAGTTCGGCGTATGTCCTATTGCCAAAAAGACACCGCTGGTAGGCATCAGCCTTTCTTTGCCCGTTTTAGTATCGTGTAGTTTTATATGGGTTACCTTTTTGACAGAACGCTTTCTGCCCTTTGCATCAACTTCGTTATAGTCTGCACCGATGATTTCACGAGGTTCAACGTTATACACAACGGTTATTTTGTCAGAAGTCTTAAGGCGATCCTGCATACGTGCAGCAGCGCGCATACTCTCTTTGCGCACAAGCATAGTCACCGATTTGACATGGGGAACCAATTGGAATGCTTGCTCTATGGCCGAATCGCCGCCGCCGACGATAACAACATCCTTACCCTCAAAAAAGAGCGCATCACAGACTGCACAGGCCGTCACCCCGTGCCCCCAATACTCAGCCTCTCCGGGAATGTCCAACTTGGTAGGCGTCGCTCCTGTAGCAATAACAATACTCATAGCCAAAAGTTCGGTACCATCTTGGGTGGTAACCTGGTAGGGCCAAACAGTAGTATCGATCTTCTCTACCATATCGCTGATAAATTCAACGCCAAGCCCCTTTGCCTGCTCATGCATCTTATCAATAAGATCAGGCCCTAAAATAGAAGCCTCTCCTGGCCAGTTTTCAACCTTGGTTGTTTTGGTCAGCAACCCGCCCGGTTCATTCCCTTCAATAACAACCGTTCTTAAGCCTCCTCGCCGGCCATAAATAGCGGAAGTCAAGCCTGCCGGCCCCGAGCCAATAATTACTATTTGTGCAAGGTTTTTCTTCCCGTAAGCATTGTCTAGCCTAATAACAGCATGCGCTCCTTCCTCAATTTTACCGTTCTTGTAGCGGGAAGCGCCCAGATATGAACCTGCAAATAAGGCCATTATAACGGTCATACCCATTATGCGCACGATCGTTCTCGAGGAATCAAAAGATGGTACCATTGCCACTCCTTCAGGCTTGTTATATAAGAAACACCACTCAACCGACTAGACAAACTGCATATTTTGAGCCATAATTATTATGCTTTATGTACGACTATAAAGCATCGCCAGAAAGACTAATGCAACGTTTTTAACCAAAAGGCCTTTTATGATCGCTACAAATAGGATTTATTCAATCATGCTCGCCATAGGCATGATCGGTAGTATAGCTCAGATATCGGCAAGCGAGAACAAGCTTGATGAAAATAACGAACAAGTGAGCCTCCAGCAAAAGAATGCTGTTGCGCAAGAAGCATTTGATGCATGCCTCGGGCTGCTTGCCGGTCAACTACAAGAGCTTATCATGGTAGTATCGGATCTTCAGGCGATCGTTGTCAACAATGGTATCACCGTTACCAATAAACGAGAGACCATTCAGTCACTGCAAGCAATAACCATCTGCATGGAAGCATTAAAACAAAGGTTGCATCTCCTGACAACAATTGAAGATATAGCGAGTCTGAGCGTTACCACAAGCGCTTTTATCGACCACATTCAAACAGCGATCAACAACAACTGTAAAGAAGTTGCCCCGTTTGATCTTGAAGCAGCCATTACACGCGGCAGCACCCTTATAGATGGCTCTGAAAAATTGGATGCTCAGATCAAAAAAAATGCCGATGCGTTGACCAAGCTCAAATCATCATCTCAATCGATTGGCATCTCTTGGTATAATAAAGCATACCGCCTTTTTGATTCCTATATCGTGCAGCCAGGCAATAAATACAATCTCTTGGCTCCTGCGTTTCCCTATATCGGCACCACCAGCGAATTAGCCTTGTCTGCTGCAGCGCTGGCAAGCTTAGTTGCTTATAAATTTTCGTACCTCGACCATACACCTGAAGATCTTGCACTCGAAAAGGATTTCAAGGTAAAGAATCCTCATTATGGCCAGGCCGCGCAAGACGGTCTTAATGTTACTGATCCTGTTATTCCCAACCCACACCGCGGTCGCCATCCAGAAACATTTGATTACATCAGAGATGACGCAGGGAACGAGATTTCAGTCGATAAATACAAAATCATAGATACTAATGCTAAGCCAAAGGCAGATTCATACGCCACCACGCTCTATAAAAAATTCCTATACCACCTGCGTACAACGGCAGGCTTTGGCTACCCAATCAGAACCAAGCGAGGCGATATCGATTATGATGGGTATCATAAAACGCATCCTATAGGACACGTGGGCCACCTTGAAAGTTTATGCTTTGGCACACCGTCATTATTCTTGTGGCTGTGCGCTCGTACTGCATTACCATCATGGAGCGTTTGGAAAAACTTCTGTGCATCGGCTGATATGAAAACCAAGCAGCTGGCAAACTTTCTTAAAGGTGGTGCGCATGCAACCAAAAAAATCGAAGGTGGTGAAACGATCATTCCAAAAGTGACCTTTGCCGACGCAACAGGGCTCACACAAGCAAAAGAATGGCTCAGCAAACTGATTCCTTTCTTCCTTGATCCAGAGGCAGCAGTGCGAGCGGGCAGAGTGCCCGATTTAGGTTACATTTTCACGGGTGATCCAGGCAACGGCAAAACTTTCATTGTTGAATGTCTGTGCGGCTCAATACGTGAAGCATTTAAAAACGCAGGCCAAAACCCTGACAAGTTCAACTTCTTTTCACTGCAAGCCTCTTGGTTGCTCAGTGGTAACATTCGTGATCTCATGCAGGAAGCAAAACAGCTCGCGCCATGCATACTCTTTATCGATGAGTTCGACCTGCTCCAACTACAACGAACAGCCAATGCGCAAAAGCTTGCTGAATTCTTGGTTGAGATTAACGCCTGCTTTAAATCCGACCCTACCAAGCCGGTCGTTATCATGACAGCGACCAACTGCCCAACCCACTGCGACAAAGCATTATTCCGTGACGGTCGTCTCGGTACTCATATCGAATTTGAACTGCCAAAAAAGCTTGATCGTAAAGAGTTTTTAACGAAAAAATTGAGCAATCTCGCCTTTGACATTAAGCAGTTCGATATTGAACGCTTGGTATTAGAAACTGATCACCTGTCATACGCTAATATTGAAGGGCTTATCCATCTTGCCGCTATGGACGCAAAGCTCGAAAAGCAGCTTTTACAAGAAAAGCATATCTATCGGGTTCTTGACTACCGATTCCGTTCTGTTCTGTTCACGAGCAGCTCAGAACAATCACCTCAAGAATTATCATTGATCTCTGCACATATTGCTGGCAAAGCGCTTGCAGCAACCCTATTTAGCGACCTGCTCGAGCGTGGCATAGCGCGTGCTACTATCTTGCCCTATATGGCTAAACGGAATGAAGAGCTACCTGGTATGGCCCTCGCCCTACCAAAAGACCGTGAAACACCGCCTGCTATAGAATATGGCAAACTCTGCACCTACAACTATTACGATCGCTTTAACCCGCATGAGTATGACAACAGACACGCTCATCAATTCAAGGCACTTATTCAAGAGTTATTGGCAGGTTTTGTTGCTGAAGAGCTTCTGTTTAATGCACCAAGCACCTACAGCTATAATATAAAAGATGAAAACGAAGCGGGTCTTTTAGCGTTGCATATGATTGCACCGGGTAATGCACTGGCAAAAATGTCTGAAGAGCAAAAAAACTGCATGATACAGAAAGCCATTCTGCTTAAAGAGCAGTGCAAGAAGGATGTCACGGAACTACTGACAGAATTCCGCCCTGCACTTGAACTCTTGCACCGCGTATTGATGGCAGAGAAAATCCTCACTGGTGATGAGATTAAACAGGTTATTGCGTATGCAATGAATCCTAAACAGATGGAAGAAGATACGCAGACGGTCGCCGCTGCAGCAGCGTAATCATTAAGAAATTTGACTCTAAAACAGTTTGGTCATCCCCGTGAAAACGGGGATCCCGCCTCTGCTTGTCCGGGCCATCAGGCTCGGCAAGCTACGACGGGCAGGCCAGGCTTCTTACAAAGTTGACTGAAGGAGAACTCATCGCTTTGCAAAGCAACACCAGATAACCTTTGAGTAAATCCTCTGATATGCAATGATGGATTCCCGATTTCTCGGGAATGACCCGGGGTTAGTCTTTTGGTGTGTAGCTTAACGATTTTCTCTACGGCCTATTTTTCACACGACCTATCATCATCGCCTGTCCATAACGCCGCCTAATGCATCAATCAACGCAATGCGCTCTTGATAGCGGCCACCTAAAAACTGTGCACTATTCCAGGCCGTAACGATGGCAATAAGTTCATCACACGAAATATAATCGGACGGTATCACCAAGACATTAATGTTGTCATGCTCAACGCTCAACCGCGCAAGCTCAGCAGTATGCGCAACGGCTGCGTAGATGCCGGCAAAGCGGTTAGCTGCAACGGCCATACCAACACCGGTAGCACAAAGCAAGAGTCCTTTTTCAGCAGATCCTGCCTGTATCAATGAGCAGACCGCATGCGCAAATAAGGGATAATCGCTGCGCACCTCATCACAAGCGCCCACGTCGATCCACGCAACATTACTGATCGCTTGCTGTACAAACTGTTTCTGCGCAAAACCACGATGGTCAGCGCCAACGGCAATCTTCATGGAGCCACGCTGGTAGCTACGACCTCAGTCGCCGGCAGCATTTTTTCTACATTAGGAATATGCCACGCAAGCTCCATCTTTTTAGACAACGAACGTATGCATAATGCCATGTCCTGCACCGTACTATCGAGAATAGGTTTTTCATCGACCGTTAATGCGTTAAACTTTATCTCATAGACTGTTTTGAAATGATTATATTTTTTACCAAAGAAGGAAATATACTCTGGATTCAAATAGACCACTTTCATGTCCAACGGTGTATAGACTTGATCCTTCACCCGTAATGAAAAGGACCATTCAGCATCCTTTTCATCTAAATGAGCAACGCTCGACAGAAGATAAAACGTAATAAAATGTTTATTCTCTTCTAATTGCCGCCGCAAGAAATTATTACGAAACTCCTGTCCTTTGCCAGCCTTGAGTGCATGCGCAGATACATATGCAGAACGCACAGCGCCCGACAACCATAACGCATCAAAAAGGCATACGGTGGACAACTGATCATATAGATATAATGAACGAATATATGACTGCGGCTCTTTAGTAAACTGCTCAACAGGCTCACCCTGGTAAAAAGTATTCTTGTGCCAATCTCCCATACGACAACAACCAGAAAGTGTTAGCAACAGAGAGCTATACGCTACACATGCTATCCGTATTCGTTTCATCATATTCCTTTTTTTTCACGAGAGAGCTTGCTCGTTGTGTAGTGTATGCTTAAGCTCTAAACTTGTATACAGTATCAAGCGTAGCCTAAAAAAAAGGCGGACATTTTACAAGGCATCCCTACCAAATAAAGGCGCACCGTATGAACAAAGTTCCACTGCTACTCGCATGGCGTTATGTAAAAAGTGCTCATACAGAACGAAGTATCAACAGCATGGCACGTATCTGTTTTGGCGGTGTCTTTATAGGTACCTTTGCACTCACCTTAGTCCTGGCGATTATGCAAGGGTTTGAAAAGGTCACTCATGAAAAATTACGCGGCATTCATGCACCAATCAGCATACGATCCTCAGGCGATTATTTGAATGTCTCGGCACTTGGCACCATCTTTGCTCAGGAGTTTCCTGAAATAGTCGCATACAGCCCGAGCGATACGCAACAAGTTATTATGGAAACGAACGACGTTGCTACCGATTTTACCATCGCAGCGCTCAAAGGTGTTATTCCTGAGCAAGAAGCAGCGCTAGCAACAATAGCCAAACGTTTTGTCACAACGCATGGGGTAACCTTTGTAGAGGCATTGAAAGGCAACAAGCTTATTCTTGGTAAAAAACTGGCACAAGAGCTCCATGTTGGCGTTGGTGATACGATTAACCTGTTGTACACACATGAGCACCAAACACGTCACGGCAAGCTTGCTCTTGAACAGACTGCAGCCCAGGTGGGTGGCATGTTTGATAGTGGCATCGACGAATTCGATTCCGCCATGGCGCTCTGCTCGCTCGATTTTTTACAAACGCTCTTTGATACTGAGCCAACCCACATCGGTCTAACACTGGTGCCAGCAGCCGATGAACAGGCAACGATCGACCGGTTACAGCAACGTTTGAGGCTTGACGTATTTTCGTGGCAGGAGCTCTATCCAGCACTCATTGCAGCGCTGAAGCTCGAAAAATATGGCATGTTTTTAATTTTAGCACTCATCACTCTTGTCGCCAGTATGAATATTATTTCGCTACTCTTTATGCAGATAACGCACAAGCGAGCCGATATCGCCATGCTCAAAGCGATGGGCATGTCCGACGCTGCCATAAAAACTATTTTTCTCATCATGGGCACGGCCATCAGCTGCGCAGGCGCTCTGGGTGGACTTAGTGCCGCTACGATCGTCGGCTTTCTTCTTGATCGCTACCCGCTTATTACCTTACCGGATGCCTACTACGTGTCCCATTTACCGATACAGATGAGCTGGTCGATTCTGCTGCTGGTAGCTACCGTCACCCTGCTGCTCGGCTTTGTTGCAAGCTGGATCCCTGTGTCACGTATCGGGTCCATCACGATCGCCAAAGTGCTGCGCATGGAAGCTTAAAGTTTTTTAAAGGTCGCTATAACGTTGCGTGCAGCCACTGCGTGATCAAGCATCGGCAATGGGTAGGTTGGCACAATAGGGCTGGTCGCTTTAAAAAGCGTATGTATCTGCCCAGCTGGCACATCGGCCAACTCAGGAAGCCATCTTTTTATATACTCAGCATCAGGATCGAATTTCTTCTGCTGCACCCATGGGTTAAAAACGCGAAAATAGGGCTGTGAGCAGGTGCCGGTCGATGCTACCCATTGCCAATTACCATTATTCACTGCAGGATCATAATCAACCAAGTTGTGTGCAAAATACCGCTCACCCCACCGCCAATCGATCTGTAAATCTTTGACTAGAAATGATGCGGTCACCATGCGTACGCGGTTATGCATAAACCCGGTGGCACGTAATTCGCGCATCCCAGCATCGACCAACGGAAAGCCGGTCATGCCGTCACACCATGTTTGAAACTGTTCTTTATCATAGCTCCAGCGCAGATCATCATACCGCTCGACGCCTGCATGCCCCAAAAGCTTTGGGTTGTGAAAGAGCATGTGCGTAAAAAAATCGCGCCAATAGAGCTGAGCAATGAGTGGATTATGCACACCAACCGCTTTGATGAGCGCATAATAGGCCTGACGAATCGACACTAGACCGAATTTGAGATACGCAGACAGATGTGTCGTGGCAAGCGAAGGGATGTTGCGCTCGGTGGCATAATGCGCAAACTGTCTCAACGAATGGAGTATCTCTTCTGCTTCTTGATGAGTTCCGCGTACCAGCAGCTGTGTAGTGCGCTCCGGCACGAGCTGTGTATAGAGATCTTTTTTCTGTGCGCTCGTAATAGCAGCGGTATACCAATGCGCATCGGGCTGTTCATGCGGCTTTTCCACGGGCACCATGCGCGCTGCCTTAAAAAATGGCGTATATGTTTTGTACGGTGTGCCACTACCAGTCTTTACCATCTCGGGCTCTTGTAATAACAGATCATTGCAGACAACTACCGCCACACCACGTGCAGCACAGATTGTTGCAAGAGCCGCATCACGCTTCTGGCTAAAGGGTGTGTAATCTCGGTTATAAAAAACAGCATCGATCGATGCCTCAGTAATAATGGTGTCGACACAATCGGCCGGATCGCCATAAAAAAGGTATAAACGCCCAGATTGCGCATGCAATTGCGCATCAAGATCTTTAAGCGCCTCTACCATAAACTGTATTGCAGCATCACTGCGGTAGTTGTTGCCAGGCCCAACCTGTTTTGGATCAACGATAAAACAGGCCACGACCTGCTGCGAGCCACGTATCGCTTGCGCCAGGCCATGATTATCATACAAACGCAAGTCCCGCCTGAAAATAAACAGTGACCGCTTAAATGTTTTGGCATTATGCATAGAGTAGTATCCTTACTTAAAAGGCGAATAATGCCCCTTATCCTACCCTGTCCTGCCAGTCTTTACAAGTCATTCAATCTGAATTATACTTAACCGATAAGAAGTCTAAATAAAGAGCCAATAAGCAACGCAAAGGCATCCTACTTGTATGAAACTAAAACAACTAATGCTCCCAGGTGTGATTCTCTTGACCTCTTTTTTGCCAAGCTCCGCAGTCGACGCTAATGAACGTGCCGAAAAAGAAGTTATTAAAATACGCTGTTCTGAGCAAGCAGTAATTATTGACAGAACGCATCAAACCGCTTTAAGTTTGCTCATAGAACTGTACACTAAACAAGAAGAACTGGGCATAGAACAAGACGCAGATAGAAAAAAAGCCTTAATTGCTCAACGCGAAGACCTAACTGCTCAGTACGGAAAACAGAGGCATAAATTTCTGCTCTTCAGCGGGCTATTTCTGAAGACATCCTCACAATTAGAAAATCTGCTAAATGAACAAATCGCTCTGCATGAGCAATGCGAAGCTAAAAATCAATAACATAAGACTTCTTATTTTGTATGACGCCAAATCGGTAAAATCAAACATTTAAGGATATTTTATGAATCCAACTATAACCCCTATCATCATATCGACACTTGTGCTCATCAGTTGCGCAACAAAGGCGGCAGAACTGCCATCATCGAAAGCCTCCAAAGATGTTGGGCCGGTGCTAACTCTCAAGCCAGAGCCTAAATGCCCACGATCTATAAGCATAATACTTGGCGCTCAAAGAGCGGACAAAGAGTATAAAAAACAAAAATTTGCTGCTATCTTGCGCAAAGAGTTTAAGACAAAAAAAAAGCAGTTCAGACGAGAGTTACTAGGCGTTGATGATCTCTTAAAAACCTGTTGCAAGTTTGTAGAGGAAACGCGCAAAATGGTGGCCGAGAGGCTAAGCAAGCTGGAGGATGTAAAAAAGCGACTCGATCGCATAGATAAGCTCCGTCAACGCAGTAATGGCTTAGGGCACAAAACATACGTACAAGCAAAACGTCAGCGCCGCGATTAAACGGGCGAACCTTAAGCCTGCAAAAACGCTTAATCTCACTGTACTACGAGGGGGCTCCATCAAAAGCTCCCTTTTTCTTTGATCTTTTCTCAAGCTCTACCCTGGCAGCAGCCGCCGCAGGCTGGAAACTTGACGAATGCATACAAATTGAATTATAATTGATTTTAATACAAAGCGCTTTTATATGTGCAGTTTCTCTACAAGAGGTACAATCAGCATGAAGACTCCTATCACATTGTTCCTAGCGCTGACAAGCTTGTTGGTTATACCTGCAAGCCACACAATGCATCAAAATCCTACAGCTCAGCGGCATATCGGCAAATTTTCTGAAGCACTCTATGGTATAATGGAGGCTAAGACAACCGTTGAAACCGCTCACCTCGTCCAATCCTTATTACAATCTAAAAAGCCTGCCGAAATAAAAAGAATGTTTGACACCTTGTCAACAGCCTACATACAAGATACTGTAGGAAATCCTAGAATTAAAACACTTGATATTGTCGCCAAAGAAGATGAACTAAGAAATATATTCGACACATATTCTACAGAGCAGCAAGCAAAATTTGTTGCACATACGTTACGCGAATTAGACAATCAAAAAAAAGCAATACAGCACACGAGAGAGCATGAGAGAGATCTCAAAAAACTCTCTGACTCTATGGCTCTTGAAAAAGCAGAGCTCAAAAAGCTATGGCTAAACTATGATAAAAGCCATACAACCAAAGAAGATCTACAAGAGCAGACCGCTCTAGCAAAAAGCAGAGCTGAAGAGCTTAAGAATCTAACACAAACATATGATAAAAGAATGCATGATCTCACTGGAAAACACGTACTAAGACTCTTACCAACGCGAAGAATTCAACCAATAGATCTGACACCTGCTGTTGAGGATGTCGACTGATAGCCTGGCCTGCCCGGCGTAGCTTGCCGAGCCTAATGGCCCGGACAAGCAGAGACTGCCGAGGATGACTTGGTAAGAATCTATGACTGATTTATGTTTACAACAACTCAGTAGCCAATTGGCTCAAGCGGCTGCGTTCAGTCGTTTCAAGGTACACCGATCCAAAAAGATCCTGCCCCTTGAACTTTTCACTCGTGACCACCAACCCATTACTGCTAAAATCTAAATAGGGCGTATCGATCTGATACGGGTCTCCTGCAAGAACGATCTTGCTCCCCTGCCCTACACGGCTCACAAGCGTCTTTACCTCATGCGGCGTTAAATTCTGCACTTCATCGATGATGATATATTGATACGGAATCGACCGTCCACGCATGTAGGTAATCGCCTCAAGGCTTATTTTCCCCTTCTCTATCAGATCATCAAGCGCGGTGATGCCCGTTGAGCTTTCATGATGATACTGACTACCACCCTTGTGATAATGCTGGTTGCCGTGATGCCCTTTTGATTGTTGATAAAAACGTTGTCGGCGCTCACGACGGTTATGCGTGCCGCGGTGCGCTTCATGGTAGCCATCACGCGATTCATGTTCAAGCGCCTGCATATGCCTGCCCATAGCAGCCGATTGAAAAATAAACTCCATATTATCAAAGACCGGCAACATCCAGGTATGCAGTTTTTCTTCCAACGTACCCGGTAAATAACCGACATCCTTGCCCAAAGGAACAATGGGACGAGCAACAAGCATTTTCTGATAGATATCATCAACAACAACTTGATGCAACCCCGCCAGTAAAGCAAGGAACGTTTTACCCGTACCGGCAGGGCCAAAGAGGGTAATCAGTTCGATGGCAGGATCAAGCATGAGATTAAGCGCCATAAGCTGCTGCGGGTTACGTGCTTTAAATGGCCACTGGAACTCAGGGTCAAAGACGGGGGCAAATTTGTGATGCCCTAGATAGCGAAAAATCTGATAGTTGTGCGGATTGTGCTGACTTTCAAGGAGCACAAACTGGTTTGGTACTAATGCATACTGTTCAATGGCTGTCTGCAGCTGCTCAGGATTATCTTTGGTGAGCTGTACGGCAGGAACGGGTATCCGTACCCAGCCATGATAAAATGATTCTTCACTCGTATGATCGGTGACATAATCGACAGCAGCAATACCCAATGCATCCGCTTTAATCCGCGCATTAAGATCTTTGGTCACGAAGCGAACATCAAAACCCTGCTTTTGTAGGGTATACGCCGTGAGCAACGCTTGGTTGTCATTGATATCTAAAGCGAAGGGAATCTTGTACTTAGTATCGACATCTAAAAAAACGACGCGCAACGTTGAGCCATTGTCCAACGGGACACCTTTACTTAATGAACCACGCGCACGCAATTCATCGAGCAATCGTATAACAAGACGTGCACTCCGTCCTCTATCGGTGCCTTCTCGCTTGAAACTATCAAGCTCTTCTATCATAACGCCCGGTATACAGACATGCGCATCTGCAAAGGCAAATAGTGCTCGCGGATCATGGAGCAGCACGTTCGTGTCAAGAATATATAATTTTTCATTCATAGACCATGTATCCTTACTTTATAAAACAACGGCTCTTCTTTTCTCACGTGATACAATAGAGCTTTTCACGTGCGGTGTAAAAGAGTAATTTTACTGAGCGACAAACCTCGAACAACCAGCCAACTCTGTACTAACCAATCATTGATGCTACACTAGCTTTTTGTATTATGAATATGGTTACCTTACTACCCTTTTTCACGCGTAGCAAACAACTACGCTTTTGAGGCTTCCAATGGCAGGATCTAAAGATCTTTCAGTCCTTCGTCACTCTGCAGCACATGTTCTTGCTCAAGCGGTTTGTGAACTGTTTCCCTCAACGCTGCTCACTATTGGGCCTGCAACGACTGAGGGATTTTTTTATGACTGCCTTCCCGTAGGTGGCAATTTTAAAGAAGATGATCTGCCGCTGATAGAAGCGCGTATGCATGAAATCTCAAAACGCAATCTACCCATGCTGCATGAACAGATCAGTAAAGAGCGCGCACGTGAACTGTATAAAGATAACCCATTTAAGCTTGAACTGATCGATCAGATTCCTGGCGATACGGTCGGACTAGCGACGCAAGGTGATTTTTATGACCTGTGTCGTGGTGGACATGTTGCAAGCACCGGTGATGTAAAACATTTTAAACTGTTAGCCATTTCTGGCTCTTACTGGCGCGCCGATCGCAACAACCAGCCATTACAACGCATCAGTGGTACCGCCTTTTATAGCGCCGAAGATTTTGCGGCCTATGAACAGGCGCGCGAAGATGCTTTACGGTATGATCATCGCAAGTTGGGCAAACAGCTTGATCTCTTTTCGTTTCATGACGAAGGGGTCGGTTTTCCTTTTTTCCATCCTAAAGGGAAACTGATTCTCAATCTGATGACCAACTATATTCGCCGTTTGCTGGAAGAACGTAACTACTTAGAAATCGCCACACCAGCATTGCTCAATGAATCTCTCTGGAAGCAATCTGGCCATTATGCGCATTACAAAAAAAATATGTTCTTCTCTACCATGGAAGACGCTACCTACGCACTGAAACCGATGAACTGCCCTGGCTCTATCATCATCTATCGTGACCGCCCTCGCTCATATCGCGAGCTGCCATTGCGCCTTGCTGAATTTGGGCAAGTGCACCGCTTTGAACTATCAGGCGTGTTGCATGGCCTGTTTCGTGTGCGCGAATTTACGCAAGATGATGGACATATTTACTGCACACCAGAACAGATAGAGGCTGAAGTAACCTCAACCATCGGCATGGTCTACACAGTGCTGGCAAAATTTGGCTTTAACGATATTGAAGTACGTGTTGCAACCCGTCCAGATAATGCAATGGGCAGCGACGAACTGTGGGATACCGCAACGCAAGCACTCAAAAATGGTCTGACCTCATCGAATGTGTCGTTCAGCATCTGTGAAGGTGAAGGTGCCTTTTATGGACCGAAAATAGAGTTTCACATTAAAGATTCTATGGGCCGCACATGGCAGTGTGGCACGATTCAGGTCGACTTCTTTATGCCAGAAAATTTCGATCTCACCTATGTTGCGCCAACGGGTGATCGCAAACGTCCGGTTATGGTGCATCGCGCAATCTTCGGCTCATTTGAACGCTTTTTAGGCATCCTGCTTGAGCATTACAAAGGGTTGTTGCCATTCTGGCTCTGCCCGGTGCAGGCAACCGTGCTGACCATTACCGACGAACAACGTGAGTATGCGCAACAGTTGGTACAGACACTTACTGGTCATGGCATACGCACGGAGATGGACCACACGTCCGATCCGTTGGCTGGCAAAATCAAAACTGCCCAGATTGCCAAAACGCCATGGATGCTTGTTGTTGGTAAAAAGGAGATGGCGAATAATACCATCACGTTGCGCCAGCTTGATGGCAAACAGGAATTCGGTCTTACGCTTGATGCGCTTGTAGAACGCGCAAAGGAATTGACGAAGTAATATCAAGCAACACGCTATCTAGAAGAACCTTTTTTCATAGAACAAAAAACATCATCTTTGGTCATCCCCGCCAGTCTCTGCTTGTCCGGGCCTATTAGGCTCGGCAAGCTACGCCGGGCAGGCCAGGCTAGTAGTAACTCCATCAACCTGCTTTTTTCGCAAAAATCCCGCTTGCTCTAACGTATGTTCACGAGCAGGCGCTAAACGCATCAAATCTTTGATCGGGTGTGCACCGTCTGTATCGAGCAATACGTCAATATCGCTCCTCGTCGCTTTGCGACATATAGCTTTGCACTGTTGCAAGCTCATCTTTCTAAAAAATGCTTTCTGTTCCGGTGTCAAAGCAACAGTTGCCACCCTTTCAGCATTCGAATCAACGCAGAGGATATTCGTATACGTACTGTCGTCGCCAAGATCGACGCCCTCTTTGAGCACTTTACATGATCTACCATCAACAGAAGCCATGGCATCAATATAACACTCCGGCCGAAGCTCATTAAAAACGTGAACATAGATCTTCTTCCAGGGAGCTATGAGAGTAAGAAAGCTATTACGCATTTCTGTGCGCTCAAATGGATACTTCTCTATAACATGCGTATGCTCTGATTGCGCATAGGCACCAATCATAAAAAGTAAATCATCAGGCAACGAGCGCTGCGCATCATGCCATATCGCACGCGCATTATGTTGTGGATGTTGAAAGCAGGGCATCTGTGACCAGCATTGTAGCGCAGAGCAATAAGTCGATGCTTGTTGCCTTCTGCTTGTTTTTGTCTCTGTTTTCACTGCTTGACTCGCATGCAGCAGATGCGCAGACACTAACAGAATCGCTATAAGCACGGTTATTTTTACGTCAACATGAAGCATATTGTATTCCCGCCACAGGTATTTATTTTAAAACGAAAACCAACTGAAGCATACGATATAATCTCTTGATCCTTTACGCAATTTTTCATGTTGGTAAAAGCTAACTTCTACCGCGAGCGAGTGACGCTGACACGTGGGCACAAAGTTTGGGCCAGTGGGCATTGAGAACAGCGCGGGCTTAGGGGCACACAGATATTCTGCCCCCACATAACAAGCAGACTGTTATATTCGATCCAATACTCTTTGGGTAATATTTTTTGTAATACCAGCTCAGTTTCTGCTGGCGTCTTGGTACTGACCAAGCCTAGCCGGTTGGATATACGATGCACATGGATATCGACACAAAGCGCCGGAACACCAAAAGCTTCTCCCAAGACTAGATTTGCGGTTTTACGCCCTACTCCCGGCAAGCTCAGCAGTTCTGCCTCAGCGTTGGGTACGACACCGTCAAACTGGCGCAACAAAGCGTCACACACCGCGTGAATCGTGATTGCCTTGCGGCGATAGTAGCCGACAGAGTAAATAAGCTTTTCGATGCGTTCCAGAGGTAGTGCCTTCATAGCGGCAGGGGTACGGGCATGTTCAAAAAGGAGCATTGAGGCGGGCAACGAGGCCGTGTCTTTAGCACGCAGGCTCAAAAGACAGGCTATAAGGATCAGAAAGGGATCTCTACCATAGCGGGCAACTATGGTAGCACTTGCAGGCTCGACCATCTGCCGTGTAGCCTCTCGCAGTACGTGGATAATGCGAATGGCCCGCCGCCGATGGTCGACGCCTAAATCTTCAGAACTACTCATGCTTCAGCCACCTATGCAACTGCCAACCATGTTGGTATACTGTTTTTTGGAGTATTATGGTGGGCTCAGCTTCCTGGTGGCCATTCTAGGGCAACGATTATCACAAGCGCATATAGGCTTATGAGATCAAACCTGCACAGCCTGGCAAACAGTTTCGACATATAAAACTCCGTATAAAATGGCGACACTATAAAAAAGACGATCTTTAGTATACTTATTGTAACAATCGAGTTCAATATATCATGATAAATATATTTGATATCTTCCATGCAGGCTTTGCCATCCTCGAAAATTTACAATTTCTGCTCATTATTAATACGATATTTTTTGTACTCAAACTTGGTATTTTTTGCAAATTAGCATCATTAAAAATTAAAAAGGAGATCACTGCTCATCGAGAATGCACGCTGTTAATGGTGATTCTTGCCTGTTATATGACGCAAGACCTCACCTGGATCTTCCACTTAGCCCGAGTGCTATGGTTTCCTCATTCAGACTACCGCCCCTATCTTTTTATGATGCGCATCACCTGGGGTCTGGTTGCCTTACAATATCAAGCACTAGCACTCTTTATTGAAAACATGGTCAGTGAAGACAAGAAGTTTAACGTCAGACAGATTGTCTCAATGGCTATAAGTGCGAGCTTCTTCCTGTTTGCTGTGTGTTTAGCGATTGGCGACTTTAACTGTCTACATCAAGAACAACGATCTCTTTTAGAGTTTTACGTACGAAGCGCGGAAAGTTACTTCACTCTGCTAATCGTGACAATCCCGAGCCTTCTCTTCGTCATTCATAAAATACGCTCAGGCAACTTGCCACGCATTCTCAAAAAACAGATCACCGTGCTTACATCGGCCTTAATAGTACCTATCTGGGTATCAGACCTGCTACAAACATTCCCACTCACCTTTTCTCCAGGCTGGACAACCAACAACTACAGCGCCGTGGGTATTTCTACCATATTGCTCACCCTTGCTGTCTACTACTCAGCACGAAAAGCTATCGCCTTCCGCTTTCTAAACTTCAACCGCCACGTAAAATCATTGGCACGCTTTAATTTTATCGACGAGTTTACCGGCGTGCTTGAGAAATTGAGCCACGCAAGCAGCTACCCCGAATTAGGGCATATTACCCAAACATTGTTCAAACAAGCCTTCACGATACCGCTTAATAAAACGAGTCTTTATATACGTAAATCGGACTGGAGCGGTAACCATTCAGATACCTTCCCATCACACAAAACGATTGTCCTTGTCGAAGGCTTTTTAAGCCAGCACACGCAGCAGATGTGTGAACAGCTGCACTCCTCGAAAATATTAATTCATGACGAAATTGAGTTTAATGCTTTCCATGAACCGAATGAGCAAAATAGATCATTCTTGCATTTCCTTGATACGATCAACGCAGATATCTTCTTGCCATTGTATGAAAAGAATAACCTGATCGCTTATATCATTGTCGATCGCCACGCACAGCCAAATAAATTTTACGGCAACGCAGAACGTGATGAGATGCTCGTCTTTGCCAGCTACTTGGGCAATATTATAAACCTGCTCAAAACGAGAAACTTAAAGCTGTTACTCCATCAAGAGAAGGAGCTCAAAAAAGAGCTCTATCACAAGCATCAAGAAGTGAATCAATATAAAGAAAGTATACGCTCATTTTTACGCGAAGCCCCACACAAAGAGATTGGCATAATCTTTTACAAAAACCGCCAGTTTGTCTTTGGTAACAAAGCAGCAAAAGATCTCATTACGCTGAACGTCAATACCCAGCAAGGTCACCCGCTGTCAAAAGCGTTGCGTTCAATTGGCAAGCAGGTTGATGAGTTTAAATCACCCGTCTCCTGTTTTGCTTCTGATGGTGCTGGCGGCAAACTGGTACTGTCGGGAGTACCCAACCTTGAGCACAACAATGTTATTATTATGGTGTATCGTCCGGAAATTTCCGATTTAGTCAAGCAACAGCTTGATGCTCTCCAAGACCCAACAGAGTGGGATTATTTGCTCTATCTTGAAACAACCAAGTCGGGAAAATTGATCAACCAGCTCATTCCGAGTGCTGGACAAACATTATTAAACTTTAAAATCGATTTAATGAAAACGGCGCTCAGCAATAAAGCGATTTTATTATATATGCCTGAAGAGGATCTTATCCCTACCGTTGAGATTCTGCACCACATAAGCTTGCGTGAAACACTCCATTCAATAACCCTCAAAAGTGTTCCTCAACATCATGAGATTGCTATAAAACTGTTTGGCATCAACCCATTATTTGGCATGGCGGTCGACGAGCGACCATTACTTGAGAAGCTTGATAAGAATGGCACCATCTTTATACAAAACATCGATCTTTTAGATTTTGAATCACAAAGCAATTTGGCGGAATTCCTTAAATATGGTCTCTATAGGCAGTGTAAAAGCGATCAACGACTGACGAGCAACGCCCGCATTATCTGCTCAACCCATAAGAACTTACTCACCCTAGTCGAAGAGAATCTCTTTTCTAAAGAGCTCTTTGAACAACTGCAAGAAACAACCTTAAGTATGCCTTCATTGCTGACTATTTCTGAACATGAATTTGGTAACCTTGCCGATTCATTGACCGAACAGGCACTCAAAACCACTGAGTTCAATAGCTTGCTTGAGCTGACCGATCGCGACAAGCTTGGCTTGATTACTAAAAGGCCGGCCAGCTTGGCTGAGTTACGCGACAAAATTCAAGTGCTACTGACGAAAAAGACGAAAGAGAGCAACATCTTTACCGAGGCGCAGCTTGACCCTGCTTACCAGTTGACCGATCCACAGCTGATAGAAGCTGCACGCCTGGGCAAACATGCGCTCAAAGATCCTCGCATGGTTACCATGTTGTGGAACAAGTTTAAGAGCCAAAGCAAGATTGCTTCGTTTCTGGGCGTGAACCGTTCATCGGTCAATCGCCGATGCAAGGACTTTAATCTTATATAGTACAAATAGAATTTATATTGACAAAAAAGGAGCCTCCCTGATAGGCTAATAGTGCACTTATATCGGTGCATTGTTCTAAACCTTGAAACTCTGGATGGAAAATTATGAAGATAAAATTTCTTAAGCCGCTTGTTCTGGCGACCTTTTTTATAGACTCTGCCTTTGGCATGGCCTCTAGCGCTCGGCGCTTTGCCCCTTCCTTGGGCAGCTTGGCGCAACAATGCGCACTGCCGAAGTTTCTCTCACGATCTATGAGCTCTAAACCTGAAAAGTCATTGGTGCCCTATAAACAACCGAATGCGCTCGCGTTGACCTCTGAATCTCGCTTAGCCCTGGATAGAACCGAAGAGTTTAAAAAATACCAGACTGAATACAGCAAAAAACAGGAAGAGGCTCGACGCCTGTCAAGATGGAATAAAGATCTGTTGGCCAAAAAGCAACTGAAACGTGACGTAGAAGACAAAGAAAGATGGATGAGAGTGTCGCAAGATGCAGCGGAGTTTGATAGAGTTATTGCTCAATCGTTAAAAAGATCAACAGAATCAGCACAACTATACGACGACACAATACTTGCCATGCTCAATTCAGTAGAAAAATGGGAAACCATAAAGAAAGATGCGGACGCAACCTTCGCAAAACGGGTCGTTCTTGCTGTATTAGCCGCCCTTGGTGTTGGTGGCACTCTGGTAACTGCAGCGACACTTAGTGTAGCTGCAAACATCTTACAAGACATGGCTGAAGAGGCTCGAAAAGCTGACGCGACTGCAAGCGGAGCAGAAAGAGCGAATAAATTTGTTGAGCTGGGGCTGTAAGCTGCCCTTGCTTATACACAAAGAGAATGGACGATCGTTCCATATTAGAGTACGTTTAGTACGTACACAAGCAATTTTTTTAAGCTCTACACAGGAATCTATGTCAAAATACGAAAAATCGAAACGTTTTTCTTCCGTATGGTCTGAATCAACAACAAAAGCAGGGCAACGTAGATCTTCAGGATCATCCCAAGGAGGTCGCCGTGGACAGGCACGCCCGGTTAAAAAATTTAACCCTTCAGACTTTATAAAAAAAGTTGAAGAGCAGGTTGCCGCTCCCGTCTATACTCCTAAGCATGCCTTTTCAGACTTTTTAATTACCGAACAGGTAAAACAGAATATCGCCAAAAGAGGTTATATTGCTCCTACCCCTATCCAAGACCAAGCGATCCCCTACCTGCTTGAAGGGAAAGATCTGATTGGCAGCGCTAATACCGGTACCGGTAAAACGGCGGCATTCTTGATTCCTTTGGTTGATAACCTTATCACAAAAAAAACGAGCCGCGTGCTCATCATGACGCCGACCAGAGAGCTTGCAGCACAAATTCAGGCTGAGCTTGCGGTCTTTAAAGAGCATACCGGCTTCAGCTCAGCGCTCTGTATTGGTGGTCTTAATATAAACCCTCAGATCAACCATCTTGCAAAGGATCCAGCCTTTGTTATCGGCACACCCGGTCGCTTAAAAGATTTAGAGCAACAGGGCTACTTACGACTCAGCAAGTATACCTCTATCGTGCTCGATGAAGTTGATACGATGCTTGATATGGGATTCTTGCAAGATATGAAATATATCATTGCTAAATTACCACAAAATAGACATTCATTATTCTTCTCCGCTACTATTTCACCTGCCATCAAGCAGGTTATGGATGGATTCCTGCGCAACCCGGTTTCGGTCAGCGTTAAAACGCGTCAGTCGGCTGAGAATGTCAATCAGGATATCGTTACGGTCACCGCGCTTACTAAACTTGAGACCTTACATGATCTATTGATCAAGCCTGGGTTTACCAAAGTTATTATTTTTGTACGCACTAAACGCGCCACCGATAAGTTAGCACGCCAATTGAAAGAGCGTGGCTTTGAAGCTGCCGCTATTCATGGCGACAAATCACAAGAACAGCGCAAAAGAGCATTGGCATTATTTAAAAATAATACCGTTAAAATTCTGCTTGCCACCGATGTTGTTGCTCGTGGTATCGATATTGATGATGTATCACATGTGATTAACTACGATTTACCACAGTCACATGAAGATTATATTCACCGTATTGGCAGAACTGGACGCGCGAATAAGATTGGCCAAGCGCTGACCTTTATTGAGCAGGACTAATACTGTTTGTGCACGCGAACCAAGTATTATTCTGATCATATTGCTTCTAAATTTCGCTTCTTGGGTCATCCCCGCGCCCTGTCCGCCGTAACTTGCCAAGCCTGAATGGCGTGGATAAGTGGAGGCTGGAAGGCGGGGATCCATGCTGTCGCATTATTCCACATTCTGAGCCAACCTCCGATAAAACTTTTGCAAAACAGCAAAATAGAATAAACTATGCCTGAATGGTTGTAGTATATTCTGCCCAAACGAGGCCATCTTTATGCTGCCAAAAGAATTTAAAACCCACTGTGATGATTTTTTGTCATACATTGAAGTTGAACGGCGCATGGCCATCAATACACAACGAGCATACGCCGGCGACCTCAAACAGTTTCTGCTCTTCTGGGAGCAACTGACACCCGACGAGATCGAAAGCTTATCCCCGCGCCAAGTGGTTGAACGATACCTCGTAAGTCTGTTTTATAAGAAAATAGACAAAAGCTCGATCGCACGAAAATTCTCGTGCTTCAAATCACTTGAAAAATTCTTACGTCCGCGCGGCATTGCGCTCGATTTCAAGCTCACGCGACCACGTGTGGACAAAAAGCTACCCGTCTACTTGAGCGTTGACGAGATCTTTCATCTGCTTGATACGGTTAAAAATAGTGAGCTGCCTTCATTGCGACCATTGCGCGACAAAACGATTTTAGAACTCCTGTATGCAACCGGCATGCGTTGCTCTGAGCTCGTTAACGTGCAATGCAAAAATCTTGATATAGAAGAGAAAACGATTCTCATTGTGGGCAAAGGGAACAAGCAGCGCATCGTGCTGTTCGGTGAAAAAGCGAAGAAAAAGATCTTAGAATATCTGATGCATGAACGCCCTCCGGTGATGAACAAAGATGAATATCTTTTTCTCAACAATCGCGGCACCAAATTGACCAGCAGAACAGTGCAACGAATCTTTGAAATGTTCAGAAGCTTCTTACAGCTGGGCCGCCAATTAACGCCTCACAAAATTCGCCATTCCTTTGCTACTCATCTGTTGAACGAAGGAGCCGACCTGCGCGTGGTGCAGGAGCTGCTCGGTCACAAAACGCTGGCAAGCACCGAAAAATATACGCATGTCTCACTGGATAAACTCAGCAGAATGTATGACACTATTCATCCACTCCATACGATTATCAAAAAAGATACGCAGGATACCTAAACGAGATGCATCTTTCATCAAGGACCTCCAATAAAATTGAAGCCTTAAAAATAGGCTGCGCCATCATAGGATCATTGATCATTGCTCGTTTGCTCTATTTACAAGCGAGCATTGCCTACCATCTTCATACGCGAGGCCAGAAAAATTTTCTGCGGGTCACAACGGTACAACCGACACGTGGTACTATTGTAGATTGCAAAGGGCGCCTGCTTGCCACCAATCGCGCCGTCAGTGATCTTTATTGGGTCGGTTCGGGCAAAAAAATATGCTCGACCGATACGATGCAACAGCTTGAAAAGCTGCAAGCCATTCTACCTCTACGCATAGCTGATCATGATGAGCGTATTGCCGCACTTAAACAGGCCGAACGCAAAAACGGCTCTCTGCTGCTTGCAACCGATCTTACGTTTGAACAGCTGAGCCAGATTGAAGAGTTATTTCCTGACGATGAACATATACGAGTACTCACGCGCTTTAAACGGTTATACCCACATGATACCTGCGCGTGCCACACGCTGGGCTATTTAGGGCACCTGGAAAGCTCTACCGAACCGATAGGGCGCATGGGGCTTGAACAGATTTATGAACGCAAATTACGAGGACAGTCAGGCTCCGTTGCAAAAAAGATAAACTCCTTTGGCAAAAATCTGGCCGAAATTGAACTAAAGCGCGCGTTGTCAGGGCATACTATTTATACAACGCTTGATATCGACATACAGAACATCGCCGAAACTATTTTCCCCGAACATGAAGCTGGCGCGCTGATCGTTATGGATGCCAAAGATGGCGGACTACAAGCCGTGCTGTCTCGACCGTCATTCAACCCGACGCTCTTTCTTGATCATATCGATCAAGCATCATGGCAAAAAATGCAAGAAAATCGCCCTTTTTTGAATCGCGCTTTTAACGCATGTTACCCACCAGGATCACTCTTTAAACTGGTAACCGTAAGCGCTGCCCTTGAACAGCACATCATTAAACAGGACGCCTTGTGGTACTGCAATGGGTATTTTACCTACCATGGACGTAAGTACGGGTGCCATCTGCATACCGGACACGGGCAGCTCTCAACCTGTCAGGCGCTGGCTCATTCATGCAATATTCTTTTTTATACGATTGGCAAACAGATCGATATTGATGTACTTGCACAGTATGCGAACCTGTTCGGGCTTGGCAAAAAAACGGATATCTCTTTTGCCGAAAAAGAGGGTCTTGTACCAAGCCGCGCATGGAAGCGTGCTGCCAAAGGTGAGCGGTGGTGGCAAGGAGAGACCTTATCTGCTGCTATTGGACAAAGTTTTTTACTCGTCACGCCCATTCAAATCGCGCGCATGATCGGCAGCATTTTTACCGGATATCTAGTACAACCACGCCTGTTACAGACAGACCTTGTTGTTACGACACCGTTGCGCTTGCGTACTGAAACGATAGACTTTTTACAGCGCTCTATGAAGCTGGTAGTCGAAGGTGGTACCGCGCAGCGTATTAATGCCGTGAAAAACATTACCATTCATGGTAAAACGAGTACCGCGCAGACCAGTCTGTTGCAAAAACGGGACAAAGGTAAAGAGTATATGGAGCACGCATGGTTTGTTGCGCATGTACAGTATAAAACTGAACGCCCTTTTGTAATTGTCGTCTGTATCGAAAACTGTGGGTCATCAAAGATTGCAACGCAGGTGGTGAAAGACTTTTTGCAGCGGTATAAAATTCTCATCGACGGCCGCGCTACCAAGCAACAGGATGATCTCGCTCATGAGATACCGTTGGCATACCAGTGGACTGAAGCCACAACTCCATTGCCATTGTCACTCATGAATATCACGCCCACCGAGCAGGCAGCAGATACGCCAGCGGAGGAGTTCATCACGGATAACATCGTTGCTCCTATGATTCCTGACGAACCAGACACTGATGTTACCTCTGTCACCGACAGTCATCAACAGATGCATAATGAAGTTAGCAGCGCAGCGGCAGTTCCGACAGGCAATACTGAACAGAAGCAGGTCATGGAGCACCAAGAGCCAAGTGAAAAACGGACGCGAAGATGGCGCACCAGAAAAAGACGCACCCAAGATCAGCAAACAGAGCAGGATGCAGGGTAACTGTTGGCCGGCAGCAGAACTTCTGTTATGGTAATGGCGGTACCCTCTACTCATCTTTTTTTCGGAGCCTTCAGCATGAAAAACATCTTCAACTCTACACATGTCCTTCTGTCACTCGTTGGCCTTATGGGCGTCGTTCTTATTTTTAGCGGCTGTAGAGCTTCCAAAAAAGCTGCCAATAACAACCTAACGATTGGCACCGCTGCTCCTGACTTCTCACTCGTAGATGAAGCTAACAGGCCGCACACCTTATCGAACATGCGCGGATCGCGCGTTGCCTTATATTTTTACCCAAAAGATCAAACACCTGGATGCACAGCGCAGGCCTGCAGCATCCGCGACAGTCTCGGCGAACTCCGCAATCAGAATATCCATGTCTGGGGTATTAGTTATGATTCACCCGCTAGCCATGCTGCATTCAAACAGAAGTACCATCTGACCTTCCCTCTATTGAGTGACAGCAGCAAAGAGGTTGCCGCGCTCTACGGCGTCAAAGGGTTTCTGATGGCCAAGCGCGTCACCTTTTTAATCGACGAGCAGGGCGTTCTTGTCGGTATTATTAACAATATTGATGTTAAGAATCATGCGCAACAGATCTTGTCAGCCTTTGAGGCTGGGAAATAACCAGGGCTATAAGCTTTACTCTTCGCTCGCAGAATTTATAGCAGGACGCATTAAGTTGTGCGCATAAAATAGGTTGGGTCATCCCCATGCCGTGCCCGCCATAGCCTGTAGGCGACGGCTGGGAAAATGGGGATCCAGGCTGCAAATTTGGTAGAGAGCATGTCCTTCTCAAGTGTGTATGCCCTGAAAAAAGAATGATTTGCGCTAGACAAGCTTCACTAAAATGTGATAGATGGATTCCACTACTATGCCCTGCAAGCTTCACCGGGCAAGCCGTTTCCCCAGCCGTCTCCTGAAGGTTATGCCGGCCAGGCCAGTACACTTCACCTCCACCCCCTTTCCCCTCTCCCTTTTCTTTCAAAAAATCCAACCTGTCACTACAAAAAACCCAACCTCATCATTACTCAAAACGCAAAAACCATTGATTTTAAAGGTCTTGCCTTGCTACGCTCGTGGTAGATGCGAATCACCGCGCCATTAAAAAACAGGCATTTTGCTCAAATTAAAAAATTTCAGCCTGTGTTTATAATGTAGCCTGTACGCGGTACAGAAAAGAGTTTTAAAAAAATGAGAGAAAGGGTTAACTATGGTTGATGTACCATTAAGCAGAAAAAGCGTGAGCCGAGTGCTCCTTGTTGTTGGCCTGCTGCTTTTTGGACCTCAGATTCAGACTGGGGATCAGCCAGTGGCACCATCTTTTTGGGAAAATTATGCTCAGCCTGCGATGGGTTATTGGAAGAATGCTGCGCATAATTATACAACAAACATGTCCGAACTTCTTGGTCATTACAATGAGGGTAGTCTTGAATATCCAGCTCCAGTTCAACCAGTCGCTACACCGCTGCCTGCCTCACAAGCTTATTCAGACAGTAGATTTGGTACCTGGTACGGCGAACTCCCTGAAACACGGTCAACTCCAACAGCTGCACCTCAACAAGCTGTGCCACCGATTACACCAGCACTTGCGTCATCTTCAAACTTTCCTGCGCAAAGCACTCCCTCCTTTGCCCAACGAGCAGCTTACTCGGCCTATTCCTGGCTTCCAATAAAAGTGCAAGCCGGCCTTGCTAGTTTGAGCGTTTTAGGAACCGTTTATGCTGCCAAAAAGTTGCTCGCAACCTATAACTTCAACCGTATATCTAATCGTTATTTTAACATCATGCAACTCTTCCTATCTGACACCGGAAAGGTTGTGTACAATAATCCTACAAATGTAAATAGGCTTGATAATCTTATTGTTGTGGATAATGCGAGAGTTCAAGGTGGGCTCATAACATTACCAAGCATCTATAAGCGTTATCCGCTGGTTGGTTTC
>JAFEAZ010000029.1 GCA_018266085.1 Candidatus Babelota bacterium
CTCACAACCAATTCATATCCGATATCTATGCCGTTTCTCGTGATATCCTTGTGTATCTAAATAATACTACTTTTAAATACACTTTCTTTGGCTTCACGGCACAATGAAAATGGTCGCACTATAGTTATTGTGCCTACGGTCTGCGTTGGGGTATGGGCTTTCGTGAATTATGCGGTTAATAAATATCCCGATCGAGAGGCTGCCTTGGCAAAATATCAAGATGCTGCCACAGAGGAAAGACAGCTAGCAATTATAAAGAAAAAAGACGCACTTTCAAATGCGATTGCATTTTTCGAAAAAAGAAACCCTACAAGGTATACAAGCTATCTTATAGATAATGGCAATTCTTATAGAAAGCGCCTTGAAGAAGAGCTCTTGGCAGAAGAGTTCCATAATAAGCCAGAAAACAGAGGCGTTTTTTATCAAGCTGCTAAAAAACAGGAAGAAATAAACAAGCTTCCTTGGGGAGCAAAATGGGCTGTGGAACGGTTTAAAGATTTTTGGAGAATCATATAAGCGTTATAACTTTGCCTAATCTGATCAAGTGTATACTCCCTTGTTGTAAACCACACCGGTTTGCCAAGGGAGTATATTTTTTTGCTCAAAGCGCCAATGCGCCAATCTGTTTGTTTATTCAGCCAAGCGCTTGATGCGCTTGTAGCTTTCTTCTGCGCTCAGCATAGTGATAAGATCATGAATCGAAGGGCCGTCCTGCTGTCCCATCAAAGCAAAGCGTAAGAACCAGAACAATGGCTTCATGCCGATACCCTTTTCTTTTGCTGAGAGTTTGACCGCTTGTAAAAAGCTGTCAACAGCGGTAATGCTTTCGATATGTTCCATAACGCATGCTTGAATAGCAGGTAGCTGATGGTCAAAGTGGTGTGTGATATCGCCGAGACTTAACGTGGGTGCATTAAAATAAAAATGGAGCGCCTGTACCGCGTCAGCCAAGGTGACTATGTCCGTTTTGATGGTCTGCAGAAGATGAGTGATCATTGCTTGATCCATCATTGCAACCGCAGGATATGCAGCTGTTAAAAATGGCATGCTCAAGTTGGTCAGCTCGTGCGGATCAAGTTTTTCGATCCATTTATGGTTTAACCAGCGAAGCTTTTCAACATCATAGCGTACTTGGCCTGCTGCCGATATGTTGTCAAAACGCACGACGCTCACCAGTTGGTCAAGGGATAAGATCTCTTGCTCAAAGGTGCCGCCGCCAATGATGGCGAGATAATTGCAAATAGCTTCCGGCAAGAAACCTGCTGCGCGCAAATCGTTGAGCGAAAAACCGAAGTCACGCTTTGAAAGTTTTTTCCCTTCGCTGTTGCATAAAATGGGCATATGCCAATAGGTAGGCAATGGCGTTGCAAAGGCATGATACAGAGCAGCCTGTAAAGCGGTATTACTTAAATGATCTTCGCCGCGAAAGACGTGACTGATCTTCATCGTCATGTCGTCAATGGCATTGGCAAAGAGGAAGGTAACGCTATCATCTTGACGGGTGAGAGGAAAGTCGGAAAAATTTTTGAGTTCGAAACGTACAAGGCCACGCGCTAAATCATGAATTTCAAAACTCAGAGAGTCATCAAGTTTCATGCGCCAAATAAATGGTGTCTCTGCTTGCAGCTCGGCAGCACACGCATCCGCTGAAAGAGCAAGGCAAGTGCGGTCATAGCGCGGCGGTTTTTTTAGAGCTATCTGGCGTT
This sequence comes from Candidatus Babelota bacterium, assembly GCA_018266085.1. Lineage (GTDB taxonomy): Bacteria > Babelota > Babeliae > Babelales > Vermiphilaceae > JAFEAZ01. The sequence continues at coordinate 1,707 of JAFEAZ010000029.1, forward strand.
GGCGGCTTCGTTCGAGTTCTTGCTCGGTGCAAAAGCAGCGATACACTTTATTCTCTTTGATAAGGACTGCCAATTTCTCTTGATATAAAGGCATGCGCTCGGATTGATAGTAGGGACCGCAACCACGATCTTTACCTGGACCTTCATCGTAGATCAGCCCAAGCCATACAAGATCCTCTATGATCTGTTTGCCGCCTAGATCGAAATTCCGCTGTGCGTCGGTATCTTCAATGCGCAGGATAAATACCCCACGATGTTGATGCGCAAAAAGATAATTGACAAGGGCAGCGCGAACATTGCCCAAATGCATAAGACCGGTGGGCGATGGAGCAAAGCGTGTTCGAGTAGATGGTGTTGTCATGGCATGTGGCAGGTTTAAGGATAAAGCTATTATGAGACAAGGTATTATGTTACCTGCGAAAAAAGAGCAAGTCTAGTTAGAACTTTTGACAGGAGCATTTAAGGTTTGGTAAGTTTTTCTGCTGAATGTTAGGAACCCCCCACTGAAAAAAAAAGGAGAAGGTGGTGAGACAATGTTTAAGTGTTACCTTTTCAGGTGACTATCCCGATGGGTTTTTACGAGATTTTATTCAAAAGCATGCGCGCGAATTTAATTTAGAAGGGACTGCTCAGTGGAGCCATGATGGCCTTATTCATATTGTTGTGTGTGGCAACAAGGAGCATGTTGATGCCTTTCTTGATCTGGTGCACAAGGGTTCCAATGGCGTTCTGCCCGAAGATATAAGCGTCGAGCCCTTCGTTCGCGAGAAAGATTATAGAGGTATCTTTCGCGTTATTGAATAGAGGCTACTGCCCATGCCTGCTGAAAAAACGAACAGAGCGAGTCGCGCTATTTTAATGAACATTTGTGGAATGTCATGTACACTAAAATAGACGTTGAGTTTTGTAGGTTGCCTAAAAGCAGCGTACAATACGAATAGTTTTTTCTAGCTGGATAATGGTGTGGTGATAGAGATGCAAAGATGGCCGGGTAGAGGCTTTCTTTTTTTGGGTTGGTTTTTCTTCTCGGTTTTCATTACTTTTTTCTTGGGTGCCGAGATTAAACCATCTCATGTACGTACGGTGCGCATCGATACCACTAAAGATGATTATGCGGCAATGATCGTGCAAGCAGTACCAGAGGTAACGACGCTTCATAAGATCAGCTTTTCCAGTGATGTTTTCTTTGAGCAAGATGAATTTTTCTATTTAACGGACCTGCGTGAGTCATCGCAATTGACCGCTACGCAATTGGTCGAGGCGGTCCGTACTCTTATTAAAAAAAATAGATTCTCAATAATAACTCTGTCTTTGGATTCCTATGATGATGGCGTACAACTTCATGTAGATTTAGTGGGCTTTTGGAGTTTTGATCGACTTAAAATAGAGGGTGTTCTGATCGGTAAGGATCTCTATAAACATCAGTATAGTATGGAACTAGGAGACCCTTTTAATGAAGAGCTCCATGAGACGCTTCTGGAAAAAATACGGAAAGATTTAAAAGATAAGGGCTTTTTTAAAAGCTCCGTTACAAGCGAAATTAAGCGCGACGAGAAGAGGAAAACGGTTCAGGTGACTCTTGCTGTTAATCGAGGCCCATCATTTACCGCACTGTTAGAGCCGGTGACAGTGCGCGCTGCGGCCGATCTTTCGGGGCATGATGTTGAGGTTATTACAGCCTATATAGAACGACATTGCCTGCATCGCTTGTCCCGTTTTGGATATAACAAACAGACGATTAACAAAGCGGCTCTTGCGATACGCAAGTATCTTACTGCTCAAGGATTTTTAGATGCCAAGATTGAGCTTGAAGAGCGTATTCAGATCAACACTGGCGCAGTCAGAATTTCTTTTATTATCGATCTTCATGGCAAGAAAAAGTGCACCTTCCTTGGCAATCATTTTTTTACGGCGGCACATCTTTTAGAGCATATTATGAGCCTTGGCCCATCTTCATGGCTTTTACCGACTAGCATGATACAGCAAGATATTATTAAATTATATACCGATAAAGGGTTCAGGGATGTCCAGGTGGCGCTGCAAGAGGAGCCTACAGAGCTTTTTTTCATTATTAATGAAGGGACACGTTCTCGTTTGGACAAGGTTGGTATAGCAGGAGCCACTTTGTTCACGGTTGACTACGTAGTAAAAACCTATTTTAAAGAACTGCTTGGGCAGTATTGTGACGAGCAGGCTGTGCAAAAGGCGCTTGAAGCTATCGGTGATGCCTATACTAAACAGGGTTTTCTTGATGTGTCGATACCAAGTATCGCCTGGAATCGTTCTGATAAAAAAGGTCGCTATGATGTGCAGATTGTTATTGATGAAGGGCTTAGAAGCTCTATTGAATCGATTCGCATCCCCGGCTATGAACAGTTAGAGGGCAAGGGGCCGTGCGCTTTGCCCAGCGATGGTACGGCAAAGCCGTTCCATGCGGCCTGCCTTCATGAACAGCGAGCCTGGCTTTTAAAGCAGCTTGGGCTGCAAGAGTCGATGAATTTGAGTATTCGTCATGAGCTCAAACGCAACGGCACAAAGATTGCCATCCTGTGGTTAGTCAATAGAAGTACAGCCCCCACTATGAAGTTTGGCAAGACGATAGTCACTGGCTGTAGCGGTTTTCCGTTCGCCTTATTAAAACGTGAATTTTGCTATAACGAAGATGATCTTTGGGATCAAACAGCATTAAAAAATACGCTCAAACGTATTAAAGCGCTGGATGTGTTTGTACGAGTGCATGTCTGCCCGCATGCTCCCAGCATCGCGCAAGAGAAAAAAGCGGTTCTGGTTAAGGTTCATAAGGATGATCGTTTTGAGATACGGCTGCGTCCTGGGGTAGCATTACAGCAATTGAGTAAGAAACTTTGTTTTAATGGCTTAACGTACAAGCTTGGGGGCTCTTTTATTGTTAAAAACCCTTTAAATGCGGGTGATCAATTTCGTGTTGAGACCGACTTTACTCGTTCTCAACAGGTATTTGAAATTTCATATCGCCGCCCTTGGCTTTTCTTCTGGCCTCTTAAAACAATCTTTAAGGTATACGACAATAAATATCAACAACCCGGCTGTATTGGTATTAAAAAGAATGTGTATCAGGTGGCGCAACAAGGTTTTTTGACCAGCTTAACGAAGCGTCATGAGACGTATGATGCGAGTATCAATCTTGGCTTTGAATATATGCAGACGATTGTGCAAAACAAGTGGAATGAGCATGGTCCTTTTGCACTCAGTATAGCACGGGCTATTAATTTTGAACCACAGCTGCTTGGTAAAAAGATTCCCTATGCGGTTATTGAACCAACCGTTGTTGTGAATAAAGTTGATAATAACGCCTTTCCTCGTAAAGGACTTTTGACGGTATTGTCAGCTAAAGGGATGTTTCCAGTAGGTCGCACGGCTGAAGATCTCTATTTTATTCGTTTGTTGGTAGAGCAGTCATTCTATATCCCATTACGGACGCTTGTTATGGCCTTGCGCTTTCGTGTTGGTCATCTCTTTCATAAAGATTTTGCAAGCATCATGCCGACTGAGCGTTTTTATCTGGGAGGTGCAAACTCTATACGTGGCTATGAGACCGATCTGTGTCCGCCGCTTGGTGTAGTAGATGATCATGGCGAGCGCCGCTTGGTGCCTCAGGGGGGTAAATCTATGGTGAATCTCAATATAGAAGGGCGGTTCCCCTTGTATGGCCGTCTTGGTGGGGTGCTCTTTCAAGATATTGGTGCGCTTACCAGAAGCACATTTTTAGCGCTCAAAGAAGAAAAGCTATTGGCAGCAACCGGTTTCGGTCTGCGCTATCATACGCCACTCGGGCCTTTGCGTTTTGATTTTGGCATCAAGTGGCGCGCGCAGGTGCCTCATGAATCTCGCTATGCGTGGTTTTTAACCTTCGGGCACGCGTTTTAAGCCGCTATTTGTTACTATTTATTTTGATTTCCCGTTGAAAAATGCGTACCATGATATGCAGTTGAATTATGGTATGCTTTTATACACAATAACCTCTTAGTAAGTTACTTATGTAAGAGTTCTTTAAACCTGGGAGTTTCAGCACGTGAGCGCGCAAAACCACGATGACCATCTTCACTATCATGGTCCTGAAGGGCATCATCATAACCACGTACACTTTGTGCGAGAAGAGATTATGTGTCACTTGCCTTATGCTATTTTCTCAGTGGCATTCGGGTTGGCAATTTTGAGCTTCCTGGCCTATTCGGCGTGTGTATCGGCTACCCATAATACTGCCGTTTGCATGGGCAGTCACATTCTTTTTCACAGCTTTCACTTTATGCATATCGTTTTTGCCGCAACGGGCACCATGATTACCTTTTTGCGTTTTTCAAATAAGGTGGCTAAGGCGTTTGTGATTGGGGCACTTTCAACGATGCTTTTTTGTACGTTGTCCGATGCGATTTTGCCCTATGTTGGTGGTCTTATATTAGGGGTTGATATGCATTTTCATCTCTGTTTTTTAACAGAGCTGTCGAATGTATTGCCTTTCCTGGTGGTAGGATTGTGCAATGGGTATTTGATGAGCCGTCATGACTCGTCTCGCCAGGGTACCTACTCGATTTTTTCCCATTTTGTGCATATTTTAATTAGTTCATTTGCTTCGATTTTTTATCTTGTTTCAAATGGGTTCACCGATTGGTACTTGAGTATCGGGCCAGTATTTGTCTTCTTAGTGTTTGCGGTCGTTGTGCCGTGCACGATGTCTGATGTTGTTGTACCAATGATGTTTGCAGGGGCTGATAAAGCGCATGAGAAACATTAAAATAGACAAAGTAAGCAAGGCTTTCCGTGGCGATACCATCTTAGAAGATGTATCGTTGACGATACCGGGCGGTAAATTTTTCGCATTGCTTGGTCCAAGCGGGAGCGGTAAAACAACGCTTTTGCGTCTGATAGCGGGGCTTGAAACAGCAGATAGCGGCAAGATATTTCTTGGTGACACTGATATTACGACGATGCCTATTAATGAGCGTCGTATTAATACGGTTTTTCAAAATTATGCGCTTTTTCCGCATATGAATGTCTATGATAACGTCGCCTATGCGCTCGCCATTCGCCATGTTCCTAAAGATATTATAGAACAGAAGGTCATCAAAGTACTAAAAGTTGTTCACTTAGAGCGCTTTATTTATAAAGCAATCGATCAACTGTCTGGTGGGCAGCAACAGCGTGTCGCTCTTGCGCGTGCTATTATTAATGAGCCGGATGTTTTGTTGTTGGATGAGCCGCTGGCAGCGTTAGATCTTAAACTACGTGAGCGCATGCTTGTGGAGCTCATTGAGCTGCAAGACCAATTAAAAACTACGTTTGTGTATGTGACTCATGACCAATTTGAAGCGCTTACCGTAGCCGATTATATGGCTATCATGAACAAAGATGGCTGTATTGAACAGGTCGGTACACCAAAAGAGATCTATGAATTTCCTACTTCGGTGTTCGTAGCAAGCTTTGTAGGGACTACCAATATTATTAGTGGTACATTGCACAGTGACGAGCATGAGCAGACCATAGAGATTGCCGATCTTGGTAAAATGCCCGTTGCGGTTCCTGTTGATAAGGCCTGGGCGGTTGATGGGGCCAAGGTTGCCATTAGTTTGCGCCCTGAAAAGATAGAAATTTGCAAGCAAGAGCAGGTTGGTTTTTCTAATATGCTTCGTGGTACCGTGCAAGCAATTGTGTATCATGGTCGGTCAACACAATATAATGTGCGGGTGTCCGACAGTCTGGTATTGCAGGTTTTTGAGCAGAACGAGGAGCATTTTCCTCAAGAGGTTATCGATTATGATGATCATGTGTATCTCTATTGGCAAAAAGAAAATGTGGTGCTGTTGAATCAATGAACATACTTACACGCATGCGACAAGCATTTGTTCACGAAATACCTTTTTTCATGGCGCTGCCAGCGTTTGTGTGGCAAATGCTGTTTTTGTATATACCGCTCATGTGTGTTGTCGGCCTTACCTTTTTGCATATACATGAGCAATTTTCGCTGAGCTCTTTGACGCTTGCTCATTATGTATTACTTAAAAACCCTTTATTGTGGGCGGTTATCCTGCGTTCATTGCTCTTAGCTTTTTGTGCAGCCTGTACGTGTGCTCTTTTTGCGTATCCAGTTGCTTATTATATCGCTTTGCATGCGAATCGATTTCGTCACGTGTGTCTCTTTTTTCTGATTCTGCCTTTTTGGACGAATATGTTAGTGCAGGTCTATGCCTGGTTTTTTGTCTTAGAAAAAAATGGTCTTATTAATACGCTCCTATTGAACTTGGGCATTATCAGCGAACCACTCTATTTTTTAAACACGATCGGTGCGGTCTATATTGTGATGGTCTACTGTTATTTGCCATTCATGGCTATGCCGATATATTCCATACTTGATCGATTCGATAGGCGATTAATCGAGGCATCTCTTGATTTGGGTGCGAGCCAATGGCGAACTTTTTTACATATTACATTGCCACTTTCATTTCAAGGAATTCGCACCGGCTTTTTCTTGGTATTTGTTCCAGCTTTTGGAGAGTTTGTTATTCCTGTGCTCATGGGCGGGGGTAAGAAGATGTATGTTGGTTCATTGATATCCTACTATTTTTTGTCGGCGCTTGATACAAACCGAGGAGCCGTCTGTACCGTTATCAGTGCACTTGTACTTTTGGTCGTTTCTCTTGCGCTCAATAAGCTTTTAAAATGGCTTATCAAGGTATATGTAGGCAAAGGATATTAATGGAAAAAACAATACCCGTCAGTAAGGCGCTCATAGCTTCTGTTGTAGCGGTCTATTTTTTTCTGTATTTACCTGTTTTTGTGGTGATACTCTTTTCGTTCAATGATGCAAACTATCCTTATGTCTGGTCCGGTTTCACGCTCAAATGGTATCAAGAGTTATGGTATTCCGTTGAGGTATGGGACGCCTTGCAAAACTCTTTGATTGTTGCCGGCTCATCGGTTGCGTTGAGCCTTACCATGGGCGTTTTTGTCGTATGGTATGGGTCGCAGACTATCCTTGCACGATTTCTTGGGCTCTTTTATGGGACCTTGGCTGCTCCGGAAGTTGTGCTTGCGGTTGGTCTTTTAACACTTTTTGCCTCACTCAGCGTTGAATTGGGATTTGTGTCACTTATAGCGGCGCACACGTTATTAGGGCTTGGGTATGTGGTGCCTATGGTGGAAGGAGCTTTTCAAGGGCTCAATAAATCATTAACAGAAGCGTCGCTCGATCTTGGAGCGACGCGGCAGCAAACATTTTTAAAGATAATCCTGCCTCTCTTGATGCCGACCTTATTTGCCGCAGGTCTTCTCGTTTTTATTGTTTCGCTTGATGATTTTTTGATCTCATTTTTCTGTTCCGGCTCAAGCGCGCAAACATTACCTATGTATATTTTTTCCATGATACGTTCGGGGTCAACGCCTGTGGTGAATGCGTTGTCTACCATTATGCTGCTGATAAGCTCCTTTTTTGTGCTCGGTTTTTCATTGTTGCATGTGCGACGCTTGGGATGGCGATTATGAATGCATTAGTACGGGTATCACTGGTACGTTTGGTAATGGTTGGTACGTGGGTTTTCGTTGTTGCTGCGATCCTGTTGTTACCCCGTTTTTTACAGCTATTGTACACGGATGAATCGCGCAGCATAAATCTGTATGTCTGGCCAATGATGATCGACTCAAAAAAATTAATCGATTTTCAAAAAGAAACTGGTATCAAAGTCTACATGCATTATTACGAAAGCAATGAAGAGCTTTTACAAAAGCTCTACGTCACTGGCGGCAAGGGATATGATCTAGTTGTGCCTGTCGATTATGTCGTAGACCTGTTGCGTAAAAAAGAACTATTGCAAAAGATTGATCATACGAAATTGAATTTTTGGTATCGGTTGCGCCCTTCGTTGCTCCATTATTATCATGACATAGGCAATGAGTATTCAATACCCTATTTTTTGAGTGTGTATGGATTGGGGATCGATCCAGATTATTTTGGTGGCAAGCAGCCTCTGCCAAGCTGGAAGCTCCTCTTCGAGCGCCAGCCAGAGGGTTATGATGTTGCGATTACCGATGTTCCGCGTCGCGCACTGGCTATTGCCAGCTACTATCTGTTTGGTGACGAGCAGGCTATTGCTGACCCAGAAAAACGGACTGCCGTTGAACAACTGCTTATTAAGCAAAAAGAATGGGTACGCATGTACACCGATATTCGCGGTGAAGATCTTTTAGCAACCAAAAACTGTCCTGTGGTGATGACTATCGCATCGGATCTTTGGATGATCAAGCGAGAATACCCGCACTTACTTTTTAAAATTCCACAAGAAGGCACCTTTATTACGATCGATTCGTTTGTGATTCCAAAAGCAAGTAACAAGCAAGATCTAGTCTATGAGTTTTTGAATTACCTCTATCGTCCAGAGATAGTTGCCTATCATGCCACGCGGTATGGTTTCTGCCCACCGGTTGAGGATGCAGATATCACCGGATCAGGTATTTTTTGTCCTACCAGTGAGCAGCTGAGTAAATTTCATTTCTTCAAAAACAGTATTCCCGAGTCGCTTGTAAATGATCTCTGGGTATCCATTATAGCGCACTAAAAAAAGGAGATAACGATGTTTATTCAACCAAAAAAACAGGATGAACTACTCTCTGTGGGCATCTATAAGCATTATAAAAACAACTATTACTTAGTGTTATGTGTTGCTCAGCACACAGAAACGGGTGAAAAGTTAGTCGTATACCAATCGTTATATGATGATTGTGCGCTTTGGTCTCGACCGCTTGAGATGTTTGTCAGTGATGTTGAGTATAACGGTGTAGTGCAGCCGCGGTTTAAAAAAGTAGGGGAAAGTCATGAAGCGCATAAGTATATCAATGTCCTCTTTTCTAAGGAACCGCATCAATGCTCGCTGCAAAAATAACGTATCTTTTTTTCTGGTTTCCGCTTTTTTCGACCACCTTCATGTTTTCGCAAGCGCGGATTCCTTCTAGTTATTTTCTCGATCATCAAGCTCCTCTTGAGCCTATAGACCCTGATGATGATTATGGCAAAGCGCTGTGGTGCTTGTTTTCTGAAAGATATTGGCGCGAAACAGCTGATAGGCAAATGCGTTCAGACTTGCGAATCTATAGACTGTGTCCACAGATGATTCCAACGATATTTGAGCACCGAGACAAAGCACGTGTTGTAGCCAGGAGGCTATCGCCGGAGCAGTTTTGGAAACAAGAGATCAAGCACGAAGATTTGGCATACAACAGCGATGGTTTATTGCCGCGAAGGCTGACGGCGATGGACGAAGCTCGCAAGCAAAAACGAAAAGAACGCAACGCAGCAAAAGAACGACGGTGCATATGTAAAAGCCGTACAGCCAGGTGCTGGTAGAACTTTTCTTTGAGACTCACGATGTAGAGCTGACCGCTCAATATCCTCTATTCTTTTCTGCAAAAATGTGCATATTAGTGTAACTCTGTTAAGAAACATCATTTTATACGCATAATTTTTGAGGATTTCAAATTGCCCATGAGAATTTTTTCAGCATCTGCCAGCATTGGTATGAGCCTATCGCTCTTGTGTAGTTCTGCTCTAATTGTTCCTTCAGATTGTGAGAATTGGGATCCTAAGTACGATGAAGCACTCGCAGAGCGAGCGTCAAAGAAAGAAAAGCAGGAGCTGTGGATGCGTCCATGGACCGAGCTCATTCGTTATTTAAAAGAAAACGGTAAGCCTTATAAGGCAGTAGAAAAAGCGTTACGCGAACTAATAAAAGCAAAAAAGCTTGCAGACAGAGAAGAGCGACAAAAGAACAAAGCAGAGGCTTTTCGGGCTTCGCCATGCGCAGGAATAATGCCAGCGCAGCCAACAACAGCAGTAGCGAGGCAAGCACTGCTGCCTCATCCCATGCTGTATACGCCTTACCACCAAGCGTTTTTTATTCAGGCGCCAAGACAACGTGTAGACTCCTGCCTTCAAAGAGATGTATGGAGAACTAGCTCGGGTGATCTGTATAATAAGCACCAAAAATTTATTAATCAGCAATCGCCATATACGCAAGAGTCACTCCTTCAAGGATGCGGAGCGTTGTGCGACGCAGCTCGGCAAGAGTGGCTGCGCGAGGCGTATTGGGAAAATTTTCGATACCAACAGCGCACACAGAGAGAATACGAAAGAATGCAACAGCAGAGAAATTTTTAACGAGAAAGGCTTTTCGTGGAACTATCTATACAACGATTTTTTGTTTTCAAGGTCATTTCGTTTTTGCTCTCGCCGGTAGCTATTCTATCTGCTGATCGCGCGCTTTTGCCGGAGCATGTTTTGGGAAACGATGTCTTTTTTGCATTGAAGTGTTTGAGTCGAGAAAAAGACCTTTCGCATGGAGGCATGTATGCTCAGTTATCTCTCCAGGCAGATTTAAAACAGTTGAGTGCAAATGAAGCAAGGCAAGCTGTTCACCTACGTGCTATAGATGAAGAAATAGCCACAATAGAGCGCAGACAGCGGCAAGAAAAAGCGGCCAAAGATAGGGAAGTCTTACGTCAACGTGCAGCATTGTTAGCGACAGTAGATAGGACAATGTCGGCGGGTTGGAGTAGTGAGTCGGGAAATAAATCTTGGCGTTAAGAGCAGTATTAAACACGCTGTGCTCTTTGAAAGAGATCAATAGAAAAAGCAGGGCTATTGTATGCATAAAGCATCAGTAGCCCTGCTTGATTTGTTTAGAGCGATAGTTTTTGCTTTACTCAACCGTCGTTTTGTAGCCACATGCCTTGTCATTGCAGGTCAAGGTGACGGTGCCATCTTTGGCAATTTTCTGTACTAAGAATGGCAGTTTGCATTGCGGACATGGTTGCTCGACAAACTGTCCAAAGATAGAAAATTTGCATTTCGGATAGTTCTTACAGCCCCAGAGGCTGCCGCCACGCCAACGGCGTTCGATAATATCTCCTTTGTCGAGCGGACAAGGGAAGGGCGCTTTGTTTTGCTTGATATATTTACAATCAGGGTAGCCTGAACATGAAACAAAGGGGCCAAATTTACCGACCATGCTGCGCAACTGTTTGCCACATTTAGGGCACAATTCATCAAGCAGCTTAGGTCCTTCAGCTTTAACGAGCTCGATTGCACCATCTTCATTGCGCTTGAAATTGCTCGTAAATGAACATTCAGGGTACCCAAGACAGCCTAAAAACTCGCCACTTTTGCCAAAACGGATCGCCAATTTATGTTGATTGCACTCGGGGCATACGACTTCAGTCGGCTCCGCTACGCGCTTTCCTTTTTCTTGTCCTTTAAAGAAACTTAGATCTTCTGAAAATTGCTTATAGAACCCTATCAGTAGCGTGTCTCGATCAAGTTCGCCCTGAGCAATTTTATCAAGATCTTCCTCCATTTGTGCGGTAAATTTCAGGTTCATGATGTTTGGAAAGCCATCCATGAGCATTTTGGTGGCCATCATTCCAAGCTCTGTTGGTACGAAACGTTTTTTATCAAGCGCCGTGTAGTTACGCGCTTTGATAGTATTTAAAATGGTAGCGTAGGTACTTGGACGACCGATACCCTCTTTTTCTAAATCTTTTACCAAGCTTGCTTCAGAATAGCGTGGTGGAGGTTGCGTGAAATGCTGTTTAGGATCAACTTTGGTCAGATCCACAGTATCTTTCTCTTTTAACGAGCTTGGTAATGCAATCGCTTTTTCGTCAGCTTCATCACCTTCAGCTTCAGCTTTGTACACCCTTAAAAAACCATCAAATATCAGCGTCGATCCCGTTACGCGAAAGGTGAATTGACCGCCAAGCAACTCTACGGTTCTTTGCGCGTACTGTGCAGGCTTCATTTGACAGGCAACAAAGCGACGCCAGATCAATTCATAAAGACGGGCGGCATCTTTAGGTAAATACCGTTCGGCCTTTTCTGGAGTTATATCGATATTAACAGGACGGATCGCTTCATGCGCGTCTTGCGATTTTCCTTTGTTTTTTGCATAGATCTGTGCATCTGCTGGTAGATATTCTTTAGTAAACTGTTTGCTGATGTAGCTGCGAAGCTGATCTACAGCGGATTCGGCAATACGTTGCGAGTCAGTACGCATATAGGTAATAAGTGCCACCGGTGTACTGGCGTCATCAAGCGGTAACCCTTCATAGAGCGTCTGCGCTATCTGCATCGTTTTTTTGACGTTGAAACCAAGCTTATTGAAGGCATCCTGCTGGAGCGTACTCGTCATAAAGGGCGGCAGCGGGTTTTTAGCGCGCTTCTTGTCCGTAATGCTCTCAATTATATAATTTTCTTCTTTTATCTTTTTGACAAGCTCAGATGCTGTCTTTTCATTCGTGATCTCAGGCTTTTTTTTGCTAATATGAGTTAAGGCTGCCTCAAATTTAGAGCGCTGATGTTTAAATTCGCCCGTAATGGTCCAATATTCTTCCGGTTTAAATGCGCGTATACCATCTTCTCTGTCGCAAATGAGGCGTAAAGCGACCGATTGTACGCGACCGGCAGAGGTTCCAGGAGCAAGCCGTTTCCATAAAATAGGAGAAACTTCATAGCCCACCCAACGATCAAGAACGCGACGTGCTTGTTGAGCAGCCACTTTTTGTAAATCGACCGACTCTCCCTTTTGTACGGCTTGTAAGATCGCCTCTTTAGTGATTTCGTTAAAAGAGATACGGTGGATAGAGCTTTTCTTCTTGGCTACTTTTTTTATCTCTTGCTCGATATGCCAGGCTATAATCTCTCCCTCCCGGTCAGGGTCGGGCGCTAAATAGATTTCGTCGACAGTAGCCGCCTGCTTACAGATATCGGCAATAACTTTTTCTTTGTTTTCAATCGTGACATAATCCAGGTCGATGGTGCCATCATGAATCGTTACACCAAGCTTTTTTGTGGGCAGGTCTTTGATATGCCCCAGTGTAGACATGATAACGAACTCTTTACCCAAGAACTTACTGATGGTTTTTATCTTGGATGGCGATTCTACAATCAATAACTTCTTCATACGTCACTTTTTACTCATAAGCTGGTTTTTTGTAAGTACTCTGGACATGTTTTTCTAGCTTCGATTACTAGGATACGTTATATATTTTCTAAAAGTCAAATATTTGTTTAAGTGGGCCTTGCAGATGGCTTGATACTATGGTACTGTTCATTCCGAGTTGTATAGGGTTTTTTAGTATAATGACAAGGATAATGAATGCAATTTTTAACGTCCTGGCGAGATAGTTTACTCCTGCTTAAACCTGAAAACGCCAAACTTTTTGCTTTAGTGACTATTAATGCCTGTCTTTATGCCTATCGAACGATCGTTCGATTCTGTCTGCCGCTTCTGCTGTGTCTTATTATTAGTGTTATCTACACCGGCACGCGGTGGTTTTTTGTTCCCGTACTTTCCTTATCTGTATGTCTGTTTAGCTTCTATTGTGCTGTTCGGCCATCAACCTTGCGTAAAGACTGTAGCTATTTTCTTGGGTATGGCAAGCATCTTATCTGGTTTTTTCTCTTTTTTATAGGGTGGCTTGTTACACTTTGTGCCATCTCTTTTTTGAACGTGCCCTGTTGGTTTGCACAATTGCCTTTATACGCACCGCTCTTTCCAGTTTTCTCGATTACGACAGCTTTTTTGTGTGATAGTGATGGTAGTTTTAAGCAAGCATGTTGTTCTATCGGTCGTGGCCTGTTGTTTGTCTTCTATAACCTGCCGATCTGTGCGCTGCTGGCAGCCTTTTTTATCGGAGCAGCACAGCTTCTTTTTATAATGTTACCCGCGATAGTTGCTGAAATTCTGTTGATTCTGTTCTGGCCTCTTGTGCTCTGCACCTATATCAATGTATATATAAAGCGAGTGCATGAGCAGTTTTTTGTCTATTTTGCCAACCACGAGTAAATCAGTGAGAGAATGGTATGAGGCTATTGAGTAGTTTCTTAGCGTTGTTGCATACGGTACTATCACGCTTGTTATTATTGCTTATTATGGTCGTATTCTGCATTCCTACGATTCTCTTTCTGTTGTTGCCAGACAAGATACGGTATCATAATCGGCTGTGTAACCAGATGCAATACGCATTTTATTGGCTTTTACTCAAAGGAACGTTATTACCGATACGGGTACGTGGAGCAGAAAATATCCCAACGACGCCAGCAGTGTTGGTAGCCAACCATCAGTCTTCTTTAGATATACCCTTAGTGGGGAGCTTGTTATATGCAGCGCCTCACGTATGGCTTGCGACCAACGAACTGATGGTCTCGCCTATTTTACGTTTTATTTTGCCAAGAACGACGGTGCTTGTTGATGTCAGTTCCCCCATCGCAGGCATGCGTACGCTGCTAAAGGCTATGGATATGATTCAAGAACAAAAATTGTATACGGTTCTGTTTCCTGAAGGTGGTAGATTTTCTGATGGGAAGATACATGATTTTTTTGGCGGTTTTGTTATACTCGCCAAAAAAACAGGGCAGCCTGTGGTTCCTATCTATTTGGAAGGTATAGGCAAGGTATATCCAAAGGGTGTATTTCTGTTGCGTTGGCACCCAATCGACGTCGTGGTAGGAGCGCCGATGATGCAAGAAGCTGATGAGTCGAACGAAGCATTTTCCCAGCGTGTGCGCGCATGGTTTTGCCATCAGCAAGAAGACTAAAAGGTAGCGTGGATGGACGTTTTAAAGTTTTATTACCAACCTGTACTCTCTATTTTATTACCAGCTCTTGTATGTCTTGCTCTCGTGCGCATCTATTTTTATCGGGGTGTGCGGTACCGTTATCCGTTAAGTAATGCACTTGCTGCTCAAGGCGCTCTATCGAGCCATAAAAGATCGGTTGTTTTCTTTGCACTCCGCTTTCTGTTATTGACGATTTTTATTTTGTTGATAGCAAAACCACAACTGATTGACCCACGCTCTAAAATTACGGTCGAAGGCATCGATATTGTATTAGTTATCGATGTTTCTGGTAGTATGTCACATCCACATCATGCGCATGATAATCGTTCCAAGATCGTCACGGCTCAGCAAGAAGCTATACGTTTTGTTGATAAGCGCGTCAATGATGCAATCGGCTTGGTACTTTTTGGCAATGTGGCCTTATCTCGTTGTCCTATAACAGCCGATAAGCTGTTACTTAAATCGATTATAGGCGATATTGAGATTGGCAGCATTGATCCGCAAGGCACTGTGTTAAGCTCTGGTATCATAACAGCAGCCAATAGGCTGAAATATTCGAAATCTACGAGTAAAATCATGGTAGTGCTGACTGATGGTCAGCCAAGTCAGAATGATGCTGACCATGTTGTTGCTATTGCAATTGCAAAAGAGCTTGGTATTAAAATATATACTGTGGGGATAGGTGATGATCAACAACAGCAGGTGTTTTGGTATTATACTGCGCCACCACTAAATACTGCATTGCTTGAGTCGATTGCGCACGAGACGGGTGGTACCTTTTTTCAAGCAAAAAATGCCGACGATATGAGATCTATTTATGATACGATCGATGCGTTGGAAAAAAATAAGATAGAAGCTCCCGTGTTTGGTCGCAAGCAGGATTGGTTCTTGCCATTACTGTGGTCTGCACTCGCGCTTATTATGAGTGAGGTATTATTGTCAACCTTTGTTTGGTTCGGTTTGTGAGTAGACTATGTTTGGTATTACATGGGCAGGAAGCCATCAGCTTTGGTATGTAACAGCATTGTTCCTTATCACAGCAGTACGTATATACAAGTATATACGTACGTATCGTGTTGTGCAGATTTTAACAACCCATGAGCATACGCGTGCGCTGCTCATCAATTATTCGCCGACCCGTCGCCTTTTAAGCATGATACTTTTTTTTATCGGCACACTGTTTGTGGTATTGGCATTGTGTCAACCGCAATGGCATAAAAAAGAGGATATTGTGCATCAGCAAGGGCGTGATCTTTTTATTGCGCTGGATATTTCGCGCAGTATGTTGGCAGCCGATTGCGTTCCTAATCGGCTCACGTGCGCAAAAGAAAAAATAAAACAGTTGCTCAAGCAGCTGTCGTGTGAGCGCGTTGGGCTTATCATTTTTTCCGGGTCAACTTTTGTACAATGTCCGTTAACGGCCGATTATGGCGCATTTTTACTCTTTTTAGATCAGATTGATGCCGAAACGATATCATCAGGGCAGACGCGTATTGATCAGGCCATAAAAACGGCGATAAACTCATTTCAAGCACTTTCTTGCAAGCATAAGCTGCTCGTTATTGTGACGGATGGTGAGGATTTTTCTGACGATTTGGCAAGCGTGCAGCAGCAGGCTCACGACCAAGCATTGCATATTTTAACGCTTGGTGTGGGTACTGCAATAGGCGCACCAATCCCGTGCGTTGATGAGCTGGGCAGAGTAAAAGGGCATCAGAAAGATGCCCAAGGCGCTGTGGTCTTGTCACGCCTTGATGCAGCAGTATTGCAAAAAATAGCGCGCGATTCTGGCGGATCATATATACCCATGACTGATGATGATACGGATATAAAAACGATGGTGAGGTTGGTGGGGTCATACGAAAAAAATCAGTTTGAAGATCGCTCACTATCGCGCTACGAAGAGCAATATCCCTGGTTTATAGCAGTTAGTTTACTCTGTTTTTTCATTGAGTGGTTTTTATGAACTATTATAGGCTTTTTGTGTTGGGCGGTTGCTGTTCGATGGGGACTCTCCAGCCGCTTTTTGAACATGATCGCGCCGTATCTGCCTATCAAGCAGGTGAGTACGCTCATGCACGTGATTATATGAAAAAAGTGGTCGCTTGCCATCCAACCGACCCAACCTGCCTGTATGATGCTGGTGTTGTGGCATATAAGAATGGTGATGTTGATCAAGCTGATGCCTATTTTTGCACGGTCACGCAGCAACCACACGTTCCTGAAGAGCTACTTGAAAAGGCTCATTTTAATCGTGCAAAAGTGTATGAAAAGCGCATCGAGTATCAGCAGGCGATTGAGCAGTATACTCGCGTGTTACAGATAAACCCTGACAACGGTAAAGCGCGAGAAGAAAAAGAGCGTTTAGAAAAGTTGTTAGAAAAAAAGAAGCAAGAAGAACAAAAACAAGAAAAAAAAGAGAAAGAGCAGCAATCATCGGATAAAGATACAAAACAGAACAAACAACAACAAGGCGATGAATCCGCCAACCCACAACAAACCCAGGATAAGAGACAGGAGAAATCCAGCCAACAAAAAGAAGGCGAGCAACATGCTGACAAACAGAATGCTCAACAGAATGGGCAGCAGGAGCCCTTTAATAATGAGAAAAAAACCAAAAAGCAACCAGACAATGCTGTCGACAAGCAGTCCGAACATACAGAAAATCCTCAGCAAAAAATGCAGAATAATAAAAGCATAGCGCAAAAGAGGGCCGATGAACAGAAGCAACAGGATGCCTCTGCCACTGGTATACCTTCGCCAAAAAAGATTGACGCAAGGCTTGAAGAGATATTGGCAGAGCACGAGCAGAAGGACGCGTTGTTAAATAAAGAATGTATTAAAGCAACCGTTAAGCAAAACATGGCAGGTCGCAATGATCAGAACTGTTGGTAACGTAACGCTGTTGAGCTTCTTTGTTGTAGCCACTTTGAGAGCAGGAGAGCTATCGGTCAAGATTACCGACATGCATGATATGCCCACCAATACCATTGATGTAGGCACGCCATTTAAAATAAAAATTTCTGCGCACGGATGTGCACCGCAAGGTAATGAACTTACTCTTCAAGGGCTTGAGCAAGCAGTTGTCGATGGACATCAACAGCAGATCAGCATTATCAATGGTGTGCGCTCGTCTGTCCATACGTACTGCGCGCGCATTGATCAATCAGGCATCTATACCATTGGTCCTGCTCGTGCAGATCATCGCGGTACCGTTCTTGAGTCAGGCACTGTATCATTGACCGTAACAAAGCCGCGCGCAAAAGCGGAGAGCAAAAAAGAGGCATATTTTGCACGGTTAGCGTGCGAAAAGGAGGCTATTTTTGTAGGAGAAAAAGTCTATTGTCACATCTATTTTTATGCGAAAAGTCCCGATGCTCGCTTAACGAATCTATTGGCTCCTTCATTTAATGCAAAGGTTGAAAATACACAGTATCAAGGGCCTTTTGAGTCGCTTGAAACGATACAAGGGGTTCAGTACATCTGTCGGCACGTGCAGTGGCTTTGTTCTCCGAAGAGCGTGGGTGAATTCGTTATTCCGGCGTATACCGTTGTTTACACCTTGCCTGCCGATAGCCGATCCGATTTTGGAGGCTTTTCCGCCTTTTTTGGTATGCGACCAATACAACAAGCAGTGTACACTAATGCGACTTCGATTCAGGTAAAGCCATTGCCACTCTATACCGGTCAAGAAACGGTGCAAGGACTTGGTGTATACGAACGTTTTGCGTTGGTCGTCAAACAAAAGAGTGTGCAGGCGGGGCAGGCTCTTGAAGTAAGTCTACAGCTCACCGGTTCTGCCGACAATCAAGAGGTTGCGTCGCCATCATTGCAAGGACTGCCCGATTCTTGCAAACGGTATACATCACAAACAACTACCGCGCCGACCTCTGATACGCTATCGACTACTACTTTTGATTATATACTGCAAGCGACGGAGCCAGGATTATTGCAGATTCCTGAACAGCGGTTTACTTTTTTTGATACGAAAATGGAGCGGTACAAAACGTTAAGGACGAAAGCGCAAGAAGTTACCGTAACGCCAAAACAGGCGGAATCACCTATCGTGCAGAATAAGAATGAAAAGGAGCAACAAGCCTCTGCTGCATCAGAGCAGGATGATGCACAAAGCCTCGCCAGCCAAGATACAAGAACTGACGAGTGTCCTCTTTTATATGAAGGGTGGCAACCATATATGATGCACAGCTTGCCATACTGGTTATTGATGTTGTTGCTTCTACTGCCGCCTCTTATTACTTTTGCCTATTTTATGTACCATGCATGTACTCTTTTTATCGCAAAACGACATGCAATGCAACAGTCTGAGCGCGCATTTGTTCATGCACGTACTGCGTTACACAAGGCTGAAAAAAAACAGGAGTATGATAAGGTATATCCTCTTTTTGCTACGCTATTGGCAGCTCGTAGTGCCAATAGACAGTTACCAGTTGATCAGGTTGTGCGTGACTGTTTGCTGAGTGCCGGTTTTACGCACCAGATTTACGATGAATGGCAACAGTTTTTTGCAGAATGTGCGGCATTTGTTTTTTTGGCCAACACGGCGCGCGAACCCGATCCGCTTATCTTTAAACAGGCTCATTATTGGCTTGGCATATTGGAGCAGGCTCTATGAAGATGATACCTACAGTAAATTTTAGACCTGATCAGAAATGGCTCCCTCGAGTCATCCTCGCGAAAGCGGGGATCCATCTTACGCTTATTCGAGAGTTGCTCGTAAGGAAATATGCTGGCGCTCTTTTTAGTGTGAGCATATGTCTTGCGCTGTTTCCATTTTTATCTACTGCAGCATTGCAAGATCAAGAACTTTTTTTACAAGCAAACAGGTTATATCAACAGCAACAGTATCAGCAAGCCGAGCAACGGTATTGTGCGCTTCAAGATAAAGGGTATGCCGTTTGGTTCAATCTAGGCAATTGCGCATTCCGTCGATGCAACTATCCTCAAGCATATGCCTATTGGTTACGCGCCCAGCGCGAAGCTCCTTGCAGCATGCAATCAGTACTTGAGCAGAACTATGCACAATTAACGGCTGTCTATCCAGGTAAACAGCTATCGCCATCGCTCAGTCAACAGATTCTTGTCCGTCTTTCGCCATTCTATATACAGCTGGTAGCAGCCTTTTTCTGGATTCTTTTGTGGTGGTTCGTTATGCTTGGTCGCTGGAAAAAGCAGCGAGCGCTTTTTATACTGATTACTTTTCTAGCATTCGCATCTGGCGCGCTTGCTTATTGGAGTTATGAATATCGGACTGGGATGTATGCTGTTACGTCGGGACCGATTGTGGTATATTCAGGGCCAAATGAGCAGTATCACGCAATTGGACAGCTTGACGAGATGACGGTGTGTCGCCTATATGATTCTCATCGAACAGATAGCTCATGTGGTGAGCAGCATTGTTGGTATAAAGTAAGCGTTGGCAATAGCGTTGGATGGATTTTAAGTCGAGATATTATTTGTGTATAACTTGCTTGTGGTGTGTGAAATAAGGGACGTATGAATCGACCAATAAAGCTGCTTATTGTTGGGTGGTCATGTGTCATGATGGCAGCATTGCTATTACTTATGCGTGAGTATTCCTACATGGTTAATCAAAGTTATAAACTCATAGCACTTAAAGCAGAATATGAGAATCACTTGATGGCCGTCAGTCGTATTATCTATGAATATAATACGCTGCGTGAACGTTCAGATGCTGATATGGGGAACACAGACGACGAAAAAAAAAACGAAATAGCTGAACTAAAAGCGCAAAATTTTGCAGGCTTTCCTGAAGGCTCGCGCGTTGTTTCAAGTAACGATCTGCCTGCAGATGATTTTCTTATCATCAACCGTGAATTAGGACATCTTAAAAAATCCAGCATTGCCTATATGCACAAACAGAAACTGTCTGCTGCAGTGCATGAGATGAGTCCTCATCAATGGCAAGATTATACCGAGCATGTCAGGCAATCGCAGAAGAAAAAAGGTACGATTCTGCGTCGGTCACGATCAGGTCGACAAAAACGTGCTTTGGCAGATCGTGCTGTGCGTGAACACAAAAAGAAGTTGCACACGGTCAAGCGTGATTATCAAGCGACCGATTTTGAGTTTACATGGCCTGTCGATCGTGCATTAATATGGTTGAGCTCATTATTTGGTCCTCGTAAAAAGGCTGATGGCTCACAAGGGTTTCACTGGGGGGTTGATATGGCTGCACGCAAAGGAACGCCGGTATCTGCATCTGCAGCAGGCATGGTTATTGAAGCGCGACGCGAAAAGGATTCGCGAGGCTATGGTAATACGATCGTCATTGCGCATAATAATAAATATCGCACGCGCTATGCTCATTTGCACACCATGAAGGTGCAGGTTGGTCAACAGGTCGATCGTGGTCAGCTGATCGGCACGGTGGGCGATACAGGGCTTGTCCGATCGCGCGGCAAAGATGCTTCACACTTGCATTTTGAGGTGTATGTGTTTGGCAAAAAAGTAGATCCGTTAGCATTTTTGTCGTAATGCGCATAGAGCGCTGTATGGCGCAGTGCGCGGTTTTCTCTAGACAGATATTTTCACCGATGTAGACTTTGAACTCATTCAAGTCTATACAGGTATATTTTAAGTAAAGGGTTGTTCAGATGATAGGCATGCACAAGAAGCGACCGGCGTCAGGTTTTTTAGTAACCGTGCGCGAGCTGATCACGCTTTTGTTGATTGTGTTTCTTATTCGCACGTTCGTATTTGGCTTGTACCAAGTGCCGACGGGGTCGATGGAAACGACCATGCTTGTCGGTGAGCGCTTTTTTGCTGACAAGTTTACGATCATCTTTTCTAAGCCAAAACGGGGCGAGATTGTTTCATTTAATGATCCCCGCTACCCGTATTCTAAAAATCCTGTAGTGAGAATGTTTCAAGAATATGTAGGTACCTGGTCAGGCCCTATCAATTGGACAAAGCGTGTGATCGGTGTGCCGGGTGATACAATCAAGGGTGTTATTGAAGATGACGCACCCGTTCTCTATCTTAATGGCACCAAGCTTGATGAGCCTTATGTGAATAAGTATCCGTTGTTAGCCCGTTATCTTGAAGATCCTGTCCTATTGCGCCAACAAGCATTGCGCCAAGCCTTTGAGTATATCGGCAATGATGTAGCTATCGAGCAGATAGCAGATCTGTTAATGCTCAATCAACTCGACTGGCGGTCATACGATCAACATGCGCCATATGACAAGCAACCTTTTTATCAGTTTAACCCTGCCTATGTTGCTCATGCCACACAAAGTGGGCTTGTAGAGCACGGCATTACGGTAACGGCTGATGGCCGTTTGATGCGTGAACCGGGCAAACCGAATCAGATCGTCGGTATGGATCCAAAACAGGTGTTTAAAGAAGGTAATAGCCATTGGAATGGCTCAGATGAATTTTATATTGAATTAGGCGAAAATGAGTATTGGCTGATGGGTGATAACCGTCGCGGAAGCTATGATTGTCGTGGTTTTGGGCCCATCAATGGTCGCTTGATTCATGGGAAAATAGTGTTTCGTATATGGTCTTTGGACTCAAGCAGCAATTCTTGGCTTGATTCATGGTGGATTGTTGATCTCATTAAACATCCTATTGATTTTTGGACACGGGTTCGCTGGAATAGATTTTTCCAAGTGATGCACTAAGTAGTAATGAAATAGTTGTATAACGCACCGTTTGTGGTACATTGTGTACCGTGCGTTATACAAAATTGCATGGGGAAATTTATTGCATGTGTATATCAATGAATCGATTGTTCGTGGCGGTGGCTGTTCTTTTATTAATGCCAGGATGTGGCGTCAAAGAAGATCAAGCGACACAACCAAAGCAATCAGGTCTTATTCTTATTAACGTTCTTGATAAGGATTGGTATGATGATTGTCATATCAAGGGATCAATAAACGTGCCGTTTTCTGAACTTGATGAGTTTGTGAAAAGACTTGATATGGAAAAAGCGGAAATTGTATTATACTGTAGTAACTATTTCTGTACCAGCAGTCTCTACGGGTGTAAGCATTTGAAAGAGATGGGCTTTAAGCAGGTATGGGCCTATGAAGGCGGTACTGCTGAATGGTATCAATTAGGCTTGCCAGTAAATGGTCCAAGCCAACGAGCTTACCTTTCAAAACCTGTAAAAGCGCATGAGCCAGCGTCTGATGCTTGCATCATAACGGCAGCAGTGTTGGCAGAAAAATTAGGGATATAAAAAGTAGGGCGGCATAGCCAAGTGGTAAGGCAAGGGTCTGCAAAACCCTTATGCCCCGGTTCGAATCCGGGTGCCGCCTCCAATTTTTTGAAATACAATAGGTGCGCCGGGGTGGCGAAATGGTAGACGCAAAGGACTTAAAATCCTTCAGATTTTTATCTGTGCCGGTTCGAGTCCGGCTCCCGGCACCAGTCTACGCTCCTAATGGAGCTTCGTCTGGTGAACCAGTCATTTCATAGTTTGACTTGGAGGTTCTAAGTTGGCGTTCTCCAATACATAAGAATATTTTCTGAGTTGCTTTGAGAAATGACTGGCAGGCCAGTCTCGTCATTATTTTTAATGAGAAAGCATATGAGCACATTTGAAGGCTTGAGCCGGTTTTTGTCGCCGCTGCTTAATGCGTAAGAGAAAGACGAATAGCCTGACCTGCTCTACGAAGCTTTCTACTGCGTTAAAACTTCGTAGAACATGTTGGCGAAGCAGAAATGGGTGCGGTTATTTTGTTTGCCTCGCCTGGGCAATACTCTAAAATATACCCTACACACCGGGTCCTTTCTCAATTGAACATTCTTATGCTTGACAGGATTTTTTTCTGTTAATAATGTACATAGCAGTACTAGTTTCGTTTGCTCATGTTAGAACAGACGGTTAAAGGAAATTTTATGAATAAAGCACAGTTAGTTGAGCAGATGGCAAAAATAACCAAATTGCCAAAATCAACGTGTAAAGATTGTCTTGAGTCAATTATCATTGCTGTTGGTGGCGCTCTTAAGCAAAACAAGCAGGTAGTATTGACCGGTTTTGGGACATTTGCCGTTATGAAGCGTAAAAGCAGAGTTGGCGTGAATCCTGCAACCAAAAAGAAGATGACTATTCCAGCGAAAAAAGTTCCTAAGTTCAAAGCTGGAAAAGCACTTAAAGAGCTTGTTGCTTAACAGTGCTCTTTTATCTTTAGTAAGAAAAATAGGAGGTTCTACCAAGCGCCTCCTATTTTTTTTCTTTTTAACGGTGCCTAGCTCTTGCTTCATCGCTATAAAAGACTTTATACTCATGTACAAAGTCGAGCATACACACCTTAGAAGGGAGTTAGGGCACACATATGACCACTGATACTATGACACAGGATATGCCTGCTATCGATACCGTTTCTACGAGCATTGATACAGAAAGTGCACAAGGTTTTTTTCAAACAACATTCCAAGATTTTTCATTCGATTCGCTGCTGGCTAAAATACATCTCACCCGTGAAGCACTCCTTGAGATAGCGCTTTGTTTTGGTGCCGGTTTTTTGCTTGGCTTTTTGTTCAAAAAATATAATCATTATTTTTTTGTGTTGGCATTTTTCATAGGCGCTTTATGGGTAGCAGATTACTATGCTATAATAAGCCTGACCATCAATGTTTCTATGATAAAATCATTTCTTGGTTGTTCGGCATTGCCTGCTGATGCCACCATACTCTCCTGTTTGGTGAGCACGGTGCAAGAGCATGTTCGCGCCACGGTAAGTTTTAT
The DNA here is from genome assembly GCA_018266085.1 of Candidatus Babelota bacterium. Classification (GTDB taxonomy): domain Bacteria; phylum Babelota; class Babeliae; order Babelales; family Vermiphilaceae; genus JAFEAZ01. The sequence goes on from JAFEAZ010000029.1 coordinate 26,084, forward strand.
AAGCGGTTTTGTTCTTGGTCTTTGGGTTGGTTAATAAGGAGGCGTGATGACACCGCGTGAACAATTTATTCATGATCTTTCGGCGATACTGGTTAAAAAGGGCTCGTTAACCGAAAAGAATGCTCTCGAGATACAACAGGCATTTGAAGAATCTCCCTCAGACAGCTTTGATGCTTTTCTACTGGATGAAGGCTTTGTGGATCGTGAAGACCTTTTAGCCGCACTCAGTACCTATTATAATGTGCCTTCATTTGAAGCACAGGGCTATTTTTTTGATGAGATCCTTATACGGGATTTTCCAAAAGATGTTCTGTTGCGCCATGCTGTTATTCCCTTAAAAATAGAATCAGGGATACTCTTTTTGGTCGCAGCCGATCCACAAGAGTCTAATCTCGCCGTTGTGCTTGGTCATTATACCAACGCAGAAATGGTCTTTTTTGTTGGGTTGCGAGAATCGATTTGTGATGCGGTTAAAGAGTTTTATGATATCTCGCTGATGGAAGAAGAGCAGGACGAAGATCTACGTGAGGAGTTTGAGCAAGAGCGGGATGCGCATCGTATTGTTGATAGCGAAGATGAAAATGAAGGCTAGTTAGGACAGCGAGCGACTAGAGGGGATTCTGTGATGAAGCCTAGAGACTCAGAACAGTTTCCGATTATTCAATTTGTTGACCTGATCATCCGCGCTGCCATTGAACAAGGCGCATCAGATATTCATTGTGAGCCTACGGATCAGGGATTGCGCATACGCTATCGCATTGATGGCGTATTGTATGATCGGGATTTGGTTGCCTTGGCAAAGATGGCTCACGTATTGGCACGCTTAAAAGTGTTGGCCAATCTTGATATTACTGAACGGCGTATACCGCATGATGGGAAGTTCACCGTTATGCATGCCGGTCAGCCTATCGATATCCGTGTATCAACCTTTCCATCAGTATGTGGTGAACATATAGTTATTCGTATTCTTGATCGCTCGCGAGCATTTCTTACTCTTGAACAGTTAGGACTTCATGAATCAATGGAACAATCCTGCATGGAGCTTTTTCAGCAATCGAGTGGTTTTTTCCTTGTCACCGGTCCTACCGGTTCGGGTAAAACAACGACGCTGTATGCTGCGCTTGCGGCAATAAATGATCCGGGAAAACACGTGATTACGTTAGAAGACCCTGTTGAATATCAGGTGCCGGGTGTTACTCAAGGACAGATTCAACCGGAGGTTGGATTCACTTTTGAGAAGGGAATGCGCGCAATTTTACGTCAAGACCCAGATATCATCATGGTCGGTGAGATTCGAGATTCACAAACAGCCCGTATAGCGCTGCAAGCTGCACTTACGGGTCATTTAGTCTTAAGCACTGTGCATACGATCGATGCAGCGTCGGTGATCGTGCGATTAATGGACATGGGTATTGAACCTTTTTTAATTACCGCGGCATTGACGGGCGTTTTAGCTCAGCGATTGGCACGTTCATTATGTACTCATTGCCGCTATGAACATGTGCCAACGGCAGACGAGTACTTGCTGCTCGAACGATTGAATAGTTCGCTCGAGCGTGTATATGCTGCTTCTGGTTGCGATAGTTGTTTCGGGTTAGGGTACAAGGGGCGTGTTGGTATTTTTGAGTTGCTTGTTATGACGGAAGAATTGCGCTCGCTTATCATACATCAAGCATCAGCCGATGTTATTAAGGCTGCTTTACACGCACAAGGCATGAAAACGCTCATCGATGATGGCATCGATAAAGTTCGTCGTGGTATAGTTTCGTTAGATGAATGCGCACGCATAGTTCTTTAATATAAAAACTGTCTAAAAAAGGAGACTGATGATGTCATGTAAATGTGGTAAGCAAGGATGTGGTTGCAAAGATAGATGTAGCTGTGCGCGTGACTGCTCATGCGCTTCTTGTAAAAAAGCTGCCGGTTGCGGATGCAAGGCTGGTGCATGTAGCTGTGGTAAGCAGTGCCCATGTGGATCGGCATGTGCATGCGGTGCGTGTGGTAAAAAATAGAACTCTTCTGAACCGGATGCATAGACTCAGAACTGCGTTACAGGCTAACCAAGATCGGCTCAAAGAGATCAAATAGAGGTACATTTCTATGAATAACCTTACAGCGCACGAACTTAAAAAAAAGATGGAAGAGGTTTCAGGTCTTTTGGTAATCAATGTGTTACCTGCCGATTCCTTTAAAGATTGTCATATCACGAGCTCGGTCAATATTCCGTTGGCGGAACTTGAAGGGCAATCGAAAGAATGGCCTAAGCATAAAAAAATTGTTGTGTATTGTGCACATGCCACGTGTCCTGCTAGTCGTCAGGCATATGAGCTGCTTACAAAGCTTGGTTTTGAGAATATCTTCATTTATGAGGGTGGCATTAAAGAGTGGCATCAGAAGGGGTTGCCGACGCAGGGAGCGTGTCAGGCGGATTACTTACAGTAATCCTGTATGCATACGCGCTCGACAGTAACCATCATTTTTTGTACGCCTATACCAAACCATGTTAAGTATTATACGTCTTATACTCGAGTCATCCCCGAGCAATCGGGGATCCAGTCGTCTGCTTGTCCGGGTCTTTCCACTTCGCTAACATGTTCTACCAAGTTTTAACGTAGTAGAAAGCTACGAAGAAGAGATTAGGATAAAGCTAACTTTTTGAGCATAGTCAGTCAGTCTGTTTATGTGCATATCTTAGCGCGATTCGCTCTATTGAATAATCCCCGCAGTCTGCTCTTCGTGATTTTAGCGAAGGACAGCTGCGGGGATCTATTTTTCTACCGGTTTTGAGCTGGTCTCGGTTTTGCAGAACCATTCGCATCTATTTCCAGGGCTCCAGATTTAATTATCTTTGGAAGCTCTTCTAGAATGGTAATCTTATATTCCGTATCACCTGCTTTTTTTGCCGCAATTGAAGCCGGCCGTTGAGTATATACTTTGAGTAGATTGTTTTCGTTTTGTGTAACATTACTTATTCTATCTAATATGAATGGCTCTGCAGTATTCATGTCTTTCATCCTGTCAGGAGTCAGGAGCTCGCCACTGATAACGGTCCACGTGCCATCTGGAACGTAAACAGTGATTAATTTGTTTTCACGATCAGGGATTGTAGATTTAGGTTTTGGCAGGCCTATAACAGCGCCATCTTCAGTGAGCGTTAAGGTTAGATTTTTTTGCTGAGGAAATGGTTGAATAATTTCTTGGTGGAAAAGAGCGTCAGTTCTGAATACATCGCCCTTGCCCTTATAGATCTCTATTTGATTTGCCGTTTTATTATCTGAGCCAAAATCGAAATGTAATTTGTCTGGCCGGAATCCATCAGTATTTCTTTTAAAGGAGGATGAGGAAACAAGCTTTCCTCTACCCTGACCATTCATTTTGGATATGAACACAGTCCACATTTCGCCATCATCAGGCTTGCTGACTTTTTTGATCTTCTGGACTGCAGGCTGCGTTACCTGAACGCTGCATATGGCGAGTGCCATTGCAGTTAATACATACCGCATAGTCATATATACCTTCATGATTATCCCTTTGTTCTACAAGTTAATCCCATTCGGACGCATCTACATTTTCTTCAGTTTCTTCCTCTTTTATAGCCTTTCTGCGCTCTTCTATCTGTTTTTTTAAGCTATCAGAAACGCTGCTAGGCTTAATGGTAAGGCTAGTAGAGGCTTCGTTTGATGGAGGAGTTGTTTTTTTTAACGTAGTCCCTGCCTTTATTTGCTCGAGCAGATCCCTGCTTGGTGTAGATTCTTTTGGTGATGCAACGGTGGTCGGTTTCACGAAAGGAGGCGCTTTTGGAGCAACAGGCTCTTCAGTGGTTGTTGAGCCTGTGAAAGGAGGCGCTTCTGGAGCAACAGGCTCTTCAGTGGTTGGCGTTGTCAGCTCCGGAGCTGACGGAACCACGCTTGGGATGATCACCGATATATTCTTTTGATTGTCTGTTTTAGCGGAGCCAGTGTTCGGTTTTTTTACAAAAATGCGTATGTTTGACGTGGAGCCCTGGAGTTCTATTTCAGTACCAGGTGGAGCTTCATATGCGGTTACAGAGCGCTTGCCGATCTCTTGCAAGATTTTTTTGCTGCGATTGTATACGAATATTGTATTGGGTCCTTGCTTAAAATCGAAAAAAAGATCTTTGATGACTGCTCCCTTACCTGCTTTCTGAATATTTCCACGTGATAGTTGATTCCCTTTGCTATCTTTAATCACTATTTCCAGCGAGAGAACGATCGTGTCTCCGTTGTGCGCTGCAACCTGTTGGCGAGCTGCCTCGGTTTTCTGTATCAAACAGAGTGCTGGCACGAGACACAGAGCACTTAAGAAAGTATGCTTCATACGTCATCCTTTTTTTACATTGATTATTGGTATAATAAACCCTCTTTATCTTCTTTGTTCAGGAGGTAACGATTCGTTTTTAAGCGCGTGGTAGCGATGGCGCTCGACAACTGTTGCCGTACCATCTGCGTTAATAAGCATAACCGGGCTGGGACCTGCAGCTTTTATCGCGTCAGGCCGTATGATCGAGGTAATGGGAGCGTCTGCTGCGCGAGGGTTTTTGTACACAAAGATATAGGTTGGGCGATTGCGCAAGAGTAAAAGCTCTTTGGAGTCTATTATGGTAGATGATGATAACATATGCTCGTTACGCGCTCCGCGCTGTGGTGAATCGGTCGTCTGAATCGACCAGGTTTGCGTATGCGTATTTGGGTCTACTTTATACGCTGTAACAGAGAGGGTGTTTTGCCTGAATTGCATTTTGCCATGCATGGGTGGTGTATAAAGATGCAGTGTGGATGTAGTGATCAGCAAGAGTATTCGTTTCATTAATACCATCCATTTTTTATATTTCTTTAGCAAAGCAAGAGTCTGCGTCGTATGCCACATTGTAGTTCTCTATATGGGCTTATTGGCCTTATAATGAGCGATCACCTTGCCAGTCTTATCTGCAATCGTCACAGAATTGTTATTTTCAAAAAACATTTGTAGGCCTGGTTCAAACCAAAATTGTTGATTAGGCGAGACATTAATCGTGTCGTTGGCAAAGATTTCGAAATAAGAAGCCTTTTCTTTTTCTGATGAGTTGAATTCTTCAACGGCTATTTTTATGATATTTTTATTATACTTTTTCAAGCTATCCACATTGTTTTCTATTGTGTGGTTTAAGCGCGTATACAATGAGCCTGTGAATGGACCTTTCGTGCTGGTGATGAATTTCGATGTTGCTAGTATGCCGCCCTCTGCATCTGATATTGTAACTCTATACGTTTTGTCGGTCTTATTGAAGGCCACTATTTTGTTCTTTTTTGGTATGGCGGGAAGAAGTGTAATAATAATACCAGAACCCTGGCGTTGTACATGGGGCTCTCTATTTGCAAGAGCTTGGTAGGTGTAATCTTGTTTGGCATTTGACTTCTGTCCATTGATGGTTGCTGCAGCCTGAATGCTGATCGCGTTGTTGCTAGGTTCGGAGTTAACTTGGAATTCTGCATTTCTGTATATTTTTTTTGTTTTTTGGCCGACAGTGACGGTGGCTGGTGATGTGATGCCAAGATCATTAAAGACTTTGATTTTTATTTTTTGCGCCATGGGGTACTGAGTCGTTGTACTTGCAACGATTGCAATGGTTATTAAACGTAGAATCTGTTTCATATTTCTAATCCTCTTACGGCTTATGTTAATGATTATTTTTAACAAGTTCTGCTGATCTCAGAATTTGTTTGCCTTGCGCATCGACCACGGTCAGATAACCTTCAATAACCTTAATTTGGTATCCATCTTGCCATGATCCTCTCGTTATGGTGACTGACTGGTTGGCTATCTTTTTTTTGGGAGCTCTGGTTTGTAACGTGATAGTATTTGCGTTATAAGGAGCAAGAGTGCCTGTTTCTTGTTGTGCATTTAAACGCAGGTACAGATTTTTTGATGGTAGTTTTTTTGATACGATAGTTATAGGTTTACTTTTTTCTTCTTTATGCGCTGTAATTACGATTGTGTAGGCGTAGTCTGCGAGCGGATTTTCAATAGAGGCAGATATGGGCGTTTTTTTAGGAGCAGACTTTTTCACGCTACTCGGTTTAAGTTTGATCTCATGTTTGTTGCCATCTTTTACGATATGAATTTCCTGGCCTACAAGATATTTTGGATTTGGAACGATGTAGGTAGCGACTATTTCGCTATTGGCCATCTGAGCAGTAATGGTCACCTCTCCTCCTTTCGGAGAATAGAAAAGTTGGTTCTTTAAGCCATTGGTGTTTCTTCTGAACGTGACGAGTGAGCTTTTTTGACCGTCTTGCTCAATCGTAACCGTTACTGGGGTAAGAGGGTTGAGCGGTAGCTCTTTAACAGCGCGTATGGTGTGCAGATCGGGTGAATTAACTGCGCTTACTGAGTGCATAGTTTTTGTCGGCATGGCGCCGAAACAGGCGGCTATCGTAATAATGCGAGTGAGATGCTTCATAGAGAAAACCTTTTTTTTACCCCTTTTTAACGGCTACTTATGCCAAATCATCACGTAGAATGGTAATCACATTGTTCTGGTCGATAGCCAGAATATCAGGCTCGCCATCTCCATCAATATCGGCTGCAGCGAGCACCATAAAGGCGGTGTCATTGGCAAAGGCCTGCCCAAGATGGCTTGCGGAGGTGTTGAGTTTGCCAGTACAGTAGCCGGTGCATTCACCGCCATGAGCAAACCCATACGTATAATTAAAATGTTCGTTGGCGCCGCCGGTAGTATACCCTTGCGGCTTCCAGCCAAGCCCATCAGGACCGTTTAGTGATTGTGCGTAGCGTCCGTGCTCGGCACGATAGAGTTGTTGTGCTGTATAGATTGAGTGGAGATTAGCGTATGCTTCGGTACGCTTAGCTTTGCCCATAAAGGTGGCAAAGCTTGGGATGGCTACCATGGTAAGAAAGGCTATGATGGCAACCGCTATCATCAGCTCAACAAGAATAAATCCCTTTTTCATATCTCTGCTCCACCACAATTGGCAACCTCAAAAAGGCCCTTCCTGGCTATTCTACCTAGAAACTGCCCGAAAGAGTCAAGAGATCGTTTGAAAGAGGTATATAGAGGTATAGAAAGACTCATTGAGGTGCGCAGAAAAAAATAGCCTCATGGCAGACGCGAAAGAGGGGTCGTTAAAAAACGACCCCTCTTGTAATCTCAACTAAATGAAGAGCTCTTGGTATAAAACCTCAGAGATCAAATTAGTAGCGGTTGTTTCCGCCAGAGTATCCGCCGTTGCTGCCGCCGTTTCCGCCACGGAAATCACGACGAGGAGCGCGTGGAGCATCGCTGCGTGGACGAGCTTCGTTTACACGAAGAGGACGACCTTCAAGTTCAACACCGTTAGCGCCTGCAATAGCCGCTTGGCCTTCTTCATCAGATGGCATTTCAACGAAAGCAAAGCCACGAGCTTCACCGGTGAAACGGTCTTTGATGATGCGTGCGCTTGATACGCGACCAAAACGTTCAAAAAGGGCCTTCAATTGTTCTTCAGTAGCTGTACGTGATACGTTACCAACAAAAAGATTCATAAAAAATCACTCACAAATAGATTACAGATATATAATAAACAAAGGTAAATTTCAAAAAAACTGAAAAAACTTGAGGGGTCGGGCGATCCTTTCTTCCACAAAATGGTTACTAACTAAAAACAGTCTACTCTTTCTTAAGGAAAACTACTAGAGGGTGTTTATAGACTCTTTTAAATTTTTACCTCTTCTAGAGTCAAGTCTTTATTCGGTACATAGAGTTTTTGCAGGTACTCTACGGCCTTAAGGCGGTTGTTAACCAGGTTTGGCGTGATTGTTTGGGCGTTGCTGAGCATGTTGATTAAGGTTAGGCTTCCTCTAAACTGATTATCCTTATTGAGCATATCTTTTGCTCGTTCTGTCCAATTCTTGTTCTTGCTGGGCTCTGTTTTAAGCTTAATGACATCTGTCTGCCCGTCTGGTTTAATTGAGTTTGGCAATGCTGACTCACGCCCATAAAAGGTAGTAAACCAGGTCATCTGCTCAGTAGGAGGGAACTCGCGGTCTATAACGAAATCAGGTTCAATGCCGGTGCCTTGAATACAGACATCATGCAATAAGTAATATAATGAGGTGGTTATTTTTACCGCACAATTATTGGCTACCGGGATAACCTCTTGGACTGAACCTTTGCCAAAGCTGCGTGAGCCTACGATGAACACCATTAAGCCATGTTGTGCTTTGGTGCCCGCTTTTTTAGCCAGCTCTTGAGAATGCTCTTTTAATGAGCCGGCTAAAATTTCTGCAGCCGATGCCGTGTAGTTGTTAATAAGAATAAAGATGGGTAGCTGGGCGTTAGCAATTGGTGCACGCTCTGTTGTGTAGGTTTGCGTTATATTGTTGTTTTTATTTTTTGTAACGACGACAACGCTTTTATTTTGTAGGAAAAGACCGGCTATATCGATTGCAGAGTTCAGCAGTCCTCCAGAATTGTTGCGCAGATCAAGTACCAGCGCCTTTGCATGCTTCTTTTTCGATTGTTCAAGCAGTTCGGTGATCTGTTTTATTGAGTTCTCAGAGAAGGTAAGCAGCGAAAGGTAATACACATTCTGATCGGGCAGATAAAAGCAGGCCGAGCTTTGTTCCTTAACGACATCACGTGTGATATCAAATTGAAGCAGATCAGGCTGCCCTTCACGCATAACTTTGACGTGTACTTTCGTATGGCGTTGCCCGCGCAATTTAGCCATTGCCTCATCGGTAGACATATCTTCAAGTGATGCGCCATCGATTTCGATGATTTTGTCGAGTGGTTTGATGCCGACACTATCAGCAGGTCCTTGTCCAATCGTATCGACAACCAATAAGAATTTATCTTTTTGCTGGCGGGTTGCATCTAATACAATACCGATGCCAAAAAATTCACCAATGGTCGCTTCCAAGATGGCTTTATAGGTTTTTGGGTCTAAGAAATTCGAATGAGGGTCAAGGCATGATAAGAAATTATCAATAGCCTTGATCATACATTTTTCCGCATGCTCCGTTTGATAATGCTTTTCATGCGTAAGATGCATGACTTGTGCAAAGGTTCTTGACCAGTCGTACATTGTTTTTTCAAAAGAGACAGTTGCCTCACTTTCTTTTTTTGTGTTGGCTGATACGGGAGCAACAACCGGTGTGGTAGGGTGGACAAAGGTGGTTAATAAGCCACTTAGTACGAGACAATTATGCCAACGCTTCATGAGGATCTCCTTATTTTAGTAGAATTTTGCCTAGTCTAGTCATACTTTTTTATGAGTGCAACCTGCGCATGGGGGCATAATGATGTTGATAAAGAAAAAGATCGTACGATCATTGGTCTGCCTTCAGCTGATTGCCTATGCCGGGTTCTATTATTACGGCGATCAAGGATTGCGTCAGATAAACCGGATGAAAATGGCCAATGTTCGCGCAGGTCAGCGAGTAGCAGCAGTTGAACAAGAGATTGTAGCCTATGAACATGAGCTTGCGCAATGGAACCATTTTGCTTTTTACAAAGAAAAAATGGCGCGTGAGCAATTGCAAATGGCTCGCTCGACCGATATGGTCTTTTATTTGACAGACACTAGAGCAAGCCAGTACAGTAATGCTGCTCGATAAGTATCGTCGCATTGCGTTTACTTTGCATAATAAAGGATATATATTGCCATGGCTTTTACCCAAGCACCATTACCCTACGCTTTTGATGCTCTTGAACCATATATTGATGCACGCACCATGGAAATTCATTATACCGCACATCATGCCGGTTATGTTGCCAAGCTAAATGCTGCGCTGGAAGCATATCCCGAGCTCATGGCGCAACCAGTTGAAGCGTTGGTGCGCTCCTACCCAGATTTGCCAGAAGCAGTGCGTATTGCCGTCAGAAATCAAGGGGGCGGACATTATAACCATACCTTTTTCTGGTCGATCATGACTCCGGGTGGCAAAGCTGAATCACCGTTTATGGTGCAATGCATAGAGCAGAGATTTCAGACATTTAAGGATTTTCAAAAGGAATTCGAAGCAAAAGCGGTCAGCGTGTTTGGCAGTGGCTGGGCGTGGTTGTGTATTACACCACACCATACGCTTGAAGTTGTGGCAACCTCTAATCAAGATTCACCGATCACCAATGACCTTACGCCTATTTTGGGCCTTGATGTCTGGGAGCATGCTTATTATTTAAAATATCAAAGCAAGCGTCCAAGCTATATTGATGCATGGTGGCATGTGGTTGATTGGGCAAAAGTTGAGGAGCTCTATCGCGCTGCGTGCAATACATAAGATAGTTGTATAGGCTCATGCCGCGTTAGCTGACGGGACAGAGTGAACAGCCTGTTGATTCTGATCTATGCGTGATCAGGGTGCATGAGTATCTATCAACGTGAGTAAGCCCATCAACGACTATGAGTGTCGATGGATTATTTTCATGATGCGGTTGAATAAAAAATGCTGCATGTACACAGGGCTTGTTTGGTATCCGTCTCTCTCCAAAAGCATCTCTGAGCAATGCGGTGCGTGTGGCATAGGTATGCAGAGCATTTTCATGCGCTTGTTGGAGAGCAACTCGTTCGATATCGGTCAGCGGGCCAGGCAATGCACTATGATCGTTCGATAATAACAGCGTATTGTGGGCCTCATCCAATGTATATGTGCTCTTTGTGTGAGGTGAGTGATGCTCAATGGTAAATGAGCTGAGCAGCCGGCGCCTTGTCTGTTCCGGGCTTACATCTATGTGTATACATGTTTTGGGAGAGCTTTCGGCAGGTTGTTTATATGACAATCGTGTGCGGTCGCCAACATGAAATGTGTAGCCGTCGACGGTAACGGTAGAGGGTGTATCGATCGTAGCATCTTCTGTGCCGTGTGCAATGAACGGGAGTAGGGTCGCGCAAATAACAACCAGTCTTCGCATATTCATAGAGGCTCCTTTGTTTGTCTATAGTCATGTGTATCATGCTTTATTGCCCATGATGGTGATCGTAGAATAGTTCACCTCATTCGTCTACTCTTAATCTGTTCAGGTATTAGTTTGCCACGTAGGATGGATTTCCCAAGAGCTCTCTTTTATACTGGTTGGATATAGACAGATTTTACTCTTATCGAAATGAAAACATATGAACGATCAGATCAAAAAAAATCGCGATGCAGCGCAGCAAGAACAGACCGTTTCGGCCGAATATATGGTGCGGTGTGACAAGGTTGCGCGTATGCGTCAAGCGGGTATTGAGCCATGGGCTGCAACGCAAGAGATTAATGCTACCTGTGCAGCGGTCGTTGAGCAGTATGTTGGTGAGGGCGAGTATGGTAACTATACCGTCTCTGGTCGCTTGCTGACTATTCGTGAGCATGGCAAAACGATATTTGGCACAATACAGGACGCATCGGGCAAGCTTCAGGTCTATCTGCGCAAAGATGATCTTGGCGACCAACCGTTTCAACAGTTTAAAGATTTTATTGATGTCGGTGACATCCTCTGGTTTGCGGGACCGTCATTTCGGACAAAGATGGGCGAGGTAACGATCAAGGTTTCTCAGTTCAAGCTGCTCAGCAAATGCCTCCATCCTTTGCCAGAAAAATTCCATGGCCTTGCTGATATAGAAACGATTTATCGCCAACGGTATCTGGACCTTATCACCAACGCTGAAAGCAAGAAGCGCTTTGTCCAGCGCTCGCACATCATAGCTTTTCTACGTCGCTTTTTAGATGAACATCAGTATACCGAAGTCGAGACGCCCATGTTGCATCCTATACCAGGTGGTGCTGCTGCACGTCCCTTTGTCACTCATCATAACGCATTGGATGCTGAATTTTATTTGCGTATAGCGCCGGAATTATATTTGAAACGGTTAGTTGTTGGTGGCATTGAGCGGGTGTATGAGATCAATAGAAATTTTAGAAATGAGGGTATCTCAACACGCCATAACCCAGAATTTACGATGCTTGAGTATTACACGGCCAATGCTGATTATGTCCAAGCAATGGACTTTTTGGAGCTCATGCTACGATCCGTTGCCCAGCAGGTAGCAGGTACGCTTGAGCTTTCTTATGGAAGTCAGCTGCTCGATTTTGGCAAACCGTTTCAACGGCTGTCGATGAAACAGGCAGTTATCACCTATGGCAAGCTCACTGAAGCTGATCTTGCTCCAGAGGCTATTGATGCAACCTTATCTCGACATGGTTTGAAATTGGATAATGCGCAAGCCGAGTGGGGTTATAAGCTAGTTGCGTTGTTTGAAGAGCTTGTTGAGCCTAATCTTATTCAACCAACCTTTATTATAGATTTCCCCATCGAAGTCTCCCCGTTGTCGCAACGAAGCAGCTCAAATCCGTTGTTGGCAGCCCGTTTTGAACTCTTTGTTGCCGGCATGGAGCTGAGTAATGGATTCAATGAGTTAAATGATCCATTCGATCAGGCAGAACGCTTTAAGCAGCAGGCCCAAGCGCACGCATCGGGTGACAGCGAGGCGCACCATTACGATGCAGAATATATTCATGCGCTTGAGTACGGACTTGCTCCGACCGTTGGTGTTGGTATAGGCATAGATCGTTTGGCGATGTTGCTGACAGGTACTACGTCTATCAAGGATGTTATCCTATTTCCTACGCTTCGTAAAAAAGAATAACGTGTTGCTATGATGCTCAAGGGTGAAAAATATCTATGGAAGTTGCCAAACACAGCCATTGACCGGGTGTTGCAGGTAGCATCAGACTACACATTATCGCTGCCGATTGCGCAAACGCTCGTCGCTCGTGGTATTGTTACGCGCGAACAGCTTGATGCGTATCTTTTTAGTGTGCTTGAGCGGGATGTTGAGCATCCCAGCCAGATACGTGATGCGCAAAAAGCGGTCGATAGAATTATACGTGCTATCGACAACGGCGAGAAAATACTCATAGCCGGAGACTATGACGTTGATGGCATTACCTCCTCAGCATTGTTGCTGATCTGTCTCTTGCCGCTTGGCGCAAAGATCAACTTTTTCCTGCCTAATCGTGTCAAAGATGGGTATGGCCTTTCGGTTAAAACGGTCGAACGTGCAGTAGCAAATGGGTATAGCCTTATCGTGACGGTTGATAATGGTATTACGGCATTTGAGCCGGCCCGCAAAGCGCGTGAGTTGGGCATCGATCTGATTATCACCGATCATCACAAGCCTCATGACGAACTTCCGGATGCGTATGCTGTTGTAGATCCCCATCGTGCCGATTGTGCATCGCGCTTTAAATTCTTTGCCGGTGTTGGTGTTATCTTTAAAGTGCTTTCGCTGCTCTATGAATGCAAGGGGCTGACTCTCCCATCAAAAGCATACGAGCTCCTATTGCTTGGTACCGTAGCAGACGTTGTCCCGCTGATCGGTGAAAACCGTTTCTGGGTGCGCCATGGATTGCACTATATCAATAGTGTAGAGTCTCCAAGCCTTGGCATGCTTAAAGCGAATGGTCGCCTTACAAAACCGAAATTGTCATCGCTCGATATCGGTTTTTCAATAACACCACAGATTAATGCGTTAGGTCGTTTAGAAGATGCTCGTCAGGGTGTACGCTTTTTAATCGGTTCCGATCTCAATGAGGTGAAAGAGGTTGGAGCGCTGTTGTTGTCTCTTAATGAGGCACGGAAAGAGCTTGAACGCACCATATTTGCCGAAATTAGAGCAGAGATAGATGCTGGACGCATCGATGTTACCAAAGAGCGTGTGATCTTTGCGGTTGGTAGCGATTGGCCACCGGGAGTAATCGGTCTGGTGGCGTCTCGGTTGGTTGGTCTGTATGGAAGGCCAGCATTATTGTTTCATACTACCAAAAGTGGGCTTGCTAAGGGCTCATGCCGATCGATTGCAGCATTTAATATGTTTAACGCATTGCATGATTCCAAAGATCTGCTTGAGCAGTTTGGCGGTCACGTTATGGCAGCAGGGTTGAGTATTAAAGCCGAACGATTGCCTGCGTTAAAGCAGCGACTCGAAGAGCTTGCAGCTCAGCAGCTTACTGAACAGGATTTGCAGCTGACCGTAACGGTTGACGCACAAGCATTGTTGTCAGATCTTACCAAGAAATTTATGAAAGATATGGAATATCTAGAGCCATTTGGCAACGAAAATAAGCAACCGCTTTTTTTAATTAAAGAGGTAACCTTAGTGCAACAGCCTCTATTGCTTAAAGACGCGCACGTTAAATGTACGCTCTTTGCCGATGGCATACTGAAGCCGATTATATTTTTCAACAGGCCTGAGCTGTTTGAACGTTTTATGAGACAGAAAGAGCGTTCATTCGATGTAGTTGCTCATGTCGTAGAAAATGTGTGGAATGGTAAAACGAATATAGAGTTGTCGGGTGTAGACGTTTCTCGATTGGTGGATTGAAATGATTATTACAATAGATGGATTTACCGCAAGTGGCAAATCGTACGTTGCGCGTAAAATTGCCGGCACATTAGGTATTATGCACATCAATTCTGGTCTTATATTTCGTGCATTGGGGTATCTGTTATCGACACACTACAAGTATACAGCCAGCACGTTGCAGCAGCCAGCAGAGTCTGATGTTGCAGCCTGTTTAGATCCGCAACGACTTACGTATTGTTACGATACACAGAGGCAACGGGCAACGCTGCTCTATGACGGACACGACATAACGCCTTCTTTGATGACAAAAGAGTCAGATTTGAGTGCATCGCTGGCCGCTATGCACGCCTATGTGCAGTATACCATTATCGATTTTATACGGCGACTTGGGCAACAAAGCTGTGTTATTGATGGGCGCAATGGTGGCTCCATTATTTTCCCTCATGCACAGGTGAAAATATTTTTGACCGCTGCGCTTGAGATTCGAGCAGAGCGTTGGCTCAATGATCGTGGGGATGGCTTTAGTCTTGAGCAAGCACGTACTTATATCAACGAACGGGATATGCGTGATATGCATCGTGCCGTTGCGCCACTTGTGATTCCGCCTGACGCGCATACCATCGATACGAGCTTTTTGACGCCTGAGCAGGTGTGTCAGGAGATTTTGACCTATGTGCAACAGTCGACACAAACAGCTTAAGATAGCTTTGTTGACCCTTGAGCTCGCGAAGTTGCAGTGAGCGCATAGTAAGAATTTTTTGCATTGCAGTCGCCGGGATTCATGACTTCTTCTACTGTCACGATGTGCCGAGCTGTTGCTATGTCACATTGAGGATCGACATAATAGCCCATGGCTTCTAGCTCAGATTTTGTGTAAGAGATTTTTTGCCCAGCTGCCGAAAAAGCATATTTTGATAACAGGCTAGCTATTTCTTTAACGCGGCCATTCTCGCAAGCATTACGTAATAACGTTGGAAGTATCTTGTCAATCGGATGTACAAGAGGCTCTCCAAGAGTAGCTGCATTGCGATTCGCGCTCAGTATTTGTGTTGCGCACAACAACATGAGAAAAAAGAGCTTTACGGATTTCATAGACGGTATCCTTTGCGGTAAGAGATGGACAATAAGCTTTTTTAGCTGACTTGCACAGATGTAATAGTTAGCAGTTTTATGCATGTCTAATTGTACTATAATCCGCAAAAAAGTCAATCAAGCAAGGCTTTTTGTCCGTTGTTTCTCTATCGCTAAAGGGGTATTGAGCAGTAAAAAAGCGACAAGGCCTAGGGATGATACCATAGCTAAGCCTTGTCGCCGCTCATGTCGCATCAAAGGGCTGTTAACGCCTTAGTATTTGCTGTCGACTGCTTGATCCATGTGCATGGCTGCTTCATTGCGTTTATTGCAACGTTTGCAGCTTTGTTGTTCACAAGGGCTCTTGCGGCTACATCGTACTTTTGCTGGTTTTTGGCATGGCTTGCATGGTTTTTCGCAGCGTGGTTTTGGGCACTCACGTGGCGAGCATTTTGTAGGACATGATGGTTGTCTTTCTGATCTGCAGCAGCAGGCAGATAGGCCAACAGCAAGCATGATAGAGGTGATGGTGAGTAAAATTCTTTTCATTCTAGATCTCCTTGGGATGGGCATTAAATAGATACACCGATTCGAGGATACTAAAAAATGTGGATGAAAATACAATAGTTTCTTAAGAAAAGTTTTTCACATCACAAGAAAGGCACCGAAGAAATAACTTCGGTGCCTTAAGATATTTCGCTTGTAGCTAAAAAAGCTTACTTAGCATCTTCTTCTACAGCAACTACAGCGTCAACGGGAAGGATCTCTTCAATAGCTTCGTCTGTTGCTGCAGGCTCTTGTACGACAGCAATTTCTTCAACCGGAGCTGCTACTTTTTTGTTGCTGCAGCAGTAATCGCACGCAGGTAATGTTGCAATAAGCCCTAGTAAAGCAACGATGTTCATCTTGTTCATGGAGTCATCCTATTGTTTAGAATTATGGAGTTGTTTTAGTTTTTGTGCGCGGTTTTTTGCTTTTTGTAGTTTTACTACTTTTGTTCTTGCTTTTACTCTTCGCCTTCGGTTCCTGTTTTGCTTTCGAAAATGGCGAAAGATCGAACGCATGTTCCAATACTTCATCCATGGTGGTAACGAATATGATGGCAACACCATCAAGATTTGTATCTTTGAGAATCTCTTCAACATCATCCCGATTTTCTTGAGGGACGATAACTGAAGTAATGCCGTGCTGTTTTGCGGCAAGTAATTTCTCTTTAAGGCCACCAATTGAAAGCACGCGACCCTGAAGAGTTATTTCACCCGTCATGGCAAGTTTAGCGCGTGTTGGATTTTTTGTAAGCGCCGAAATGAGTGTCGTGCAAATACTGATACCAGCAGAAGGACCATCCTTAGGAGTCGCTCCTTCTGGTATATGAATATGAATATCTTTCGTAGTATGGAATGAGGCTGCTAGTCCGAGCGCAGCAGCGCGTGAGCGAATATAGCTGAGCGCTGCATGAGCAGACTCTTGCATAACATCGCCAAGTTGACCGGTCAGGGTCATATTTCCCTTACCAGGCAACGCGCTCGCCTCTATCTCCAAGACGTCTCCACCGAGCTCAGTCCATGCTAGACCGGTAGCCAATCCAATGCGCTCGGCGCACGTATTTAAACTAGTCTTTTTGAAGGTTGCATAACCAAGCCATTCTTTGACGAGCTCTAAGGTAATAGTTGGCGGAGTGGTTTTAGGCTCTTTGAGCAATGATTGAATAACTTTGCGCATCAACTTTGCAATCACGCGCTCAAGCTGGCGGACGCCCGCTTCTTTGGTATATTCGCTGATAATATGCTTAATTACATCATCAGAAATTTTAAACTGCCGTGCCGTGAGTTCGTATTCTTTGAGTTCTTTTGGAATTAAGAATGATTGTGCAATCGTGAGCTTTTCATCATCGGTGTAACCTGCAAGATTAACGAGCTCCATACGGTCAAAGAGCGGGTAAGGGATGCCATCCATCGTATTGGCAGTCGCAATAAACATCACCTTAGAGAGGTCGTAATCAAGATCTAAAAAGTGATCAACAAATGTTTTGTTTTGTTCGGGGTCAAGAACTTCAAGCAACGCTGCGGCCGGATCACCGTGCATGTCGCGAGACATCTTGTCGATCTCATCGAGCAAAATAACCGGGTTCATGGTTTTTGCTTTTTTCATCGCTTGAATAATTTTGCCTGGCAAAGCGCCAATATAGGTTCTACGGTGGCCGCGGATTTCAGCTTCGTCTTTAATGCCGCCAAGCGAAATGCGCACGAATTCGCGATCTAAGCTTTTGGCAATAGAGCGAACCAATGATGTTTTACCAACACCAGGAGGCCCGACAAGACAGAGCGTAGCCGACCGCTCCAGTGATTTGGCGAATTTTCGAGCGGCTAGAAATTCTAAAATCCGTTCTTTAGCTTTAAGTAAACCAGCATGATTCTTATTTAATATTTTTTCGGCTTGCGCAATGCTGACAGCATCTTTACTCGTTTTTTGCCATGGCAATGAAACGATCCAGTCAACATAATGACGGCTGACGACCGCTTCAGATGATAGTGGTGGCATTTGCTCAAGACGTTTAAGCTCTTTTTGCGCTTTTTCCAGTGCTTCTTTGGTCAAACCAAGGGTTTTTAGCTTAGTGCGAATCTGAGCAATTTCAGCAGATTGATCGTCACGACCAAGCTCTTTTTGAATAGCCTTCATCTGTTCGTTGAGATAATATTCGCGTTGGCTTTTTTCAACCTGATTCTGAATTCTGCCACGAATCCGCTGTTCAGTTTGCAAAATCTCTAGCTCTTTGCTTAAAAACACACACAAGGTAAGCATGCGTTCTTTAAGGTCTGCGAGTTCTAAGAATGCTTGGCGTTCTTCAAACGAGAAGCTTGTTATATGCAGCGCGATAGTGTCGGTAGCATGGTCAAGATCCTGTACATGCTGTATATCAGGAACTATATCGGACGGCATTTTGTCATTGAGCTTACTGTAGTCGAGGCATAACTCTTTAAGCTGTCGCCATAAGGCGATAAGTTCAGTTTCTGGCTCTGTGTATACGGTGGGCATATCTTGGCACACAACGCTCATAAAATCGGTCGAGTGGTGTGTTGTGACGATGCGAGCTCGACAAATACCTTCGGCCAATATCTTCAGTGCGCCGTTTGGCATACGCACTACCTGTAAAATGGTCGCACGTGTACCGACGGTAAATACGTCATTTTGGGTTGGCGCTTCTATTTTTGAATCTTTTTGAGCCGTTATGAAGATGATCTTATTGTTCTTAAGGGCAAATTCCACCGCCAATATTGAGGATGAGCGCGCCACAATGATAGGGGTAATGCCGGTTGGGAGCATAACCACATTTTTCAACGGCAAGAGAGAAAGGAACTCGCCCTGCTCTTCAAGGGCAACCCCTTGTTCGTCATAGGTCGGCTGGTTAACGTTATAAAGCTCTTTTTCTTGTTCCATACCATTTCTCGCGCATTTTTAAGGTGTAAAACTTTTTTTGAGTATCAAAATGTTCAGGTCTATTTGCAGGCTTAGCCATAATCTTGGCGAGGCTTGCCCAGCCATAGCTTCAGCGAAGGCTGGTTCGGGGCTAAAAGTATGTCTAAATACTAATAATAAGCCTAATTATACAGCGTTTTTTGTCAATCGTGCTCTATTGTCGAGCGCCAGGGAAGCATACCTGAGTTTCTCTGCGGTAGCCCTTGTTATTCCGGGTCGCATGTGTTTGCAATTAGAAAATAATAACCACTAAAGGCTCTCCTGTCAAGAAAGGGGTCGGCGGGGGCTTTTTCTGAGTACCCTCAGATGCTGGGCCTGAGCCTCTATTTGGAGCGCAAAAGACCCGTTTTTCCCTGAGGGAAAGGCTGCAGGGGCCCCTTTTGACGGCAGGTTAAAACCGGGCTATAATTAATTCAATAAGAAAATAATGGTGGTGGTTTATTCAAACTATAAGGATACCGTATGAAAACAGAAAACAGATACTTAAAGCGTATAGTTTTTGCAGGTTTATTTGCTGCCTTTGCGGCTCATAGCGTACATGCACAAGAGGTCGCTGTAGACGGCGCGCCTATTCGTACCGGTTCAGCAACAAAGAAGTTCGATGAATTTCGCTATCGCTTTGGAAATTACCATGCTTATACGAGTAAGGCTTTCGATTATAGTCTTGCTTGCGCAATGGCTGCGGCTGCTTTAGGAAAAATCGGCAGCTTGGCTGGCATCAGCGAGGTGGCGATTGGGGGTTCTTTGTTGGTAGGTGTCACAGGTATTTTAGTTGCAGCTATGTCTTTTTCTACCAGTATATGTTTAGATGCATACGAAGACGTGCTTATAGATAAGGTAATAGCAGAAGAGCGCGCTTGCCAAGCGCAAGCAGCAGCATAAAGTCTGAAGAGTGATTAAAAAAGATGGGCTCGGGGTGTGATAAGCACCCCGGGCTTTTTTTGCCCTAAAAGGGGGGCAAAGGCAAAAAAAGCGTTGTCAGATTTGTACAACGAAAAAACTGCTGCTACACTACACTTATAAAAAAATCCTAGACAACTGTTTTTAAGTGTGGTTTGCGTTCAATAATCCTTCAACTTTTACTGTAGTGATGGTTATCACGAAAGGAATGTCCGTATGTTAAAGCGTATTGCAACTGCGCTGTGGGGAAAATTTGAGAGCTCCGACGAAATCAAAAAATTTGGTTTGTTGGCTCTCATTTTTGGTCTTATTATCGCTGTCTACTGGGGTATGCGCCCTATAAAAGACAGTATCTTTGGTGCTATTGTTGGTTTTGACTACCAACCATTGGCAAAAATGCTTTCATTGTGCGTCGCAACTCCTTTGGTCATACTCTATGGCAAACTGATCGACAGATTTCCTCGCCAAAACGTATTTTACGGTCTAACAGCATTCTATGGTGTTGCGGCACTAGCTTTTGCAGCTGGTTTTATGCATCCAACCATCGGTCTTAGCAACGTGGTAGAAGATCCATCTCGTTGGATCGGTTGGGCATGGTATGTCTATGTTGAAAGTTTCGGGTCATTGATTGTTGCACTCTTCTGGGCATTTACAACCGATATCACCGATACGCAATCAGCACAGCGCGGATTCCCATTAATTGCGCTTTTTGGCCAAATGGGTAACATTTTTGGTCCTTACCTATTGCAAGCAAAAAGATATGGCTTGGGTAACAGTGCGCCTATCGTAGCCGTTATCGGTGTTTTGATTTTCGTTATCGGCTTGTTGTTGTGGGTCTTTACCAAAATTATTCCTGCGGCACAAATGTCTGGCTATCACGCAGCTGATGGTGAAGAAAAGCATTCTGAACCAGGACTGTTTGAAGGTCTTCGTCTGTTGCTCACCCAAGGGTACCTCTTTGGCATCTTCTTGGTGATCTTCTTCTATGAAGTTATTTTGACTATCTTTGACTTCCACTTCAAATCTGCTGTTAAGGCGATTTACCCTGCAGAAGCTGACAACGCGGCTTACTTGAGCGATTACGCTGTGTGGGTTGGTATCGTAGCGACCGCATGTGTGTTCTTTGGTATTAACAATATTCAACGCCACCTTGGTATGCGCGCGTCACTTATTTTGTTGCCACTTCTTATCGCAACAGCAGTAGGTACGTTGTGGTTATACCCAACCGCGATCAATGTTGCGTTCTGGATCATGGTTCTTTCAAAGGCTATCAACTATGCGTTGAACCAGCCAACATTGAAACAGCTGTATATTCCTACAACCAAAGATGCTAAATACAAAGCACAGGCTTGGATTGAAATGTTCGGTTCACGCGGATCAAAAGCTGCGGGTTCTACCATTAACTCATTCAAGAAACCGCTTGAGTTGAGCATGGGTAAAGTTGCTGGAGGTTCAACCTTTATAGCGGTTACAACTCTGTCTTCAGGCGTTATGATTCTTGTCTGGTTGTTTGCTGCTGTATACGTTGCTAAAAGATATACACACGCGGTTAATAACAAACAGGTTGTGTGTTAATCTCAAAAAAGTAGATTAAAAAAGGGGTTTTCTCGCAATTTTAGAAAACCCCTTTTTTAAAAGAGTGTATGTAATGAAGGTTTTCGTTGACTGTAATAAGGGGTTATTAAAGCGTCTACAGGGCGCGTAAGATCGGAACTAGGCAAAATGGACGTGTCGAGTAAAAGTTTTAACGCGCAAGAACAGCATTACGAACGATTAAAACTGTTTTTTTTAAGCGCTGCGTTTTTCTGTGTAATTGGTGCATATTCTGTTGTTAAAGAGATAAAAAATACCGTTTTTCCGTATCTGGTTGGTGTAGACAATATACCGTTGGCCAGAGTCGGCGTTATGCTTGCCTTAATTCCTTTGATTTTTCTCTACTCAAAATTAGTCGATAAGCTCAGAAGGCATCATCTGTTGTGCGTGTGTGCCGGGTTTTTTGCACTCGCGGGACTTTTGTTTGCCTACTTCTTGGGGCATCCCACAATCGGCATACCGAATACGAATGTGCACTCGAACAGATGGTTTGCATGGCTATTCTACTTTTTTGTAGAAGGGTATTCACCTTTTGTAGTCAGTGTTTTCTGGTCATTTGCCAATTCGATCAATAGTCCAGAAAGCGCGCGCCATACGTATGGCACCATGGTTTCTTGGTCAAAATTGGGCGGTATTGTTGCGACAGGTTTGGCAATAATTTTTCTCCGTTTGCATGCTACAGGACAGGATCAGTTACAGGTTGACCTTTTCAACCATCAGGTATTGTTAGCGGCCTCCTCGGTGTTATTGCTCTGCACGCTTCCTATCTTATATTACATGGTGCGCGTAATTCCAGGCAGATATTTGCATGGTTATGAAGCGGTCTATGCGGTTGAAAAAGAGAAAGAGCGTAAACACAGTTCAGATACGACCATCTTTTCTGGTCTTAGAATGTTGGTGCTCTATCCGTACGTCTTTGGTATTTTTGCCATGTCATTCTTTTACGAGGTTATCACGGTCGTATTGAGTTACTTGGTAGTGAGCATGTCTCAAGCCTATGGGTCTATGACTGCTTCGCTTGACTATCTTTTGGGTGTTATTTTGGTGACGCATACTATCGGTATGTGCATATCCTATTTTGGCACCAGAACGCTCTTTAATATGTTGGGAACGAGGCGCTGTTTATTGCTGATTCCAGTTAGTAGCGGGCTTGTTCTGTGTTATTACTTGGCGAGTAGCTCTCCAGCGACAGCATTGGCGATCAGTTTTGTTGTTTTACGAGCTATTAACTATGCCTTCAGTTGGCCATTGCGCGAAAGCCTCTATATACCGACGGTTAAAGAGATTAAGTTTAAATCCAAATCATGGATTGATGCTTTTGGTAGTAAATTTGCTAAAAGTACCGGTTCGGGCTTTAACCATATAGCTGCTCGCAAGGTCGCTCCCGCGCTCTTTATGCCGCTTCATGCAATATTTTTTGCAGGGATTGTGGCGACATGGTTTGTGGCTGCCTATCTCTTGGGAAGGCGCTTTGACAAGGCGGTTGCCAATGATGAGGTTATTGGTACCAATAATAACCAGGCCGAAGCTGAATAAATCATTGTTATTTTAGCCTAATTTGATACACTTGCTTGAAGAATTTTACCTGTTAAAACGCTTGTTTCCTGATTGTTGGGGTGGTTTAAAAGCCTAGGAAGCATTCGATATAACCCCACGAGGATAGTTTCAGATGATTGATTTTAGACTTCTAGTAAAAGCTGGCGTGCATTTTGGTCACCAAAAAATGCGCTGGTGCCCAAAAATGGAACAGTACATTTGGGGCTATAAAAATAACGTTTACCTCATAGACGTTTCTAAAACGGCTAGCCAGCTTGAAAAAGCTTCCCTGTTTTTGCATGATATTGCATCACAAGGTAAGTCTATATTGTGGGTTGGTACAAAAAAAGCAGCTCGTGATATTATACAAGAGACTGCAACCGGTCTTGGTATGCCCTATGTTGTGCATCGTTGGATTGGTGGGACGTTAAGTAACAACAGTCAGGTGAAAAAATCGGTAACCAAGCTATTGCACTATGAAGATATTCTTGCAAAGACCGACTCTTTCTCTCATCACACTAAAAAAGAGTTGAACGTCTTTAAAAAGATGGTTGACCGCCTGGCTAAAAATATTGGCGGTATTCGTACGTTGGGTTGGCCAGTAGGTGCAGTCGTTATTGTTGACGTGCGCAAAGAGCATTCAGCACTTAAAGAAGCTTCTAGTATGGGTGTTCCAGTGGTTGCTATTGTTGACACAAACAGCGATCCATCATTGGTAGATTATGTTATTCCAGCAAATGATGATGCGCCTCGCTCTATCAAAGTGTTAACTGATTACTTGGCTGAATCGGTCAGCGAAGGTAAGAAAAAAGCAGCAGCACGCAAAGTTGAACAAGCAGCAGAACGCAAAGTGAAAGCTGGTTCAGAAAAAACTGAAAAACAGTTAATGCAAGAAGCGGCTGTTGCGGCAATGTTGCGTGAAGATGAAGATGCGCCAGCGTCATCTAAGCAGCCTGCGCACCGTCAAGCGCGACCAGCTGATCGTGGTGGACAACGTTCAGGCGCAGGGCGCGCACCGTTTAAAGGTAAGAAATAAGCGATGAGGAGTCATGGTCTCGATCATGACTCCTATTGAAATTCCATGCGTGGATGGCATCTGCTTGAGCGAAATGTTTGCAAGGAGAGGTGTCTGAGTGGTCGAAAGAGCACGATTGGAAATCGTGTATGTCTCGAAAGGGGCATCGAGGGTTCAAATCCCTCTCTCTCCACCAGTCTACGCTCCTAAAAGAGCTACGTCTGGCAAGCCAGTCTTGTGAGGCAGAAGCATGGGTGACGCTAGAGCATTGCGTAGACTGCCCGAAAAAGTTCTGAGTTTTGCGAAGAACGTAGACGGGCGAGCATTGAAATAAGCGTTACCCAGTATGAATGTTATTTAAAAATGTGAAGAAGTAGATAAGAACAAGCTGCGTACTGTGTCAGGTCTGAAAAGAAGCAGCACCCGTGGTATAATTCTGTATCTACTTCTTCCGCTTTAAGAAAAATTTTTGTTTTAGTTTTTGTGTGCGATAATCCGGTTTGGGAAATTCGATGGACCTAAGTACTTTGAATTTGACGCGTAAATGGCGATCAAAAAGTTTTGATCAAGTGATTGGTCAAGAATTGTCCGTTCGAATGCTCAAGAACACTCTCTATCGCAATCAGTTTTTCCCGGTCTATCTTTTTTCTGGTCAGCGAGGTTGTGGCAAAACGAGTACGGCGCGTATTTTTGCAGCTGCCGTCAATTGTGCCGCCTTGCAAGCGTTTCAGGAAAACCCCAAAAGCGTTACTATTCCGTGTCTTGTCTGTCCATCCTGTCTTGCCATGAGTGCTGGTCGGCACCCCGATTTTTTTGAGATCGATGCGGCATCTCATACCGGTGTTGATACGGTGCGTCAGTTGATAGATTCGTCTCAGCTCTTGCCAGTGATGGGGCGCAGGAAAATATATCTTATTGATGAAGCTCACATGTTAAGTAAGGCTTCTTTTAACGCTTTGTTGAAGATCCTCGAAGAGCCATCACCTTCTGTGCTGTTCATGTTGGCAACTACCGATGTTCACAAAATTATAGAGACCGTCCGATCTCGTTGTTTTCAGCTCTTTTTCAATGCCGTTTCGCTTGATCACATTCATCAGCATCTTGCCACTGTCTGCGCCAAAGAGAGTATCATCGTAGACGATCAAGCTCTTGCTCTTATAAGCAGCCATGCCCAAGGCTCATTGCGTGATGCATTGAACCTTCTAGAGCAGGTTCGCTTTTCAAGTGCCAAGGTTACTAAGCAAGCAGTTTTGGCAGTAATAGGATATCTTGATGATGAGCAAGTCGTGACGCTCTTTGAACAAGTATTTACGGCTACTCCCGCCCGCGTTCTTGCCTACATGCATGAGATAGCGTTGGAGTCCTATTGTCCTGAGCGTGTTTGGGAGCGGCTTGTTGCTTGTGCTCGTGCCGCATTATGGGTTAAACATGGTGTGCGTCCACAACAGTTTCTTGCTTATGAGGCACGTATTAAACGAGTTGTTGCCCACTGCTCTTGGGCTGTTTTGTCTCAGCTTTGTGAGCGTCTACATGCAGAGCAGACCGTTTTTCAGCGAACGACGGCAAAATATGCCTTGATTGAGATGATTCTTCTGCAAGCGAGTCACACGACCAGCGGCACCACTAATGGAACGGCCGGTTCGGCAGCACAAGTGGTACCGGTAGTAACTACGGCGAGTACTGCTGCTACGCAGACGGTCGACGGCACTGATGAAGAGATGCCGGAAGTTGACGACGATGAAGATGACGTTAAAAGTGATGATCTGCCAGCATTGTGGGCTCGTTTTGTGCGAGACAGCGAGCGGTTGGGTGACCCGCTTTTGAAATCGATATTTCAGCAGGGAACCTGTACGCGCTTTGTCGATGCTCAAGTGCATGTAGAGTTTTCAAAACAGTTTGTCTTTTTTCAAGATTGGTTGACAACAACAGAAAGCTCTTGGAGTCCTCTAGTGCGTGCGGTTTTTGGTCCTAAGGCTGCATTACAGGTCAGCTTTACCGGAAATGAGATACGCAAGCAGATAGAACAGCCAGGTGCTGAAAAAATAGGTACGCCAGTTGTACAGCAACCAAGACCAGTTCAATCTGCTCCCGTTCTATCCGGGCATCAATACAGATCGTACAATGGGCCAAAAAATAACATGCGTATTGATAAAAAAGAGATCGTTATAGATATAACAAAGAATGTACAAGCGTGGCCACTGGCACATATACTCGTGCGTCAGTTTCCCGGTACCATTACCGAAATAGGCGAAACAACTCATGTCTAGGTATCCTACGGTTGTTGTTATTGGTCGGACGAATGTCGGCAAATCAACGCTGTTTAATCGTTTATCACCCAAAGTTAAAAGTATCGCCTTTGATCAACCGGGTGTTACGCGCGATAGTCTTGCCGATCTGGTAAATTGGAAAGAGTTTACGTTCGAATTGGTGGACACGGGTGGGGTAAGTATACGTGTTTCACAAGATCCGATTTTTGAACAGGTGCGCTTGAAGGCCTTGGATCAATTGAAGAAGGCTCAGGTCGTTTTATTTGTCTGTGATGGCACTGTTGGCATTCTGCAAGAGGATCGTGAAATAGCTAAGCTATTGCATAAGAATGGTGTGCCCGTTGTGGTAGCCGTCAATAAGATAGATACACGCCTAGCACAAGAGCGCCTCTATGAGTTTGAGTCATTCGGTATGGATATGGTAGTGCCTATTTCAGCACAGCACGGAACGGGTGTCATCGAGTTGCTCGATGCGCTTGTTGCGCATATGGCGCAGAAACCGGCTCCTGTCGAAGATGAAGATCGTCCTTGTCGTGTTGTATTGCTTGGTAAGCCAAACGTTGGTAAATCATCCTTAATGAACCATCTGGTAAAGTTTGAACGATCGATCGTTTCACCAGAGCCTGGTACTACGCGAGAATCTATTTCTGAAACGATTCAGTTCTATAAAGCGGATATTCAACTCACCGACACCGCCGGTATTCGTCGCAAACGTACCGTGAGTGACCCGCTTGAAACACTCATGGTAAAAAGCTCTTTTCGTGCCGTTGAAAATGCTGATGTCATTCTCTTATTAATTGATGCGGCAAGTGGTACCCTAGCAGATCAAGAGTTGAAGCTCGCTTTTTATATTCTTGAAAAATTCAAAGCATTAATCATCCTCTTTAATAAGCAAGATCTGGTAGCAGGCTTTGCCAAAGAAGATATGGAACGGAAGCTTGATGAATATAAGCACCTGATGAAGAAGATTCCTGTGCTTTCTATATCATGCAAAACGGGTAAAGATATTGGACGTATTATGCCGTTGGTACATGAAGTGTATGAGCGCTACAAGCAACGATTTGATGACGATGAGCTAAGCATGCTTATCAAAGAAGCGTTGCAACGCAAGCCATTGTATCATAATGGTAACATGCTCATTGTGCGTCGGGTAAAACAGGTTGCTATAGCACCAACAACGTTCCTTATTATAGCTAACCAGCCATCATGGTTTGGACCGACACAGCTTGGCTATTTTGAGAACATCTTGCGCAAAAAATATGATTTTGCCGGTGTTCCGATCCGCTTTTTTGTTCGCAAAAAAGGGTAGTTGCTATAGTAGCATCCGATTTTGTACACTGAAAAGCGTCATAATACAGGCAGTCGTTACCTTAATCAAAAGGGGCTTTTCATGCATAAACGTATTACCTTCAGGCATATGGACACATCTGAGGCTATGGAACAACATGCTCATCAACAGCTTGCAAAAATTGAGCACTTTCTTGAGCATGAGCAGCGTCCTATCTATATCGATCTGATATTCGAGCCATCTAAAGCGCATGAGCATCATCGTATTG
Organism: Candidatus Babelota bacterium; assembly: GCA_018266085.1. GTDB lineage: Bacteria > Babelota > Babeliae > Babelales > Vermiphilaceae > JAFEAZ01. Next base: position 53,841 of record JAFEAZ010000029.1, read on the forward strand.
AGTTGCGTGTAAAATCGCCGCACTATGATCTGGTCACACACTCTGAGAAAGAGGGCGTTGATTTTTATGAAGCGCTTGATCACGTCATCGATGTTATGTACCGTCAATTGCATGAGCATAAGCGCAGATTAGAGGATGACAAAAAGCAGGTTGGGCGACATGACGAATTTAAAAAACAGCGATAATACAAAGAAAGGGAGCGTCCTGCTCCCTTTCTTCATCAGATTGAGATTGCTCCAGAGCTGTCTCTGAGGCGTCAGACGGATTATTTTTTTTCTGCTAAGAACTTGCTCTGCTCTTTTTCGTAATCCATATGCTCTTGCAATACTCTAGCAAATGTTCGGTCATTACCATGTTCATCCTTACCGCCCAAGCGATGCTTTGCTTGATTAATCGTAAGCACAATGTTGATAATTTTTTCAGTGTCGGGGTTAGTAAAAGATAATTCAACGGTGTCATCATCATCTTTGTAACTACCATCTTTACGCAATAAAGCTTCTAGTGGTAAGTTCACCGGGAAGTTTGTTGGCAGGTCTTTGTGTCCGTGACAAGACCAATTGTTTGAGATTGGTGAGGTTGCCCATACGGGAACCCAGTAGCTTTTATCGCTAACAGCTTTAAATGTTTTGATACTGTACCCTTTAGGGAGATCATTGTAACCTGGAGTTTTTACACCTCCGCTCTCGATGATGCCATATGGATACTTAAATACTACCCCTGTAATCTCGACTTCTTCACGAAGGGTATCCTTTTTGATGTCATGCTCCATCGCACATGTGCCTACAGCACAACTTGCTCCTATGAGTAATACTACCATTTTCTTTAGGCCCATACAGCATCTCCTTTATTGTGATGGTTAAACAACAGCTCTATCGTATTGCGAGCGCTGCAAGCTCGTCGGCAAATGCTTGAATATCCACCTCATATAGCTCGCTGCCCCAGCGTTTGATTAAACTGCCGGTCTGCGCATCGACCAATAGGAACGTAGGGAATCCAACAACGCCATACTTTTCTTGTAATAGCTTGATGACGTTATTAGGATCATTGGCGCCATCAATTTTCACGCAACAAAAGCGTTTCAATGCAGCTTCGATGATTGGATGTGCAAGTACTTTCTTGTCAATGGCGGTACAGATCGAGCAGAAGCTCGCACCAACATCAATAAAGAGGCGTTTGCTACAGGTTTGCGCATTCGTTAATGTATGCGCATAGTTTGTTTGCCAGTGTGAACAATCGGCCGTACATTCTTGTATCATCAGGTAGGTTTTGTAGGCTTGTGATGCGACCACCATTGAGCTGGCAATCAAAGCTATTGCCAAGATGCCGGACAAAGAGCGCCAGACACCCGGACGCTTTCTGTTTTCGTAATACAGGTATACGAGCCCAGACGCCAAGAGAAAGAGTGCCAATGCGCTCAGTAAATAGGGCGCAGGTACCAGCGGTTTTAAAAAGTAAAAACACATGCCAAACAACATAAACCCGAAAAACTTCTTAACTTCTACCATCCACATACCTGCGCGTGGCAAGAGTGCCAATGACGAGGAGAACGTACCAATAATAAGCAGCGGCAGGCTGAGGCCAACGCCGAACATAAACAGCAGGAGGAATCCCATGAGGCTGCTGTTGAGCGTCGTTACGATACTCAGCAGCAGTACCAATCCTGGCGATAAGCATGGAGAAGCAACGGTACCGCTTGCTACACCAAATAGGAACGCGGAGCTCAATGAGCCGTCTGCTGATTGGCTAGAACGTGATTTTAAAAAGGATGGTACGTACATTTCGTAAAAGCCCAACATAGCAAATCCAAGATAGGCAAGCAGCGCAACGATAAAGAGTATAACGAACGGGTTTGCCATAAAGGCACCAAACATCTGTCCAGTTGTTGCTGCAGCAAGACCAAGCAAAGAAAAGGTCGTTGCAATACCGATGGTGTATGCCAGCGACAATAAAAGGCTTCGCAGCAATGAGCGGCTCCCTTGTGCTTGTAAAATACCAACGGTAATAGGAATCATTGGGTAAATGCATGGGGTAAGGCTCATAAGGGTGCCCAATAACAATGCTAATACAAGACGCATCCAGAGTGTGTTGGTGCTACTGATAAGGAGCGAAAGCTGTTCAGTGTATGAGATGGAGGGTGTCGGTTGTGGTATCTGTGGTGTTATTGTTGGTGGCAGGGTAATGGCATCTGCGTCTTCTGGAGCCGTTGGTGTGGTGGTGGCCGTTGCTTCTTGCTGCTGTTCTTCTACAAAAGGTAAAGGAAAGGAAGTTTTGGTAATCCCTTTATTGCTGCTGAGATAGTAGGTAACATGCAGGCGCGCCTTTCCATGCATCGTTGCGGTGCGCTCTGCTTGCAGCGTCAGCGTCAGATCATGATCAAATATTTTTTTAGTCGTTTTAAAGGTAGCATCATAGGCTGACCGTGCTTGCTCAGATGCTTGCCAGTCGCTCAAGGTAACGGCTGGGTTGTCCACCGACAGCGCAAGATAATCGCGATACAGATGTGCACCTGCAGGAACCTGGATGTTGATGGTCAGCGCAAGGGTTGTTTCGCCAATAGGTTTTGATGTCAACGAGATAGGTGGATTGCTGAGGGCGCCACATACAGCCGTATTTGGTAAGCAAAAAACTGCTGCCGTTACCAGAAAAAAATGTCGCAAAGAACGATGCGTTGTTGAATATAGGTGAGTCATGGTAGTTGCCAATCATAAAAGAGAAGTTTTACACTAATGGAGATCTAGTTTAACCAATTTTTTAAAGATGGCACCTCTTTTTTGTTGTTTGCCTTCTCCAGAACATTGTGCTCTTCTATTGTTCTAAAGATTGTTGACGTGCTCGGTGTGTCGTTACCTGCTGCATAGTCTGTTCATACGACGGTGGTTGTTTACTTTCTAGATCTGGGAATGTTTCATCGATCTTTTTCTTAATCGCTTTTGGCAGCCTCATGCAATGCTGTGCGTCTTCCGGTTCCTGCTTGATCAATCGGCACACCGTTTTCAAGCAGTGTTTGTACCTGTTCTATTGGATACCGATTTGCCAATGATCCATGTTTTTCTATGCAGCTTAGTATAAGAGAGGCACCCTCAATGCGCGGTGCACACAAAAAAGGGTGATTTTTGAGTAGCACTTGTCTTTGCTCTGCGGTGCGGCATTCTTCATAAGTAGTGCGAATGGCTACTCGTCTCAGATATTCTTTTTCTGAAATTCTATCCGCTGCTTGCTCGTGAGCCCATGCAGTCTGCATGCAGCAGATAACGAGAACAGATACTGTGCGGCACATTACTTTTGTGTTTTTGGCGTTGATCATGCTGCTCCTTGTTCATATGGGTCCCATTTTAACGTTTCATCTGCGAGATACTCTTTTATGTATCTATACACAGGCTTGGGAAAAGACTGTTTAAGAATGCCGTTTTTCATATCATAGCGATTTTTGTAGCGCAGTGCGTTTTGTATGACAGTGCGTACGGTTTGAGATTCGTTTTTTTCTTGTACTAACGCAAGAGTTTTGCTGTATAGTTCAGGAGAACATCGTTTAAAAAATGCTGAGCACCATTGAGCCTTTTCGGCAGCAGAAATAAGATTATCAGGAGAAACATGAGCTCCCGCCTTGAGGCAATTTTTTATAACGCTAGCCTGCATGTCGGCACCATATCCGCTACCTCTGTTTCCTATAATAACTGGCAGACACGGTTCTTGCCAACCGTTCAACAGCATCAGTTGATTAACGATATGAGCCATAGTTGAATGAGCAGAAAGCAGCAGCGCTTGTTTGCCAGCATAATCAGATCCGTAGGCATATGAGAATGCATTACGGCCGCTGTCGTCTTGCAGTGTAGGATCGGCTTTATCTTTGAGGAGCCCGCGCGTTAGAGGAGCATTTGGCATGTATTCCTCCCAATGGCCGCGTGCTAGATGCGCTAAAGTCGTCGTGCCAAGATAATCTTGTTGATCTATGTCGACACCCTCTACACGTACTCGTGCTATAGCTTGTTCGGGATAAGGGTTTTCAGGTGTGGAAAATTTCTCTATACAGGCAAAAATAACCGTATGAGTGCTTTGAGTACGTTTATGTTTAAGGCAGTTATTTTGAGCAAGCACGGTGAAAAAATCTGTTCTCCTAGCTTTCCTCAGCTTTGTAAAAGCGTCTCGTTGTTGTTCGCCTAACAGTTTATCGGCATCCGTTGCTGCTTGCTCGTGAGCCCATGCAGTTTGCATGCAGCAGATAATCAAAAGCGTGTGTGTGAGGTTCATAGCTGAATTCCTGCTATATAGCCTTGATCCATCTTTTTAGTCATGATAAAGGTTGTAACTTGTTATAACGTTGGGCCAGAGCTCGCCATAGGTATAACCTTCTAGGCATATCATGACGCCATCTTTTATGAATAAAATAAAACCACACAGAGCACCATTTAGATCACAATGTACATCACCATAGGCATATTCCACAGGCTCTGTAACTTTAACAATATTTTCTGGGAGATGGAAATCGGTAAAAAAACCTACACCGGTAAAATCTCTGCTAGCAACGTGTGTTTTTTTATATTGTTCACGAAGTATTCGATTGACCGAAGTATCTTCTTCTAATATTTTTTGCATGACCGCATGCTCAAATTCTTCGAAACTAATGGTGCTATTATTCATTCTTGGCTCCTATCGTTAGCAGAAATATCTGTTTCAATAATAACTGGTTCCATAGAAGAAATGATATCAATATTTCCATCAACTGAACCTATCACAAAATGCATATAACTTTCGAAGTTTTCAGATGTCTGAAATTGCTCAGATAAATTTTGTATATAGCTAGAATTTAGTATTTTGAAGAAATTTGAGCTACTTAAAAATTCTTTGCTATAGCGTTGATAATGAGGCATTTCAAGAGCATATACATCATCGGCGAAGCTATAGCTAATAACTCCTGCACTAAAGATTATTGTAACTTCCTGTATGTTTTTTTCCCATGGATATAGCACTATTGTCAGTTTTGGTTTATCGTAAAGTATCTGAGCTATGCCATAATGATCCTTAAAATGTGTTATTGGCTTCCAAGGTATCCATTGTTCATTCATATGAAATTTTTCCTGTTATAAAGGTTGCCCTAGTTCAGTTATCAATGGATCTGAGGAGTAAGCGACCTCAATTACACCATCCAGCGTGATTATTACAAAATGTGTCAAATTTCTAGTGTCAGAAATAGTACATGACTGTATAGACAACTGTTTGAGATAGTGTGAGTTTAAAACCTTAAAAAATTTTATATTTTGAGAGGAATTTTCAGGGCCCTCGCTTTTCTTGATAGAACGGTTTTTAACATCTGTAAACTTATATGATTCTACGCATCCTTCAAAAAGGATCTGTATTTTTTTATCTGTATCTTGTTGCTCCAAAAGAATTGTAAGGCCTGGTGTGTCATAGAATATCTTCGTCATTAAATAGGGGCCTATTGCACTTTGTACAGGGTCCCATACTAGCCATTGCTCATTCATTTCTAATATTTATCCCGTATAGCGAAATTTTATCTTATCTTTATTATGTTTATTTTGAATTTCTAGCGTAGGGTAGCCATCACCTGAACTGTTAATTCTTACATTGATCTCTCTGCCATCTGGTAATTGCCCTAGTTTGCCTGTGTTGCCTTTTGGAATGTCTCGTACATTTTGTGGATTTAAAGAATAAAAATCTTTTACGGCTTCCATATAGCCACCGCGTCTTTTATATTGTATAGCAGGGCCTTTTCTTGGCTCTACTTTTTCTGATTCATTAATCAGCTCTTCGACTGTTTTTGTTTGCGTATTGGAAGTAGCACTTTCTATAACAGTATCAATTTCAAATTTTTCTGGGACTGTAATGCTATTTGATGCCTTATGCTTATCGGTTATCTTATCTGACGGCCTATCTTCTTTTTCGACATAATGGCCACTTTCAATATCTGCCTGATTTTCTTCATCTCCATCATTTAAGTTTCCGTCGTTGCACGATGGATCATCATCAAATCCAAAGTCTGGTAAAGTTTGTCCTGCAAATCCGCATGGTTGTGGGTCTGGTATAGCGTCAGGATTATCGATTAAGTCTCGCATTTTCTCTTTTTCGATACGATCTTGATATCCATCACTTGGGCAATGAGATATGCTCGGTTGTACATCTCCTATGCCTGGTAAGCACTCACTATCAGGAAGTGATATATTTTCTTGATTGCCTGTGCCACATATCCCTAATGTCTTTTCATCATCTGTTAGATTATGTATGTGAGCATACAATGATTGTGCTTGTTCGATATATTGAGCAGAGTGCTCTTTATGATCTGCAGCAACAGCATATTGAATACATTCTGTAGCCTCAGCACATTCGCTCTTAATCTGCTCATCAGCACATATTCGCTCTGCGTATACCAGGTGATTCAGGAGCAGGCGTGTCTGTGTATGTTCTTCTTCCAAAATTGCTGTTGGCATTTGTAACGACTGAGCGCGGTCGTACTCAGTAAAATCTTTTATAATGCCGTTTGGTAAGAAGAATGCTTGCATCAACACGTGCCGCGCTTTTGGTGCCAGTTTCTGATAGCTCACGAGCTCATGAATCTTGTCAATACGCTCTGGTATGGTGCCGCAATCTACCAGCGCATAGAGTGCTTGATGTACCATTGGATCGGCTGAAGTTGGAATATTCCACGCCTTGTGCAAAGCATTTTTATAGCGATTACGCAAAAGCAGTGCATTATTAAAACTGGCAAGCGCTTGCGGATTATTATACAGCTGCGTCCGGTCATGGTCTGAAAGAGCCGTAAACAAAGGATCTCTTTGAGTAACCGGAAGGTTGAAATGGATGATGCCATACTGATCTTTTAGTAAGGCTTCTTGTTGTGCAACACAGGTATTGTACGCGGTGCGTATCTGCTTATACACAATCTGGACACCATGTTTGCTGCTGCTGTTTTTTATTAACTCGACTTGGTGCATGTCTCCTGATGAAAAAGCAGCCAACATATTTTTATAACATTGGTTGGTGCGATTATTGCGTAGTGCGTTCAGGTCTACTTTCTTTTTCTTAATAAGCGCAGAAGGGCATGAAGATCGTGCATGTTCACAGGATTGTTCAAACAATGGCGCAACTTTTTTGTGACGAGTAACATATTTTTTAATAATGGTGTGAGCGGCAGTCATATCAGAAAGTCTGTCAGTGCATACACTGCCATCGGTGTGTGCATAGCGAGCATATATCTGCCTTTGCACATCGTACAGCTGATCGCCAAAGGTGCTAAACTCAATGCGAAAATCACCAAGATGGATTAATGCTGCGATGCGCTCAAGCAGTGTGCCGTAGATGAGACGGTGAGCATTGTTTAAAAAGCCACAGAGTTCATTCGCTACAGCTGCGCGCGCATAAGGGTCGCATTGTATTTGTATCTGCTCATTCAGTCGATTCTCTGCAATGTCATTAGCAAGGCTGTGGGTATGTTGTTGTCGTGATGGGCCGAGGTAACAATAAAATTGTGAGTTGGGCGCTCGATAGGTAACGCCACCGTTTGGATCGACTTCGCGCATATAGCCTAGGTTCGATGCATGCAATTCTGTATGATTGTAGGCATCTGCTTGCGCAGATCGTATCGCCTCAGCGCTTGCGTGTTCAACGTGTTTGCGCCAATCGACGGCAACATGATGCACTAATTCTTGTGAGGCAATCTTCTCTGCCTCTGGAATCGCAGCATAAGTAGCTTGGACTACCTGTTCCTGCGTGACGTGTGATACAACGGCACGTGCTTTATCGGCAACACGCTCTATTTTTTTGATGGAGGCTGGTGATGTCCGCACGAGAGGCACAGGCCTGACAGGAGTTTCATGCACATGCGACGATACGTGCGATGGGTTACTTAGAGCAGATGAAGGATTATCGGTATTTGTATAACAAGCTTTACTAAGGTGCGAGCACTGGATTCCCGTTTTCACGGGAATGACCCGATAAGTTTGTGTATCATACTTAACAATGCTTGGCGCGTGAGTGATCCGGTCAACTTCTTGCCTGTCAGGCACGACTTGCCGAGGCAGAACCCCAAGATCAGAAAAATCTGATTGTAACAGGCGATCAACGGCGGAGTTGTTAGAATTGGTGCACGCACGCCAGAGCATTGAGCAGCCAAGCGTCAGCGCATAGAGCGCCTCTTGCGTGATGACAACTGCGCCAAGAGCAAAAGGGTGTGTTTTGGTAACCCAGCCTTTTTCCACAATGGACAAGCAGAGACAGACTAGAATAATCTTCGCGGCTCGTGACTTTTTGAGATGAAGCATAGACACCTTCCAATAGTGATAGCTGTTGGTAGGCAATCTACGTAATTTTAAAAGGAATGTAAAAAGTGAGTGCGCCGACGAAATGCACAATTGGCAACGGTAAGCAACGATAAGCCTTATTGCGTGTTCAGAGACTCTCTTGTATGCTCATGCAACCGACTCAACTGTTGCACTAAATTTGGAGTTTTTCGTATGAGTCCTATACAATTACGTGCATCCCATATGCTGCGATCTCTTTTGAAAAAGAGCCGCGTTCTGTCATGCTTGCTGGTAATGATGGGCTGTCATCTAGAGCCAACAGCACGAGCAGATGAAGCGTCACAGGAGAAAAGTATGAAAACAGAGCCAATGAAGATCGCACTTATTGTCGGCAGTGTACGTCCGACCGGTACCGCTGACAAAATCGTCAATAATCTTAAGCGCGTGCTGGATGCGCGAACCGATATACAAACAGAGCTCCTTTTTGTGCGTGATTATGCTTTACCTTTTTATACCGACATCATACCTCCTGCCGAGCGGACAGAGCCGATTGCCGATCCAGTGCTTAAAAAATGGTCCGATGCTGTGCAACGTGCCGACGGGTATATTATCGTAAGTCCCGAATATAACGCAGGGTATCCAGCATCGTTGAAAAATGCTTTAGATTCTCTCTACAAAGAATGGAACTATAAACCGGTTGCTTTTGTTGGGTATTCAGGTGGGCCATCGGGAGGCACTTCAAGCATTGCGCAGCTACACCAAGTGGCACAGGCGCTGAAATTGATACCAATCGCTGTTGATGTTAAGATTCCGCAATCGTGGAAGGCATTTACCAGCACGGGTGATTTAGGTATCTTCCCAACGGTGCAACAGGAGCTGAACCATGTTGTAGATCTGCTACTTGTGGCACATCATGCGCCACAAAGCAGGTGATTAAATTCCCACATGAGTGATGCCAACAGTGTTGCGTAAAAAGGTAACTTAACCCATTGAAAGCTACACAGTTTGTAGAGCGTGTTGACAATAACGAGTGCAATAATGGCAGGATAGGTAATTCTTAAAAATGGAATGAGCAATTCCATGATCCCGCTAAATTTTAACATGGAGACCGGTACGGTAATTAGCAAAGTGATTATCAATGCGTTCGTGTAGCTGATCTTATTACTCAATAACTCTTCTTGTGCAAAGGTTGCGCTAATAGCGGTCAGCGCAATGGCGGTGGTCAAACAGGCTACGATAACGGCGCAGCATAAGATAATACCAAACGTATCGCCTAAAATATGGCGTGCAATGGTGATAAAAAGTTGTTGGTCGGGCACAGAGGCCAATAATGAGCTATAGCCGGCGGTTACAAAACTCATACCAATATAGACGCTTGCCAGTAATGTAGCTCCTATAATACTTGCCTTGAACACATGGGCTGCGATCTGTTTGTGTGCATGGGATGCAGTGTGAGCAGATTTGCGCACCATTGCCAAAATAGAGGCAGAGAAAAAAAGTGCAGCACACAGATCAAGTGTTTTGTAGCCTTCAATAAAGCCATACGAGAACAGATTCAGATTACTCAGCGTACATGTGGGAGCCGATGGCGCACAGAACAAGCCTTTGATAATGATTGCAGCCAAGCAGGCCAACAGCAGCGGGCTTAGAAACCGTCCCAATAGATTAATAATCTCTTTTTCTTTGACCGTGCAGAGAAAAATAAGCACTGCTGCAATGATGCTAAAAAGTGGTAAGGAGATAGAAGGTGCGTAGGCACTTAAAGTTTCATGCGATAAGATGATGCAGCGTGGAACCACGCCTAATGGTCCCAGCAGTCCCAATATTGCCATCATTAGAACAAAACCAGGAAATTTACCTATGCGAGAAAAGAATGATTTGTAATCTCCATCAAAGAGAATAATCGCTATGAGGCCCAAAAAAGGAATGCCTACAGCAGAGATTAAAAAACCGGTAATGCCAAGCAGATTTTTATCGCAAGCAAGTTTGCCTACTACGAGAGAAAATATTAAATTGCCGGCACCAAAAAACATCGAAAACATTGCAAGGCCAGTCGCGGCAATAGGCGACTTTACCAGATATTTCATAGAGGTCCTGTCGAAAAGAGAAATAAACTGTCTATATAATAATGAGCTCTTTACTCTACCCGAAAAAGGGTAAGATGGCCACAGGGGTGCACGAAAGGCTCATTAGCAAGAGATTAGTTTCGCCAGTAATCGGTCTTGACGGGTCTGCTTGTGCGCGCGAGGCTCTTTTGGAGGCGATAGCGGGCTTTGGTTGTTTGGCATGAGATGACTGCGCGCGTTAAATTGGGCGTTAGAAGTATCGTGCTGTTACCTAAATCATCCAATAAGAGTGGTTGTTGATGCGCCAACGCCTGTTGCCCCAGTGTACTCATGACGGTATTTGTCGTTGCGCGTTCAATGGCAGCGGGAGACCCTTTTTGCAATGCTAAGAAATGGGCCGTTGCTTCAATAATAGCAGGGTGATAGTCGCGCGATTGCAGCTCGCCACTCTTGTTGAGGCAATGTTTGAGCACTGACTCTTTGGGCAGGTACACAAGATCAGGGTTTGTACGAATGATGATCGTTTCTCCAAAATCTTCTTGATTGCTCCTGTTGCTCAACCCATAGGCTAATGCCAAGATTTTTTTAAATCCGATTGCCATTGCCGGTGTTTGGAAGCTCAGCAAGAGAATGCATGAGCAGTATATTAAGCGATTCATACAAAGTTTCCTTTCTTTATGGCCAGACTAAGTGTTGATGCGCCAAGGCACATAATAAGAACTATACGATTCATAGATGATCTCCAAGCTCAGTTTTTAATACTGTACACAATATGAATACATTTTTTCAAGTAAGAGCAGGATGTGTGCAAAGAGTCGTACCCTGTTACTCTGGCGCGTGTAAGCAGCAGATCAAAGGTTTTTTTGTTATCTTTTAAAAATCATAGCATTTTAACATGAAAAGTGTGACATCTTCACTATACTGCGGTCTAAATCAACAGTTTTTACCTTCAAAGAAATACTGCTTGCATCAGATGAAGCTAAGCTTCTGCTTTTAACAAGGCGCTTAAACTATTACATCAAAAAGGGAGAGCTGTACCATATTAGAAGAGGGTTGTATGCCAAGGATGAAAATTATGACAGATTAGAGCTAGCAACCAAGATATTTACTCCATCGTATGTAGGTTTTGAAACGGTTCTGGGGCAAGCAGGAATCGTATTCCAATATTACTCCACCATTTTTGTCGCAACGTATCAAACAAAAGAGATTGTATGTGACGGTCAAACCTACTCATTCAGAAAAATCAAAGATACAATTCTCACCAATAATGCAGGCATCGAAAATAAAGGCGCCTATTGCGTAGCAAGTAAAGAACGCGCATTTTTGGACGTACTGTATCTTAATAAGGACTATCATTTCGATAATTTAGCGCCATTGGATTTTGATAAAGTACTTGCTTTATTACCGATCTATAATAACCAACGAATGGCTAAAGTGGTTCATCTTTACTTTAAAGACTTTCACGCTGATAGGACATTGCTATGATGCTTGATGCTGCACATCATAAAACTATTCTCATTCGCATTTTAAAGGATATTTATACCGATACTACAATTGGGCAATTTTTAGGCTTTAAAGGTGGAACTGCTGCCTACTTATTCTATGACCTGAATCGTTTTTCTGTAGACTTAGATTTTGATTTGCTTGACGAAACAAATTTCTGAAGCCAAATATAATCAAGATATGCTCGCAAGGGAAGTTATTTGTCTCAAAAGACTGAATAAATCGCTCAATACGACGCTGATCACAGGATGCTTCGATTGTAAGCAAAAGGCACAATGATTATTGTTGTAAGTAGTCTGTGGTAATCAAAAAAGGAGAGAGTCCGAATGACCCTCTCCCCAGTAAGTAAGTGTATTCAACCAACCTTGTTAAGTAGTCTAATACCTTTTTTAAGCTACCTCATTGTAGAGTGCTAGCTGACAAAGAATATCTAATTAACTACTATTTATCAAGGTGCGTTAGTTAATAATCACAGGATTCTTCGATTGCAGGTCAACGTTACTCTACGGGAAAATTAAAATAGCTCGTATCAAGATGCGCAGGAAATGGCTCGTTTTTTAATGTAAAATGCCACCATTCGTCAGGAATTGGTTTAAAACCATGAGCTACCATTGTTATTTCTTTTACTTTCTTTTGGAGTATAGTCCACATCGTAGATGGTTCACGGGATTTCCAAAGCCGTTCTGCTTGTCGAAACGGTTCAGCATCGTTAGGTTCATGCAAAAACGGCTTAATAGGAACAGCTTGTGGCATAAGAGCACCCTGGGAGTTTGTACTATAACTTATATATTCTGACTTGAAAATATCACCATAATAAAAACGTTTTGAAGCAAAGTAGGTTGTGTTGGGATCCCACCAATATTGGTAGGTGATAGCAACATATTCAGGAGTTCGTTCTATAACGCGCATTATACGATCACGATGAGATCTGTTATACCGTGAATCACCTGCACGGATTATTGTCGAAAAGGAGCATGTAAAAATTACACACAAAATAGCTGCTCGTAGTGGGGGTATCATAAAAAATGCTCTGTCTCCGGTTGTTTGCTCAGTTTATTTCCAGTCTTGCGGTATCTGTTTATTATTTTCCAAGTACTTCCAGAAAAGATCGTAATATCCGAACCATCGCTCAGCATCCTTAAGATATACTGTCTTGCCAACCTGTTCTTCTTGTTCATCTCCTCGACGATCCTGCTCATATCCGATATACCATGCTGGGTTTGAGCTGTTATGAGGAGTGTTGCGATGCACAACCCTTAATACACATGATCTCTGATAATAGGTGTATGCTACTGTTGTGCGCTCGGGAGTTACGAACCCGCTTGTGGGGTTACTATACTCAGGAACTATTTTTTCCTCGCGTCTTAAAGAACCGAGCTCAAGTATATGAGTTTTGCCGTTCGGCTGCAGCACGTGGTCGCTTGTCATAGTGGTCAACGTTGTTGCTGTCGATAGTGCGATACATAGATATACTACGTGCATGAAGATCCCTTGTTTATAGTGAGTTATGTCGCGCCCAGTATAAACAGAGGACGAGCTTATGATAAGACTCAATACCAGCATTGCTGTTATGCGTATTTCCCAATCTTGATATTGCCACGATCGTTGTGAATAGAAATAAGCGCTTCGCCGGTGCCGAGCGTACCGCAGATTTCATGCTTTAAGTGGCGCCACGCCTGTTTGTTCCATTGCGTGGTGAATGGTTTAATGGTGACAAAATGATCACAAACCACTGCGCCATGTTTTGTTTTTGCCACGAGGTCAGCATTGATTTCATGCGGCAATTTAACAAGGACTTTGCCGCCTTGTGCATGCACATTAAGTTTGCCGGTAGCAGGCAATGTTTGACAGGTCACTTCAACCGATCCTTTACCAGTGGAAGCTAGAACGCTTTCTGTAGTATTGAGTAACGTAATATCGCCCTTGCTCGTGGTAGCCTTTATGTTGCCTCGCGCTTTGTCGATGGAGATGGAGCCACTCTTTTCTGTTTTTGCAACGATAGTGCCGCGTATGCCGCGTAGCTGAATAGCGCCTTCTTTTGTCGTAGCCGAAATACCTGCCTGAATATTTTCAACGGTGATAGCACCGGTAGCGGTACAGACTTTTAACTCTCTTTTCTCAGGCACAATAAGCTCTACATTGACGATCGTTTTTTTGTCGGCATGTGGACAGGCGATCGTTAAGACAAGATCACCGTTTGCTAATTGCTGTTCTTGCACGCTAGTCATACTGGCCATTTCTTGGTTTGTGCCACACTGCGTGATGGTGGAAAGTGCAACCTTATCTTGGCTCCACTCTTTTTTGATGGTCACAGAACCGTATGGATTGGTAATCGTGATGCCGCCTGATCCTTTGATCCCATATTCTTGCGTCATCGTTTGTGTAGGAGTTTGAGAATTTCGTGAAAAGATTTGGCGCAATCGTGCCGTTGGTCCTGCATAGATAGATGCTGTTGTCCACACAAGAGTACCGGTACAAACTACTATTATTTTTGTAACATGTTTCATGAAGCACCTTTTGTATACGAATGTAGAATGAGAAAGTGAATGATATGAATTTTACAAAAATTAGTGTGACTATTCAAAGTGCATTGATGCAAGAGTTGTCATTGCACCCTGGCATAATGACTATTATTCAGACGCTTTCCGTGCATGGCGGGCGAGTTTTATTGGTAGGTGGGGGTGTTCGTGATCTTCTTTTAGGTAACCAGTGTAAAGATTTAGATATTGAAATTCATGGGCTATCGGCAGAGGCAGTGCAGGAAACGCTTGCACGATTCGGCATGCTTTTTGTGGTCGGTAAATCATTTGGTGTCTTTCGTATCGATGGTTTTGATGTTGATTGGTCGTTACCCCGTTCTGATAGCTTCGGGCGCAAGCCAACGGTAGTTGTTGATCCTCACATGAGTTTGAAGCAGGCTTTCAGGCGGCGTGATCTGACCATTAATGCCATGGGTATCGATCTTGTTACCTATGAATTGATCGATCCTTTTAATGGCTTTGAAGATCTTAAACGAAAACTATTACGCTGTACCGATCCAACATTATTTGTCGAAGATCCGTTACGTTTTTATCGGGTGATGCAGTTTATTGGCCGCTTTGGTATGCATCCCGACGATGAGCTTAACCGTATATGCGCGACCATGGATATAACGAGTATTTCAGTTGAGCGTATCGAGGTAGAGTTTCAAAAACTGTTGCTCCGTTCAGCGCAACCATCATCCGGTATTGCATGGTTGGCTGCAATTGGGCGCATAGAGGCGGTGTTGCCAGAACTGGCAGCTACTCGTGGTGTTGAGCAAGATCCGCGTTGGCATCCAGAAGGAGATGTTTTTACACATAGCCTACAGGCGCTCGATGCTGCTGTTGTCTACTCATATGATGACCTGCAGAGAACGCTTGCGCTCAGATATGCCGCATTATGTCACGATCTGGGCAAGGTAAGTACCACCGTGCGCGGTCTTGATGGCTCGATTACCAGTTATGGACATGAAACGGCAGGCGTGCCATTGGCGAAACGGCTCTTGGCTCGTATCATGCGCAATAAAGAATTGATCGATCTTGTTGCATTATTGGTTAGGCATCACATGGCACCAGGTCAGTTCGTTTCAAACGGGGCAAAACCACGCGCCTACAAACGGCTTGCTCATGCGCTCTATCCACAAGCCACCCTTGCACTACTTGCCGATCTTGCGTGTGCCGATGCGTGTGGACGTAACGCTGCTGGTGCAGCACCGTTGAAATCATGTCCTGCTATAGAACAGTTTAGAGTGCAAGCGGCAAAGGCTCAGGTGATTCATGCGCCAGAAGAGCCGATACTCAAAGGGCGAGATCTTTTAGATAGAGTCTCGCCCGGTCCAGAGCTCGGCAAACTGCTTGATCGTGCCTATCAGCTCCAGGTTGAGCTGGGCATTGTCGACAAGCAGGAGCTGCTTAAGCGTATCCTTGGTTAATCAACATCATCCACGACTTCAGGAGCATCTAGCTGTTCTTGAGCCGCTTGTATGACCAATCCAAGCATAGTCTGATAGGTTTGGTTTGTCTGATGCAGTAATATAGCCAAGGCTTGCCACATATGGTCATGGTTAAAGCGGGTGTTTTTGTAGGTAGCCTCTTGCCCTTGCGGATATTGCGAATCGAGCACATAGAGATCTATTCTTTTGTTATCAACATTATGCGCTACGACAGAAATCCAATGGCCAAGGTTTGACTGCCCGCCATGGGCGCCCGCTTTGCGCAAGAAGAAGATATGCGTAAAACCTTTTTGCGTGTTTAACTTCTGTAGCACCGTAATAATATCTCTGTTTGAGTCGTCAAGCTTTGTCAGCTTATCGGGTAACTGGTCGTAATACATGCTGTAAGCGCCTGAGTCGAGCTGAATCTTATAGAGATTTAAGATGTCGATAATATCTGAGGCTTCAAGTGTTTTTGGGCAGCCTGGGAGTTTGTTTTGCGCTTGCTGGAGTAACCGTTCTATTTTCTTTGGGTTGTTGAGCATACTCAGAATGACCCGGAGGGCTCCTTCTTTGCGGCTGCGAAATGCGTTATAAAGAAGAGCGCCGTTAATTGCTGAATAGTAGCCACATTCCAGCTCTTTTTGTTGTATGATCTTAGGGCGTACAATACGTATGTGTGGCGTATTATCCGGTGAAAGGGCTTGTTCGTATGCGGCAAAAAATGGTGCCGCTTTCTTTAATTCTTCTTGGTAATGAGCCTCTTCGAAAAGCTCAATCGCGGCTCTGTCTGCTTCTTCTTCAGCGGACAGTGCAGGAACTTTAGACGGTGCGGGAGTATTAGGTTTTTGCTCTGGTGTAAAGAAATTGAGCAATGGCCCTCTCGCCTTCGATGATTTTTGCCAGGTGATGGCTGCTGCTAACTCTTCCTGTTGCTTTTGCGCACGCTCTTTTTCAGCTTGTAGTTGCTGTGCTTGCAACCGCTCTTGCGCTAGTTTTTCTTGCTCTTCTTTGAGCTTTTGTTCGCGCTGAGCTTCAAGTGCTCGTTGCTCGGCCATTGCTCTCTCCTGAGCTTCTTTCTCTTGTGCTTCGCGTTCAGCGCGTTGTTTTTGTTCGAGTTCTTCTTTAATCTTCTGTTTGCGCTCAGCTTCAACCTCTTGTTGCTTGGCGGCAGTTGGTTCATTTTCAGCAACGTGTACCGTCACTGAGTCATCAGTTTCTTCTGGCTCGTTAGTACTGCCGCTTGCTTGAGGGTTGGCGAGCTGTTCGAGCGCTTTATAGTGCTCTTCTATGATTGGAGCAAGCTCGGCCTCTTTTCTTGTCCAGTCACCTTCTTCTCTTGGTATCCGAGACCAGTAATCTGAACCGACGGCCCATGGAGCAAGAAACAAAGAGCCTAGCATGACCAGCACAAACGTTTGAGAAACGATTTTTTTCATGAGAAACCCTTTTTTAGATCCAGCACAACTAACATTTTTCTCTAGAAATGGACCTGCGAAGAGAATTTCTCAAGGC
Organism: Candidatus Babelota bacterium; assembly: GCA_018266085.1. GTDB lineage: Bacteria > Babelota > Babeliae > Babelales > Vermiphilaceae > JAFEAZ01. The sequence goes on from JAFEAZ010000029.1 coordinate 71,129, forward strand.
CCAGTCTTACTTTCTAAGGGTAGGGTGTTTTGTTTCTATTTGTCAATGGATTTTAGCCGTGCGAAATATGGCTTTGTCAGGGGTTGGCATGAAAAAGGGCCTCCATTTCTGAGGGCTCTGGAGAGTTTTCTAGAGGCGGCTGCGATTTACCAGCCTAAGTAGGTGCGCAAGGCTGTCAAGCGTGCGGCTAAGTAGTTTTGAAGCGCGTTTGCTTTGGCTACAGCCATCTGCAAATAATATTGCCAAGAGTAAGGTTGTGCGGCTGTGGCCATAGGGATCATTGTTTTTTGCTGGTTAGCATGAAATTCTCTAGCATCCTTATCGGTATACGGAGGTGGTGGAGTTTGCTCTGAACTTGGTGTCTGGCGATTTTGCTCTTGCTTATGAGTTATTAAGCTTTGAGCTTTGGCTTGCTCAAAATTTTCTCGCTCTTCGTCTTCAGGTGTTTTGATGATTCCTCTATAGTAGTTATCTCCTGAGCCTTGATCAGCTGCACGTGTTAAAAATTTGCTGCTCACAAAAACGCAGCATACAGCAAGCATGCAATAAAAATAGACGGGATGTTTCATCGCGACACTCCTTGATTTAGGAAAAGAAGAGACCGTTCAATGTTCAGTATGCATGAAAAGGGTTGGAAAAATAAATAGATCGCGATGGCACGCATTAGTAAGAAAAAAAGCATGTCTGTAGAAAATTCCAACTAAACTGAATAAACTAAGTGTCGTTACACGAGTGAATGTAGATAATCAAGGAGTTGTGCGATGATCAGTTTCTTTAGCGGTAATGCTCTGTGGCAGCTTGTAAAACAGTCCGATGCGGTCAGCAAATTTGTTATGCTCCTCTTGCTCGGCATGTCTATTATCTGTTGGACAATCTTTTTTTATAAACTGATTGCACTGCGTGCGAAAAAAAAGCAGATGGAATCAGCACTGGCGCATCTAAAACAGACAGAAAGCACGGAAAAATTGTTATCATTGGCAGCTGCACACGTACAGACAGCGCCAGGCTATTTTTTAGCAAAAAATCTTACGTTTCTAAAATTGATTCTTGAAAACAATCGCGCTCAAAATAATCGCCCCATGTCACAGCACCAATGGAACCTTATTGAGCAAACCCTACAACAGGTTGTTGATGACATGATGGAATATGAAGAGTCTGGGCTAGCATTCTTATCAGCAAGCGCGGCAGTTGCTCCATTATTGGGGTTGTTTGGTACCGTTTGGGGACTCGTTCATTCATTTATGAGTATTAGCGAAAAGCAGTCTGCCGATATAACGACCGTTGCTCCAGGGCTTGCCGAAGCATTGATAACAACTTTGGCAGGACTGATGGTTGCAATCCCCGCACTTATTATGTTCCATTATCTATCGTTGCAGATAGCGCGCTTTGGCAACAGTCTGATGGCAATGGCGGACAGATTCAATTTTGTCGTTCAAAAACTCTTTTTCTGGTAGGGAGCCGTTATGGTACGTACAGGTCGACGCCGTGCGCGAAAAACGATTGCCGAAATTTCGCTGACCCCTTTGATAGACACGGCTTTGACTTTATTGATTATCTTTATGGTCACCGCGCCGATTATGAACAACTCAATTCGAGTGACGTTGCCTAAAGGTCAATCGCGTGAAGATGCCGGTGCAAAACAAGAGATGATCGTTACGATAGATAAGCAGGGTAGTCTTTTTTTTAATGGGCAATCAGTACCAGCACGTGATGAGCTGATCATATTAATAAAAAAACAGGCAGCAGGTGATGCTGACAGTACCGTCTTTGTCCAGGCAGATGAAACAGTTTCGTATGGCAAGGTGCTTGAACTGGTTGATAACATCAAGGTTGTAGGAGGCATCTCATATGTGGCTTTGGCAACAAAACAAAGCTAAAAAACGGTTGCTGGTGCGTATCATAGGCATCATAGGGGCTTCACACGTGTGTTTGATGCTGCTGCTCTTTGTCGCCTATGGGCGGTCGGCCAAACATGCCTTTACCGTAACGACGCAAAAACCGCGCAGCGGTCAGCGGGTTGTCGTGCTGCCATTCTACAAACAAAAACCGAAGCTGGTAGGAGTGCAACGTTCTGCCGGCACAGCTTCTGCTGTCTCTGGTATGAAGCGTTCAGCCGCTCAAGAAGCAACTATCGCGCGTCAAAAACAGCAGAAAGAGACATCGCTAGCGGCAGCACGCGCAAAAAAACAGGCGCACGAGCGGGCCCAGAAAGAAGCGCAGCAGAAAAAAGCTGCTGCCAAAAAAGCACAAGAGCTTAAGCATCATAAAGCTATCAAAAAAGATGCCGTCAAAAAAAAATCGATGCAGAAGCCGTGCGCGAAAAAACCGGAGCCTGTCACTAAAAAAAAGCGAGCACTTGAGCCAAAGAGGACAGAACAGTCGCCAGATCTCGAACTCAAAAAAATCCCAGAACCGGTAGTGCCAACACCGCCAGCAGAACAGCTCGAGCAAGTGGCAGAGCCTATCGCACCAAGCGTAGCGCACGAGATAGATGTTGATGCGCAGACTGTCGATCCTGATGTTCTTTATATGAATAAAGAGGAGCATGATGCTTATGTCATGCAGGAACAGATTCAACAGGAAGTTGCTCGTACCTGGCGACCACCACTTGGCGTTGCTCCTGGTACGCAGTGCATCGTTACCATCTGTGTTACGTGGCAAGGAGTCATTGAGTCGTGCACGATCAAAGAGCCATCAGGCATCTTGATGTTTGATATGAGCGTACGAGCATCCTTAAAGGATATGCGGATGCCGCGATCTTCGTATGGAAAAGAGATTATGCTAACTTATAGGTAGGAGAACCCGTTGTGATCGCTCGAAAATTTTTTTTGTTACTTTCTTTGTGTGCTGGCATGCATGCGTTTGTCGCAAGCACAGAACCTGCAGAGTCTGCTCAACAGGTTGCGGTAAGCGTGAGCGCAGTGTCACATGCTCCTCTTAACATGCTTGTGGTCGGCGTTGGTAATGAGCCTGAGCTCCATGAGCTTGCCATCTACATGAGTAAGGATTTGGCGTTTAGTGGACAATTTGCTGTCGATACACTGATGGTTGAGCGAGTACGCACAAGAAAAATGATCACCGATTTTGCACAACAAGGATATACATTAATCATATTTTTGACCTCGTCATCAAACGCTTTTGAGTGGCGCCTGTATGACGCAATGACAGGACAGATGATACAGGGCAAAAAATACCGCAAGCGTGGTGCGCTGGTGCGTGGTTGGGCGCATGAGATAGCCGATGCCATATGGCCAGAGCTAACGGGTACCAAATCATCATTTGCCAGTAAGATAGCCTACTGTAAAGATGTGACCGAACCCGGTAAAAAGCGGCAAACGCACGTGATTATTGCGGATTATGATGGCAGCAACCAACAGACCATTGTTGCAACACCAACGCTGCACGTGGCACCACGGTGGAATGCTGATCTTAATAATCCGCTGCTTTTTTATTCTGAGAGCACCTCTTCTAATATACGATTAATGTGCATCACGATGCAGGGCAAGCGGAGAATAACCTCTAATTTTGATGGCATTAACATGCTGCCGACCTTTTCTGGTGATGGCACCAAAGCCGTCTATTGCGCATCTAAAGGGCATGGCAATTGCCAGTTATATCTCTTTGAGAAGGGCGTCTTTAGACGTTTGACGCATAATGATGGCAATAATGTATCACCATCATTATCCCATGATGGCAAAACAGTTTTTTATTGCTCAGATGCGCCAACAGGTAAACCACAAATTTATCGATATGACCTTGCTACTAAAGTATGCAAACAGATTACCAAGAGGGGCTTTAATTTTTGTCCTCAGTATCATGCCAATGGTAAGCTCGCCTACAGTAGCTTGGTTGCAGGACAGGTACAGATTTTTGTCTATGATCAAGCAACCGATACGCACACACAAATCACCAGTGATGAAGGTAGCAAAGATGAATGCTTTTGGTCGCCGTGTGGTTCTTACCTGATTTTTAGTGTAGAAAAAGGCGCGTCGAGTCGTCTTGCCTTGTTTAATGTCCATACGCGGCAGCAAAAATATATAACGGGTATTGATGAACAATGTTCCTATCCGTGCTGGTCGCCGCTCTATACGGAGTTTCCTGTGCTCGATGAGCATCCTGTGTGTAAGAGCTAAAAATCGACACAATAAGCACAAGCAGATATACTGAGTATCCATTAAATAGTTGTGTACACCACCTAATGCAGAGTAAAAAGCATGAAACGTAAAAATCAAAAAAATTCTTTCTTTCAAGACGGTCCAAAAGGTCTGGTCGTAGCTGTGGTGCTATTCGTAGTCTGTATGATAGCGCTGCAGAAATTAGTGGAGTTTACTGGCGAGATCAAAAGCCTCTCTTATACAGAGTTTCAGAAGCAGGTTACGTCTGATTTAGTGAAATCGATAGTCGTCACGGGGCAAGACGTGCAAGGCTCATTGCGTGATGGCGGGCATTTCCATACGGTCATTCCTCAGAATGCGCAGGATTGGTCAATGCTCAACGAGCATGGAGTCAATGTTACTGTAGCCGACACGACAGGGCAAATGAGTCTGTTGTATATCGTTATGATAGCACTCTTTTTTATCGGTTTGGCAGTTCTTTATTTCTTCCGTCAGGCGCGCAATGCGCAAAATGGCGGCGGTGGTGGAGCCAATATTTTCAATATGGGCAAAAGCCGGGCAAAGATGTTTATGCCATCATCGATCAAAGAGAATTTCGATTCGGTTGCCGGCGCTGCAGAGGCTAAAGAAGAGCTCAAGGATATTGTCGACTTTCTAAAGAATCCTGAAAAGTACCGTCGCTTGGGAGCTCAGATGACTCGTGGTGTTCTTCTGGTCGGTGAACCTGGTAATGGTAAAACCTTGCTTGCAAAGGCGGTTGCAGGCGAAGCAACCTGTCCCTTTTTCAGTATTAGCGGATCCGATTTCATAGAGGTCTTTGTTGGCGTTGGCGCCTCTCGCGTTCGTGATCTTTTTGCACAAGCACGTAAGCATGCGCCAAGCATTATCTTTATCGACGAAATCGATGCGGTTGGGCGTCATCGTGGCAATAGTCATGGTGGTGGCAGCGATGAGCGAGAGCAAACATTAAACCAGTTATTGACGGAAATGGATGGTTTTCAGACCGGTGGCGGTTCAGTTATTGTGATTGCGGCAACCAACCGTCCGGATGTTCTCGATAAGGCGCTTTTGCGTCCCGGCCGATTCGATCGTCGCGTCGTTGTGCCCTATCCTGACTTGAAGAGTCGTGAGGAGATCCTCAAGGTACATGCACGGGATGTTAAGCTATCACCTGAGGTTGATTTGGCAAAAATAGCCCGCGGCACGCCAGGTTTTTCAGGGGCAGATCTGAAAAATATCATCAACGAAGCGGCTATCAATGCATCAAAAGCCAACCAAGAGATGATTACCGTCAAAGATTTTGAAGAAGCTCGTGATCGCATCATGTTGGGTAAAGAGATCAAGACGATGACTCAATCTAAGCAGGAGCTTGAGCTCACTGCTTACCATGAATCTGGCCATGCGCTGGTGGCGCTCATGTTGCCCGAGCATTCTGATCCGTTGCATAAGATTACGATTATCCCTCGTGGGCGTGCTTTGGGTGTTACCCATTCATTGCCTGAGCGAGAAAAATATACCCAAACGCGAGAAGAGCTGCTCGCAAAAATTAAGATGTCTTTGGGTGGGCGGGCGGCCGAGCAGTTGGTCTTTAACAAAGTAACCACAGGTGCTTACAGCGATTTTGTCTCAGCAACCGATATTGCACGTACTATGGTCTGCTCATATGGCATGTCCACTATGGGGCCGGTGATCTACAATCAAGGTGGCAGCTTTGAATATTCGCAAAAGACAGCGGAACGTATCGATGCCGAGGTGCAACGTATTCTTGACGAATGTGCGCAGGAAACCATGCAGCTTCTTATTGAAAACCGGGACAAATTAAACCTGCTTGCAACGACGTTGCTCGAAAAAGAGACCTTATTTGCCGGTGAGATCTACGAGCTGTTAGGTATTGCCGCACGCGAAGAGCATAAGTTCGCTTAAAAGATCGCACGAAAGGGCTATCATGCTCCAGCTGTCTGATCTGCGTGAGCGTCTGCAAGCCTGTGTTCGACAGGCGGGAGCACTTGCGCTGTCCTATTACGAAAAACCCGTACAGGTTATCAGCAAGACTCATGGCTTTGCCACGGAGGCGGATCATGCTGTGGAGCAGTTTTTGATCCATGAACTCCAGGTACTGGTGCCAGAAGCGGCCACCTACGCCGAAGAGTCAGGCCAAACGGGGGATTCTATGCATGGGTACTGTTGGGTGATCGACCCGATCGATGGCACTACCAATTTTGCTCGCGGCATACCCTATTTTTGTATTTCGGTAGCATTGACGCTTGATGGCCATCCTGTTGTGGGCGTTATCTATCAGCCGGTTCTTAAAGAGCTCTTTTATGCTGAATCTGGCTATGGGGCATGGCTTAATGGCATGAGGATCGCCAAGCGGTCGCCCCGGCTAGGCAGGAAAGTGGTAGTAGTATGGCCAGGCAAATCCGTGCAGCATGAGGCTACTCTGCGCTATTTTGGTGCTGCGGCACTCGATTGTGCTTACCTGGCAGCCGGCAAGCTTGATGAGCTTGAGTTTGGCCGTGTTGCATGGTGGGATATTGCTGCAGGCATACTGTTGCTGGAAGAGGCTGGCGTGGCGGTGTCGGTTACCCAGCGAACGTATAAAGGCCAAACGGTTTATAGGGTTGTAGCAGGTGGATCATGATTTCACCCGTTTGCAAATGCTGATGGGGAGCGATGATTGCTCGATTCAGAGGCCTTGCTGCATGGTTGAGGTATGAAATCGCGGTAAAAGTTGAAAAAAAAAGCTCTTGTAGTAAACTAATCAACATCTATAAAGACATCGTGCGTATGAGAAAACAGAGCAGGCTCTAGGGGGCCTGTAAGCGCGATGCATTTAAACACAACGTTCCATGCGCATGATGCATGTATAAATTTCAGAGGATATTCAGCAATGGCTAAAGTATGTTTTGTCTGTAACAAAAGACCACAAGTGGCCAACTTGGTAAGTCACGCAAACAATAGAACAAAACGCTGGGTGTATCCGAACGTTCAAAAGATCCGTTTTACCTTAAACAGTAAGGCTGATAACAAGGTTATCCATAGCAATGTTTGTACTAAATGTGTCAAAGCACAAAAAGTACGTAAAGTAGTTTAAAGTTTTATATAAGGCTCTACCATAATGGCAAATATTAAGTCTTCAAAAAAGCGCGCTCGCCAAGGCATCGTTAAAAGAGAGCGCAACCTTGCGCGCAAATCAGCACTTAAAACTGCGGTTAAAAAAGTGTTGACAGCAATTGCAGCTGGCGATGTTGCGGCAGCACAGGCAAGTTTCAAAGAAGCTCAAGCAAAAATCGCTCGCGCACGCGGCAAAGGCTTGTTGCATGCAAATACTGCTGCCCGCAAAGTAAGCAGACTTGCACAAAGAATCGCAGCTACTGCAAAGTAAGCTGAGAGTTCTAGCTCGCTAAAAGTTTTTAAAAGAGAAAGCGCTTCGATGATCGAAGCGCTTTCTCTTTTTTGTTAGCACAAGATAATCTGCTCTCTTTATCAGGCTGGATTTATCGTTTCGTGCGGCAGGCAACGATAACCGCTGTGTAAAAAAAGGTAATAAAATAAGATTTGAAGAATGCGCGCTGTGGCAACAAAAAGCCCGGGAGTTACCTCGTGGATTCAGTCGCCCGGCGTTTATCTTTAGGCTTGCTTCGCTTTTTGAGCGAAAGCCTCATGGAGAAGGCGCTTTATCGAGACCGGGGATTTGCAGCATTGAGGATAACTTTTCTATCTTCTTTTTTGGCCAATGCGTATATGTCTTCTTTAGAATAAAGCTTTAGCCCAACGTTACAAGAACATTTACCTTGCGCTGCGGTAGGACATGTATGGCAATGACATGTGCCATTTTTTTTGTTAAGACAATCATGTCTTTGGAAATGATGTTTTAATGTTCGCAAATAACATTTGTTAGTATCATCAACAGGTATTTGTTCTGCGGATGTAGTTGCGACTACATTTGTTGGCGTCTTTATGCCTTGAGCCTTGTATTTCCTGTAGGTCCATAAGGCACCTGCAAAACTTATACCCGTGATAGCAGCACAAGGAGCCCATTTCTTTGCGGTGTCCTTTTGGTTTTGAGACAAGGTTGGAACGGTGCATGCAGAACGGAATGATGAAAAACTGAGCGCAGCAGGCCATGCAGACATTGTCCATGAAGAGAAGTTAAAAGAAGAAAAGAGCCACCCAGCTTTTTCCCCTGAGTGAGAACAGACCGATTGCTCGCCTATTAAAAGAGCAGCGGCAAGGAATAAATTTCTTTTTGTTTGATTCATGCAAAAAGCCTTTTTTTAGGGTGTATAATAGAGTTTCTCTATTTATAATAGTAAGCTACTAGGCAAAAAAAGCAATTAAATAAGGCTTGAAAGCGTGCTGTGACAACAAAAAAGCCCGAGAGTTACCCCGGGCTCAGTATCATGCGTGTGTTCAAAAATTAGGATTAAGATTGATGGCCTGGGCAAGAGTCAACAAATGCAGAACATGTAGGATGTGTGCAGTAGCCCTTAGTTGCTCGAGGCATAGTAGGTGCAATGTTCAGGTTGTGGAGTACGCAAGAATGCGTTTTTTGAAGTTTTCTATATCGGGTGTAAGCGAGTCTCCTAATTTCTTGATTTCTTCTGCTTTTTCATAGAGTTTTTTTCGGGTATCATAACTGTTAGTGTAGAGCAGGTATAACGTAAGTCGCTTCTCTCACACAGAGGCATATTTTTTCCGTGTCAGAAGATGGAGTGGCAGGGAGGCTGTTTGTTTGCGTGTGGTTTGGCTGGTAAGCATATACATTAGCCCGAATCTGTATGCTCATACCCGACTTGCCAAAAAAATGAGAGAGCGTAAGCTAAATGCACAATCGGTATCTGAAAGCAATCAATAGGTTTTTCAACGAGTTAAATAAAATCTTATGCAAACACCAGTAACGCTTGATGCGCTTGTTTCTCTTTGTAAGCGTCGTGGCTTTGTCTATCAATCGGCTGAAATTTATGGCGGCCTTAACGGTGTTTATGACTTTGGTCCATTGGGTGCGCTGCTTAAGCAGAACATCAAAAGTGCCTGGATGTCAGCCTTGAACAGTTCAGGGCGTGATATCGTCTATTTAGATGGCGCTATTTTGGGTGCGCAACCGGTATGGCAGGCATCTGGCCACGTAACCAATTTTAATGACCCGATGATCGATTGCTTGACCTGTAAAAAACGGTATCGTGCCGATGACGACAATATCGACACCAGCAAGCCATGTCCTCACTGTGGCAACACCACATGGACTGCTGTGCGTCAATTTAACATGATGTTTAAAACCGAAGTTGGTGCAGCCTCTGATCAGAGTTCAATTGCGTATTTGCGTCCAGAAACAGCACAAGCTATCTTTGTGAATTTTAAGAATGTGATCTCTACCACACGGGTAAAAATACCCTTTGGTATCGCACAGATTGGCAAAGCGTTCAGAAATGAGATTACCCCAAAGCAGTTCTTATTTCGTATGCGCGAATTCGAGCAGATGGAGATCGAGTGGTTTTGTAAGGATGAGTATTCATTGGCCGATTTTGAAGTATGGTGCCAAGAACGGCTTGCCTTTTATGCTTCAATTGGCATAACGGCTGACAAAATACGCTTGCGCCCGCATGTCAAGGATGAATTAGCGCACTATGCGCAGCGATGCACTGATGTTGAGTATCAGTTTCCATTCGGATGGAAAGAGCTTGAAGGTATAGCACATCGTGGCAGCTTCGATTTGACTCAGCATAGCACCCATTCAGGCAAAGATCTTTCTGTTTTTGAACAAGAGAGCAGCAGCTCATATGTGCCGACCGTGGTTGAATGTTCAGTTGGCGTTGATCGGCTCTTTTTAACTCTGCTATTTGATGCGTATCATGAAGATATCGTTGAAGGTGAAAAGCGGATTGTATTACGCTTGCACCCACGTATAGCACCCGTTAAAGCAGCCTTCTTGCCATTGGTGAAAAAATTAAGTGAACCGATGGAAAAGCTGTATCGTCAGGCTCGTCAAGCAGGCTTGTCTGTGCAGTATGATGAATCAGGATCTATTGGCAAACGGTACCGTCGTCAAGATGAGATCGGTACACCGCTGTGTATAACGTATGATTTTGATAGTGAAAATGATCAATCTGTTACGATCCGTGATCGCGATACGACTGAGCAAAAGCGCATGCCAATTGATCAGGTTCTGCCCTATGTAACCGCAATGATGCAGCGTTAGATGGTATATGACAGGTACTCCATTAGGTATTGTTGACCAGTGACGTGCTCTATCGGTAAACTACGATCTACGCTATTGAGCGTAGGGACTCCTATGTGTGTGCATAGGGCGTTTGGTAGGATCAAACATGAAAGCATAAATGCATGAGTTCGGTAAAAATTGCTCATTTTTCTCCTGGGCACATCCTGTTTATTATGGCAATTACCACCATTGTATCAGGAGCGATGCTGCTCAGTCTGCCCATCTGTCGTACCGTTGAGATACCGTTCTTAGATCTACTGTTTACGGCTACCTCCGTCACCTGTGTGGCTGGTCTTTTTACCATACCGCTTGAGAGTTTTACAACGACTGGCCATGTTGTCATCTTAATCTTAAGTCAGATTGGTGGTATCGGATTGGTAACACTGACGATTTTTTTATTATCCTTATTTATGAATTTTGGGTTTGCGAGTCAGTTGATAGCTAGTCAATTAATGCATTTTGAAGGATGGAAGAATATCAGGGCATTTATAGCCTTTATTCTCGGTCTTACCTTGTGCGTTGAACTGATTGGCGCATGCTGTTTTTTTCTCGTTTTTATGCAGGAACTACCAACCGATAAAGCGCTGTTTCTTTCTCTTTTTAGTGCTGTTGCCTCCTTTTGTAACACGGGCATTATGTTACCGATGGTAACCGTCAGCACCTATAGTACGAGTACGGTCATGGCTTTGACAGCAACGGCCTTGATGCTTTTTGGCAGTCTTGGTTTTGTTACCTGGAATGAGATTGTGAGCTATTGCTGGTCTTTCAAGCAGCATAAGCGTTACCAGTTTTCATTACAGAGCAAGATTATTTTATATGGCACGGTATTTATCACGCTGGGTACATTGATCAGCTTTGTGATATTGGAATGGCATCATGCGTTAGCGCAGGAGCCTAATGGTCTATTGAAATATAGCACGACTCTTTTTCAGGCCGTTTCGTTCAGAAGTGCTGGCTTTATGACACCCTTATTTTATCTATTTCGATTGCCGACATTCTTATTGGTGCTGTTCGTTGCTTTTATTGGCGGATCACCGGGGTCAACAAGCGGCGGGGTGAAGCTTACGACCATTGCTATTTTAATTGCAACGATTCGATCAGCGGTTAAAGGGAGATTTTCGGTTGAGATCAGAGGGCGCAGTATCCCTGTTGATCAAGTCTACCGAGCACTTGCCATCATTTCATTATCGGTGGTATGGATCTGCATGACTACCTTCTTATTGACGATCACCGAACCACTCTTGCCCTTTAAAGCGCTTTTTTTTGAAGCCTGCTCTGCCTTTTGCACCCTTGGCATGTCGCTTGGTGCAACAGCCTTGCTGTCCACTGCAGGCAAAATTATTATTATGTTCAGCATGCTGATTGGTCGCATCGGCTCATTAACGCTGATGTTGGCTCTTAAATCGGTGGCTACTCGTCGTAAACAAGAGGGCGTTGATTTTTCTTATCCAGAAGAACGCGTTATTTTAAGTTAACTTTACTCAGAAAGAAGCAGTATGAAAATTTGTGTCATAGGGCTTGGTAGATTTGGTTCTCAAGTAGCTACTGCGCTGACTGAAAATGGCATGGAAGTGTTGGCGATAGATAGTAATGAATCGATTGTTGATGCGATAAAAGATACCGTTACGCAAGCGATCTGTATGCGCGTGCGTGATGAAGCCTCCTTAAAAAACATCGGCATTGAAGAAATGGACGCCGTGGTCGTTGCCATGGGTGATGACTTTGCCGAATCCGTTTTGATCACAGCGCTGCTGAAAAAACGTCTTAAAACGCCTCATGTTGTCGCTCGTGCTATTGATCAGATTCATAAAGAGATTCTGCAGCTCACCGGTGCCGACGAGGTTATTTTACCCGAGCAAGAGATCGGGTTGCGTTTGGCGAGCAGCCTCAGTTTACCCTTCACCGAGCTTTCATCATTAACGAAAAGTTTCTCCATAAGCCAAATCGAAACACCTACCGCATTTGTAGGCAAAACGGTTGCAGCGCTCGATTTTTTTACTAACTACCAATCGACCTGTATCGGCGTAAAGAAAGATGATGATATTGAGCCGATCGATCGTACATATGTCATACAGGAAGAAGATAAGCTTATCTTTGCGGGTAATAATAAAGGACTTGCTAAGCTTGCGCGCCTTTCGTAGAGAGCGTAGCTAATAGTATCTGTACAAGCATTAAGGAGGCTGTGATGAAGCATGTCCTCGCCATTGCTTACTGCTTTATTTTGTGCGGTCACCTGTATGGTCATGGATTTGGACCAGACACATTGGTGACGTTGCTGTCCCGCTATAAAACAGCTATGTGCGGTCAAATCGTCAAAAAACGGACAGAAGCTGCGCAAAGAATCGAGCAGATCTACAAGAGTCCTATCAATAGACATACAAAAGTAAAATCATATAGCGAACAGTCGCATCTTGCTGCGTATCTACGAGTAAAGGCTGCTGGCACCAGTTGCGTAAACTGTTACATCAGCATTGAACTTAACAATGATAGCAGTAACGTTATAGAATGCTCTCCTTTACAAACATTTTATCTTTTGGGTAGGCAAGAATGGGTTCCTGCCTATCTGTTAGAATCAGGAGATGCTCTATTTTCTGGCAATCCATCAGGTACGCGTGTCAGCAGAGTTTCGATCGTCGAAAAGCCATTGCGCGTGTATACGCTTGAAACCAAGAAATTTCATACCTTCCTTGTGGGTAAAGATAAAGTACTCGCACATAATATGTTTTTAGCGCCAAGCGTGCTTTTGTCGCTTGGTTTTGCATTTGGGCAAGGAGCAGTAGCAGGCGGATCGGCAGGCAGCGCCTTAGGGCCTCTTGCTATGGGAGCAGGGTTAGCGCTTGGTGGAGTAATTGGTATAGTCACTGCATGTGCCTCACCAAGCAGGAAAAAGGTCGAATATCATGTTGATTTTGATATCAACCAGTTAGCGTTAGCACGTAATGGTAATACTAAAAAACCAAAAAAAAATACAACATCTACTGGTGGATCAGGTAATAGTGAAAAAAATCCCGATGAAGATCCAAACAAGAGAAATAAAAAGGAGCTAATTCATACAACTAATAGGCAAGACAAGGAAGACGCTGAAAAATTGGGATATAAACTTGATAAAAGCCCTCCATTTTACACTCATGGTGAACCGGCATTTAAGAAAGGAAGCCGCTGGATATCTCCAGATAATACACAGCATAATGGCGGGAGATGGAAAATGTTTGACCGTAGTGGAGATCGTATAGGCACATTTGATAAAAATCTCAATTTTCTAAAAGACTAAGATATGAAAAAATTTTCCATAAAAATAATAGATCCACGAGAAAGAAAACATTACAGTATCTATTGTATAGGTGAGATACAAATTGGGGATTTTAAGGAATCATTCGATATTCCCTTAAGGTATTGGTCTAAAAAAGATTATGAAAAACAATGGCAAGATGGTATTGAGCGTCTTAAAACACATGATCAGTCATGCCTTGTGACTGCGGTTATGCTCACGAAAACTACACCTTTAGCTATTTTATGGGTTTTATATAAAGACGGAGATATAGTGCATATTCAAAATAAAGCTCTTTTTAGATCAAGATTTATCACCATGCTAAAAAAGGAGTTTTTTACAAGCCAGACTTGCTATAATTTTATAACTCCGAGAAAAACTATATCAGAAAGTACTGGCATGAAAATTTCAGAATGGGATGTTTCACTTGAGGAAGTGGTAAAATACAAAGTTCCATCCAGTGGTTCTGAGTCTTCATGCGATACACATGGAGAATTAGCATTTAACAAAGACAACAATTGGATATGCGCGGATAATAGTCACAATGGTGGAAGATGGAAAATGTTTAACTCAAAAGGTCAACGTAAAGGTACATATGATAAAGATCTCAATTATATCAAAGAGTAATTTCACTTTAAAGTCATGGTAATAATGACCTATGAATACTTTCGCAATACGAATATTGCCTAATAGTTTTAGAAAATGTTGGTGTGAGCCTGATTGTATGAATGATGTTTGCATCGGAAAGATTACCATAGGTGATTTTCAAGAAACATTTAGAATGCAACTAGAATATTGGACTGTGAAGGATTATGAAAAACAATGGCAAGAAGGCATTGAACGAATAAAGACACATGATCAATCATGCTTAGTATTTCAAATGCAAGATCCGAACAGAGCACCTTGGGCGAATAGCTGGATTTTATATAAAGATGGTGACATAGTTCATATTCAAAATACGTTACTTCATGGTAAACGATTTTCAAAAATGCTTAAAAAAGAATCGTTTACTATACAAAGCTGTTATAGCTTCATTACACCAAGACAGACTGTAGATGAAGAAGGTGGAATGAAAATTTCAGAGTGGGATATTCCTCTAGTAGATGTATTGCGATACAAGGTGCAAACGAGTTGATTCATGAAAATTTCTGTCATAAAAATAATTGACACCGTTCTTAACAAAAAAAGGCCCGGCGATAACCGGGCCTTTTAGTACATGTTATCTCTTGATTAGCCTTCGTTATGCGTATCATAGTTTGTTACTACGTTACGGACTAATGGTTTTCGTGGTGCCTATAGCTACTGCCGTTTAGTTCTTTTGAGTTGCTTGGTGAAAGTCCGAGTCATAACTTAGAACCATACCTATTAAATCTTTGGCTAATGGTGTCGAGGCTTGAAATTCAGCATATATTTGAGCGTGAGTTTTAATCGTGAGATCAACAATCTGACTATCTTTTAGGTCATAATCTCCACACGTTTTACCGCTTTCTAACCTAGTCGCTTCTTCTTCCGGCTGGGATGCTGGTTTGATCAATACAGGTATACCATTACCACGGTAGACGGCTCTTTTTATAGCGTCAATAGGTGTTTTTGGAGAAAAACGAACTGGGGCTTGAAAATAATAGGGAGTTCCGTTTGATGATATTTCATATTTTCTGACCAGCAATTTTGGTTGCCCTTCAAAGCAGGATGCATGAGTAAACCAGGCGCATAGAGAAAGTGTTGTAGCAAATAATATGTTCTTCATAAAGATTCCTTACTTATAACGGTTTTTTGATTATAAATTCAGCTTGGCAAGGTTTATTTGGTTTGTCAAAAGGTTTAGGGCAGGTCTAAAGCTCCCGCTCTTCTGTCATCCCTGCTTGCGCAGAGATGACGAGAAAAATAAGCAAGGCGAAGAAAAAAACAGAATTTTAGTTGAGCTTAGTAATCAAAAAGGCCATGTACTTGAGGAGTAACCCTCACAATACATGACCTTTAAATCTTTATATCGCGGAATCTTTAGATAGATTCGATGCGGATAACGGTAATCGCTTGGCGATGTCCCTTTTTAACGCGTGACTTTTTACGGCGTTTAAACTTAAATGCAATCACTTTAGGTCCGCGCATCTGCTTAACGATGGACGCTTTGATCGATCCAGCAAGAAATGGGGTACCAACTTCAAATACGCCTTCGGCAGTCTTGCGGAACAAAACTTCGGTAAATTCAAGCATTTTGCCGGCTTCGCCATCGATTTTTTCGATAGCTACTGTTTTACCTGGAACCGCTTGTAGCTGCTTGCCGCCTGTTTGAAAAAGGGCGAATTGACTATGTGTTTTATGCTCAACCATTGTATAGACATCCCGTCGTAGCACGTTCAATAATATATTTTTAAGAGATTTCAGTGTAACAAAGCTCTTTTCACTCGTCTAGAGGTAATCGGTATTTCTGCCGTTTATCGCTGCTTTGTTTGCCATATGATGTGTTGATCAAGTTTTTCTTGTCTCTTAACCACATGGTTGAACTGCTCTGCTACAACTGCCCCACTAAAGCAGCCGATTGAGGCTCCAACAACTGGTGCGAGGAAACCAAAATAAAAAGCATGATCAAGCATCAAATCTTTACTTTTTTCTGACATTTTTAAGCAGTGCTCTTGTGCTGCTTTAGGTCCAACCAGAGAGGTAGATTTTCCCATAAGGCGCTGTATCAGTGATACATCAGCTTTAGTTGTTGGCACAAAGAGCTCGCCTTCAGCAATTTTTTTGCGCGAGCGGTGTCTAGAGCAAGCCTTTTAGAGAATTCTACTGATTTTTGTAATAGGCTTGCTCGACGGGTTTTTGCATAAAGCAGCCCAGCACTAAAGCCTACACCAGATCCCAGTAAGAAAACAGAGGTGTCAGAGCCTCCTGTGAGGTTGACGCTTAGTACCAAATATTGGTATCATGTTATTATTAGTAGGGTAGTTTTACCAAGAAAGTTGCTATGAACACGAAGCAGCGCAAAACACTGGAGCTTATTTTTAAGGTTCCCGTGCAGTCTGATGTCAGGTGGTCCGATATTGAAACGATGCTCAAGGGGTTTGGAGCTGAGATTTCAGAGGGTGAAGGGTCGCGAGTTCGTATCGTATTACATGGAGTTAAAGCAGTTTTTCATCGACCACATCCGAAAAAGACGACAGACAAGGGAGCCCTTGTATCGGTACGTAAATTTCTAATAAACGCAGGAATACAGCATGATGAAATATAAAGGCTACATGGGGCAAGTTTCCTATGACGATGAGGCTCAAATTTTTCATGGCGAGGTAATAGGCCTCAAGGATATCATTACGTTTCAGGGAACCACGGTGCAGGAGCTATTAAGGGCTTTTCACGGCTCTGTAGATGACTATCTGACGTGGTGTAAAGAGCGTGGGGAGAAACCGGAAAAAATGTTCTCAGGCACCTTAAACTTGAGAATGTCTCCTGATCTTCATGCTCATTTAGCTATTGAAGCGGCGCAAAAAGGCATGAGCCTTAATGAGTTGATTAATGACAAGCTAAGCCGGTAAGGCTATGCATAGCTATTCACTCGGTTGCTCGGTTGGCTTTTCTAAGCACGCCAAAATATTCTCTGCTCGCTTGATAATCGAATCTGGCAGGTGAGCAAGCTTGGCTACCTCAATACCAAAGCTTCCCTGAGCAATCCCTGGTGCAATGGTATACAAAAAGAGGATACCCGTCGGTGTTTTCATGCATGAGGCATGGTAATTGGCGATGCCCGGGTGGGTGGCATGTAATAGGGTGAGCTCTTGGTAGTGGGTTGCAAACAAGCAACGGGCACCGATCGTGGTATAAATATGCTCCACAATCGCTTGCGCCAAGGCTAGACCATCGTAGGTGCTCGTGCCGCGCCCTACCTCATCAAGAATAACGAGACTATGCTTGGTTGCCTGAGTGCAGATGGTTGCTGTCTCTTCCATCTCAACTAAAAAGGTACTTTTGCCTTCGCTCAAGTTGTCCGAAGCACCGATACGGGTAAAGACACGGTCTAAGACCGACAAATTTGCCCGCTGAGCAGGCACAAACGATCCGGTCTGGGCTATGATGTTAATGAGGGCGACTTGGCGCAAATAGGTTGACTTTCCGCCCATATTTGGCCCTGTTACGATCCACAACGATTCTTGATCGGTGAGATTGGTGTCATTGGCAATAAATTGACCGTCGAGGCTCTTTTCGATAACTGGGTGGCGACCTGCAGTTATGGCGATGTCTCGTGTGCTGCCATATGTGGGGCGTACATAGTTGTTCTCATAGGCAATGCGAGCCAGGCCTAACAAAGCGTCGATATAGGCTATGCTGTGAGCTCCTTTGCGCAGTGCATGCACCGTCAATGATACCGCATGTTTGACCGTTTCAAACAGTTCCTTTTCCAGTTGCTGATGCTGTGTGCGAGCGGTGGTAATCTCTTGCTCTAGAGCCTGTAAGGCTGGCATGGTGTAGCGCTCGCGACCAACCAAGGTCTGTTTTCTGACATAGTGCGGCGGTAATGAATCTTTGTGGGTATTGGTTACTTCTACGTAATAGCCATGCAGATCGTTGTACCGAATCTTGAGTGACCCAATGCCCGTATGCTGCTGCTCCTGCAGTTCAAGCTCGGTAATTTTTGCGCTGCTGTTAATGAGCATATCGCGCATCTGATCCAATGGCTGATGGAAACCGGCTTTAATAATCCAATCTTTGGTACCATCATCATTAAGAGCGTTGGCAAGCAGGTCATGTAATGCGGTAAAATTCTGCAAATGGGTTGCCAAGTCATGCAACAGCGGTGCCCCGGTAAGCTTTTGTAGCGCGGCCTGTATGTGTGGCAGATGCTGCAATACGCGTGCAAGGTGCGTATAGTCATGCACTTGGGCGCGCGATAGAGCTATGCGACCGACTACCCGTTCGAAGTCACCGATATGACTTAAGCGCTGTTCAAGCTCTTGGCGTGTTGTCACGTCGTTGACATATGCCTGCACCACATCAAGACGCTGTTCGATAGCCTCTTGTTTCACCAAGGGGCGCAAGACCCATTTCTTAATCATACGTGAGCCCATAGGGGTGACTGCGCCATCGAGCACCGAAAATAGGGTGCGTTTGCTGGTGCCATCATGGTTATTTTTAACCAGTTCAAGATTTTTTTGCGTTGCCTTATCAAGCAGCAGATAATCGTCAGGTTTATAAATGTGGAGAGACAGAAACTGGTCGAGTGATTGCTGTTGGGTCATGCGTACATAGCGGTAAAAATTGGCGACTGCGCCGTGCAATGACTGTTGTTGATAAAGTTTTTCTTTAACATCCGTTTTGAAATTGTCTATCCAGCGCTGCAATTCAGTATTTTCAAACATCTGTTCATCACAATGTACTTGTGAGGTGACGTAACCCGACTGCGTAAAGTAACGCTGAAAATCTTTGCCAAGCTTGGTAGAGGGTAGCAGTATTTCGTCAGGTAAAAAGCGCACTAGTTCCGATTCGATGCTGCGTTCTGAAGAGGCTGGTATGACGGTGCCAAACAGTTGTGCCGTCATAAGTTCGCCAAATAACAAGCCCCAGCTTTGCTCGAGCGGGAAAAATGAAAAGAGGTAAGAGGCCGATTTTTCTTCAAGTAGAGCAGTATCGGTCAACGTTCCTGGCGTCAGTACACGGGTTACGCCGCGACGTACCATGCGTCCAGGTTGAGCAACTTCAAGTTGGTCACAGAGCGCAACCTTAAAGCCGCCCCGTACCAATTTAGTGAGATAATGATCGAGGGTATGCACGGGAACGCCACACAAAGGAATCGGGTTGCCATTATTTTTGCCTCGCGAGGTGAGCGCGATGCCCAAAAAGGCGGCGACCTTTTTAGCGTCGTCGAAAAAAAGCTCGTAAAAATCGCCAACTTGAAAGAGCAGCAGGGCGTCTGGGTAGTTGCCACGTATATCAAAATACTGCTGCATTAACGGCGTTGTCTGTTCCGGTCTTTGTATATCCATGGCTACCAAGTAAAAAGGCTTTTTTATTGTGCGTATGCTTCTTCAAGTCTACCAAATGACATCACCAACGCATGCACAAGGTTTTGTGCTTGCATAACGGCGGTCCGTGCAGTATCTGCTGATGGTATACCACCACGCGTGTTGTTTGTCACGATACTGTTCAGCTTATCACACAGCTGCATGCCTACCTGCGCAATGCTTGTTGTCAGGTTATTAAAGCGCGGTAGTAGCTTTTCTTTGATCTCACTATCGAATGGTGCCACAATCTGTTGAGCGCGATAATCCATGAACGCATACAGTGCCATGAGGTGATCAAGGTAAAGGTCTGCCGATTCAATCAGTAGCTGTTTTTTTATTGCGACAGCGGATGCAGACAGTTGAGGTTGTGTTGCCAGAGCGGCATCAAGGTTGAGCGCAAAGGCTTCGAGCTCTTTTGCATAGCTTGGAATCTCTTTCTCTTCGTTATAAAACCAAGGCATATCTTCACGGAACCTGAATAGGTTCGTAGCTTTTTGGATAGCTAGGTTTGCGAAAGTCAAGAGAGCCGTCGCTTTCACTCCTTGAGCAATGGCCTCAGGTTTCACGCAGTAAGGAACTCTCCAGTTGCCAATTTTTGCATAGAGAAATGTTTCGGTTGGTTGTGGTTGCAGGTGTTGTACCGCCGTCCAGAGTTTGTCGAAATTGTCTTGAGTCATTGCTGGTTGAGGCGCCGTAGGCAATGCAATATCTACGGTTTTTTGATTGGCATACCACATATACCCCACCGTGCCACCTATAATGGCCGCTGCAAGTGCATAATGTTTGATCTTGCGATTGCGCAGATAGGATGGCAGCTTGTTTTCCTGTTCAGTTATCCGGCAACTATTCCAAGAGAGGGTCTTAAAAGTGATAGTGCTCGTAACCGGCGCATCTGCCGGTAGGCTTTCAGACGGCCTTATTGCAAGGCTATACAAGAGCGCAGGCAAGAGCAGGACAAAAAGGCTGTGTCGCTGTGAGCGTCGTAGAGTGTTTATTTTCTGTACCATATCATTCTCCATGTTACATAAAGCTACTAATATAAAACAGTAGGCATCAAACTTAAAGTAATGGTTTAAGATACTGTCCGGTAAAACTGTGGGTCGACTGCGCAACAGCCCGTGGTGTGCCGGTAGCAACAATAGTGCCACCACCGTCGCCCCCTTCAGGGCCAAGATCGATTACATAGTCGGCAGTTTTTAATACATCAAGATTATGCTCGATAATGAGCATCGAATTACCTTTATCAACCAATCTGTTCAGCACAACAAGGAGCCGTTCAATATCGCTGGCATGCAAACCGGTCGTTGGTTCATCTAACACATAGAGCGTGTTGCTGCCCCGTTTGGCAAGTTCATCAACCAGCTTGATACGTTGGGCTTCACCGCCCGACAGTGTTGTCGATGGTTGACCAAGCGCTATATAATCAAGCCCTACATCACACATGAGCTGCAGTCGTTTTGCAATACGCGTATGTGCAGCAAAAAATTCACGTGCTTGATAGGCAGTCATGGCGAGCACATCGGCAATAGATTTGCCTTTGTAGGTGATAGAGAGCGTTTCTCGGTTATACCGTGTGCCATGACATGTTTTGCAGAGCATGGTCACATCGGGTAAAAATTGCATAGATACCGTAATAGTGCCATCACCATTACACTCAAAGCAGCGTCCTTGTGCGACATTAAAACTAAAGCGTCCTGCTGTGTAACCGCGCTGACAACTTTCGGGCAGTTGTGCAAAAAGGGCGCGTATTTCATCAAAAACGCCTAAATAGGTTGCCGGATTTGAGCGAGGGGTGCGGCCAATAGGGGTTTGATCGATGACCACTAGGCTATTGATAGATTCTGTACCGACCAGATCGTCACCCGCATTTTGTGATGAGGTGAAGGTACGAACACCTTTGGTGAGCTCGCGCTCCAAAGCTGGTACCAGCTCATGCATAATAAGGGTACTTTTCCCTGATCCAGAAACGCCCGATATACCACACATAACACCGAGCGGGAACTGTACGGTAAGATCTTTGAGGTTATGCTTGCGCGCATGTGACAAGGTCATAAAGCCTGATGGTTTGCGATAGGTCGTTGGCGCGACAATACCACGTTTGCCAGCTAAATAGGCGCCTGTTAATGAATGAGGGTTTTCGGTCAGTTGCGCAGGTGTGCCGGATGCGGTCACCATGCCGCCCAGCGTGCCGGCAGCAGGACCCATATCGATGACATAATCGGCGTTCGTTATCGTATCGATGTCATGTTCAACAACGATAACGGTGTTGCCATGATCACGTAATTTTTTCAGTGTGCCGATAAGGCGATCATTGTCTCGTTGATGCAGTCCGATACTTGGCTCATCAAGAACATAGAGGACACCGCTCAATGCGGAACCGATTTGGGTTGCCAAGCGAATACGTTGCCCTTCTCCGCCTGATAGTGTGCGTGCCGATCGACTGAGCGCAAGGTAGGAAAGGCCAACCTCTACTAAGAAGGTTACGCGGCTGGTGATGTGCGTGATGAGCGGTTTTCCAATAGCAGTGTCAAGCTCCTCAAGCTGCAAGGTCGTAAAGAAAAGGTGCAGATCTTTCATCGACAGTTCTGCGAGCTCGATAATATTTTTACCCCCAATGGTAACGCCAAGTGCGTGAGGGTTTAAACGAGCTCCATAGCAGGCGGTGCAGGTTACGAGCGTGGCATATTTGTCGCCGAAAAAATCGGGATATTTTTCTTTCCATGCGTCAGCATCATTCTTGCCCCACGGCCACTCATAGAGGCTCCCAAGACCATTACAGGTTTGGCATGCCCCCAAAGGGCAGTTGAATGAGAAAAGGCGTGGCTCAAGCTCGGGGATTGAGGTGGCGCAGCGTAAGCATACGCGCTTGGATGAATATAAATATTCACGCTCTCCGCTATAGACGGCGCATACGTTGTCGGCGAGCTTAAAAGAGAGCTCAAGCGCTTCATGAATGCGGCCGCGCTTTTCAGCGTTTATCTCAAAAGAGTCGAGGAGTAGGTTAATGGTGTGTCGCTGTGATTTTTTGAGGTTAAGTGCGTCGATCTCTGCGGGAGCCATAAAGCGATATTTTACGCCATCAATAATAAAGCGGTAGTAGCCTTGAGCAAAAAAGCGTTTAAGCTCAGCAGTAAATTCACCTTTTTTGTCTGACGCAACAGGAGCAGCAATCGTTACCGTCAGCCCATTGAATGATTCAAGAATCATGGCAACGATATTTTCGGGTGATTGTGCGCGTATTTCCTCGTGGCATTCAGGGCAGTGAGGGCGTCCAATGCGGGCAAAGAGCACGCGTAAATAATCATAAATTTCGGTAATGGTTCCTACGGTTGATCGCGGGTTGGACCCGACCGTTTTTTGTTCAATAGCAATTGCCGGGCATAGACCATCAATGCGATCCACGTCAGGCTTGTTGGTGGCCCCTAAAAATTGGCGTGCGTACGAAGAAAGAGACTCGACATAGCGCCTACGCCCTTCGGCATATAAAACGTCTAAGGCGAGCGAACTTTTACCTGAGCCTGAAGGTCCAGTAATGACGGTTAAACTATCTTTGGGAATAGTGGCATCAACCGATTTGAGGTTGTGCTCACGAGCACCAAAGACGCGAATCCAGCCAGAAGTAAGCGCTTTTTTTGTATCCATAACTTTTCTCTTAGTAATGTAATGGTTCAAGGTTAACGCCAGGGTAGAGAGCTCTTTTCTTATGCTTCTATGGTAACAAAAAAAATCCAAGCTGTATAATGCCAAAAGAGCTATTCAGGAAGAATGCATAGGCTTGGCCTCTGTTTAGCCAACAACAATAGAGCAGCTTTACGAAGGAAGATAAGGAAGAGAAACAATCCTGTCTAGGAACTTTTATCTTTTTTTTGATTTTACAAGCGAAAGACGTATACTAATTGACCATACAGCGATTTCTTTGAATAGTATGGTGAATGTAGCTCAGTTGGTAGAGCATCAGGTTGTGGTTCTGAGGGTCGTGGGTTCGATCCCCACCATTCACCCCATCGTATCCGAAAAAGCTTGTAAAAAATTGAAAATAGCAGTAGATTGATCAGCACTTTAATTCGATCAAAAAAATATGTCGGGGTGTAGCGCAATTGGTAGCGCACTCGCTTTGGGAGCGAGGGGTTGTCAGTTCAAGTCTGGCCACCCCGACCATACTTCGCCTATCCACGCTTACCAGCTTGGCAGGCTTCGTATGGCACGGCCATACTTATGAATTCTTTCTTTTATACTTCACTTTTATATATCTTTTTCCATGAAAAACAGTAAGCCCTTTGAACTGTTTACCTTTGCTTTAAAAACCTTTTTTCTTGCACTCTGTGCCAAAAATTATATAGAGTCCCTCAAGATAGCTGTTTATATACACCTGAAAAAGAAGGAATAAACTATGCATCTTCATCCTGTCGCGTTGGCAAAAACAGCGGGCATTTTTATGTTTTGCACGGCGCTTTTTAACAGCATTTTAGTCTTTATCTATTTTCCACAAATTAACCTCATGCAATTGCTTATACCATTAGTGATAACACCGTTGGTAGCAGCCGTTGCAGGGTATGTGGTTGCTCGTTTGTATAACTATTTCCTTCCTGCATCTTGTCGCGATCAAAGACCTACTCTGTAACATAACACATGAGGTTGTATGTCACTTTATATACAAAAGTATTCAGGCGAGACTGAGCCTTTTAATATAAAAAAATTTACAGCCTCATTACAACGTGCTGGCGCCTCTGCCAAACTGATAGAGCAGCTTGTTGCCGAGATCAGCACGTTGCCATCATTGCGCACAACCAAAGATATTTATGAATTTGCGCTTGAGCGGCTGCGGAGCTGCAACACTGTTGTTGCAGCTCATTATAACCTTAAGCGTGCCTTGTTCGATTTTGGCCCATCTGGGTTTCCTTTCGAAAATTATGTAAGCGCTCTGTTTAATGCGCAAGGATATGGTACCAGAACGCATACGGTCGCTCGTGGTTTTTGTATTGAGCATGAATTGGATGTGATAGCCATACGCGGCAATGAGCACCTTATGATCGAATGTAAGTTCCATAATGAGCAGGGCATTTACTGCGATGTTAAGGTGCCTTTGTATATTAAGGCACGCTTTGATGATGTAGCGCGCTATTGGGATCATCAGGGTGATGCGCATGCAATCCACAGGGCTGTTGTTGTAACCAACACGCGTTTTAGCTCGCAGGCAATAGCCTACGCACAATGTGTAGGCATTACGCTTTTAGGGTGGGGTTATCCAGAGCGTGGAAGCTTGGAGCAGCTCATCAACCACTTCGGGTTGCATCCCATTACAGCCTTGGTCTCTCTTGATCGTCGTCAGAAAAAGATTTTGCTTGATCATGGCCTCGTGTTGTGCCGTGATGTGCAAAAGCATAAAAAAGCACTTAATGCTCTTAATCTATCTGAGCAGGACAAAGAGCATCTGGTGCGTGAAATGGAAGCAATCTGCGCAATCAAACAGACCTGAGGTCAGGACTTGCCTCTTTTTAGGAACTGATATTTGTTGGTCTTCGTGTCGAAGTGAATACCCACTCGAAAATCTCTTTTTATTAAGACCGGTTTGAGGCAACAGGCGCCTCCATAGGCCAATTATACAATATTCAAAACTGAAAACCTCAACAAATGGTTGGGTTACAGGCCGGGAAACCTGTGCGCAGCAGGGCAAAAAGCTGTTGTATGATAGATGAGTTGACAAAGGTGGGATCATTTTTTTAGGATATCCTTGCCTTGGCAAGACAATCGCGTTTATACAGTATCGGTTGGTAGCATCTATGCACTGGACCCCGTCACCCATCATAACAGATCATGTACCAGCTATGCTGGCTGCTCATCTACGCGTGGTTCTGATTTCAATAGTTGTTCTGGTTCCTGAAGCTTCAGCGCTTGATAAAAGACCGCAAGATCCTATAACTTGGGATTTTGTTGTCAGTGGTGGGTACTCTGAAGGTTGGCAGATAGTCGAAAAGATCAAACAGGTTCCAGAAAAAACAGAGCAAGAGCATGGCTCAAGTGGGCATCAAAAAAGTATGTGGTATGATCAAGTGGCCAATACGCTCCATGAATCGGATGCTTTTTTGGCTGCAGTGAGATCGGGCTCTTTAGAAAAAGAGGCGGAAGCGCATCTGAAAAAATTGCATGAGCAGCAACGCTTATTGTTTGTGTGTGCGCGTCGCATCAGTAGTAATTTTGTCAAGGAAGTTATTGCGTCTCAAGAAAGAAATGTTGCCAGTGTTGGCCTCGACCCTAAAAAGGCATATGAAGCGGTGGCTACCAATGAGCAGGATGCTACCTATTTTGGCAAGTTCGGCCAACATATGCCCTGCGCCTATTTTAAATCATTGATTGAGCTTCAGTTGCGCAACCAAGCGACTACAGAAAAACGCAGGCTAGAGCTGCGTCAGCTGGGCTACGTTTTTGCCAGTGAGCTCGCCAAGCAGGAATATGATCTCTATAGAGCGGATGATCTGCAAGGGCTTGAACGGCTCAGGTTGACGAAGCCACAAAAGAAGCTTGTTGAGCAGCAGATCAACGGCGTATTGTCGAGGATTGGGGTTGTTGGTGAGCTTCATCAACAGCTCACTCGTGTGTCGACAGCAATACCAGACAAAGTTGTATCGGACAACCTTATTCACTTCGATTGATCACGGTAAGATGACCTTTTTCTTTTTTTGATTACACTGTGAGCATACTTTTCTTAAGCAAAGGATCTTATTGTGCTATCAGGTAATTATGGTCGCGTTCGTTCATTCGATTGGTTCGCTTTTTTGCTGATTGCCACTTTGTCGTTGATTAGCCTTTTGTTCGTGTACAGTACGACGCATCATGCGACAGCTCCTTATTCTATTTTTTTCAAAAAACAGTGTGCCGGTATACTCACTGGCTTTGGTATCTATTACGGCATCAGCCAGCTTGATGCTCGCTCTTTGATGCGGTGGGGTTTTTTTGCTTATTTTTGCGTGCTTGCACTCCTCGTGTTTACGATCATCAAAGGGGTTGTCGGTATGGGTGGGCAGCGGTGGATCGATCTTTTTTTCTTTCGCGTACAAACGTCAGAGCTTGCAAAGCTCTTCTTCCCGGCCTTTGCGACCTATTACCTGTATGCCTGTGACGGTGGGTATACAACATCAGCATCACCGCAGCGCTTCGTTCCTCTTTTAATCACGCTGGCTGTCAGTTTTGTGTTGATTGCAAAACAGCCCGATCTTGGCACCGCACTCGTAGTGCTTTTTTCAGGTCTTATCACCTTTTGGGTAGCCGGGCTGCCCACTCGTTTTTTTATGTATGGTTTTTGCGTCATGCTGTTTGCCGCTCCTATTTTGTGGCCGATGCTTAAGGATTATCAAAAACAGCGCATTTTTGTCTTTTTGGGGTATGGTAGCTCAAATAAGGAACGGTATCAGATTGAACAATCTCTTATCGCTATAGGCTCAGGAGGCATCTACGGCAAAGGATTCATGCAGGGCACGCAAAATAGGTACCAATTTTTACCGGAAAGTCGCACCGATTGTATATTTTCGGTTATAGCAGAAGAGCTTGGTTTTATAGGGGTGGTTACGGTGATTCTCATCTATATAATCCTTGCACTGTATCTCTTTCACCAGACGGCGGATGTTGCATTTCCCTATATGCAAGCGCTTGCTGCAGGGCTTATCGCGCATATTATGATTTCGGCATTTATTAACATGGGCATGGTTATGGGGCTGCTACCCATGGTTGGGATACCGTTACCATTAATTAGTTATGGCGTCAGTAATGTATGGATTACGTACGCGAGTTTGGGCTGGCTTGCAAGTATAGCACGGCAGCGTACGACAAGGAGATAGAAAACAGATGGATGACACCATAGGACTCAGTATTTTAACGTTGCGCGATACGGAACAGGAACGCGCACATGATTTTACTCCCAGTACGTTTGATGATTATATCGGGCAAGACGAGCTGAAAGAAAAGCTGTCTATTTATACGCAGGCTGCTAAAATGCGTGGCGAGCCATTGGATCATCTGCTCCTTTTCGGACCTCCAGGCCTTGGAAAAACAACGTTGGCACATATCATGGCACAGGTGATGCATGTTGGCATTAAAATCTGTAGCGGTCCGATGATGGAGCGCACGGGTGATTTAGTGGCAATTTTATCAAGTCTTGAACCGCGCGATATTCTTTTTATTGATGAGATTCATCGTATGCCGGCAACGGTTGAAGAAGTGCTTTATAGTGCCATGGAGCAGTTTCGCGTTGATGTTATCATCGGGCAAGGTGCTGGTGCCAAGTCGGTTAATCTACCGTTAAGCCCCTTTACACTCGTAGGAGCCACGACAAAAAGTGGCAAAATTTCGGCACCGTTGCGTTCCCGTTTTGGTATTGTTGAGCGGCTTGATTTTTATACCGATCCTCAGCTGCAGGCAATCGTTGCGCAAAATGCTCGCTTTCTTGAGCTCGATTTGTCGCTTGATTCGGCATTGCTTATCGCGCAAGCAGGGCGCGGCACGCCGCGTATTGCAAAAAAGATTGTACGGCGTGTCAGAGATTTTGCGCAGGTCAAAAATAATAGCAGCTCTGACATAGAATTTACCAAACAGGCTCTTAGCTTTTTGGGCATCGATACACAAGGGCTTACCAATGTTGATCGTCTTATTTTAAGCAAGATGATCGAGCATTTTAGCGGTGGCCCTGTTGGTGTTGAAACGATTGCAGCGCTGGTGGGTGAAGATAAAGATACGATCGAGCAGGTTTATGAACCGTTTTTGATGCGCAAAGGACTCCTTGAAAAAACAGCCCGTGGACGCCAGATTCCGCACAAACAGTTGCCCTTTTTAAAGCAACTCTTTTTGGGCCAAGCGACGCTGCTCTAATAGTAAAAGGCTTTGGGAAAGATTCTAACTTTCTTTCCCAAAGTTCGATACTTTTTAAGGTACCCACCAATAAAATACTATTTCTATCAGAAGGATGAGTCCAAACGTTCTCATCAGGATGTGCCTTATGTTAACACCTTCTTTCGATTGCTCCATTTCTCGGCGAACGATGTCATAATTCATAAGACTCATAATAAGTTCAGTGGCTACTTTTATAGCTATTATTACTTCTTTCATAGTATCATACTGGTCCTGTAGCGACGCCGCCGATAATACCACCAGCAATTGCGCCTACTTGGCTGGCAGCTTCTATTTGAAGGCCAAAAGTTCCTTCAAGTGCAGCAAACGTAGCTGGAGCCGCTGGACCTGTTAATGATGATGCAATAAGTATTGCGCCGTGCCCAATAAACAGCACAGTGAATTTGCCAATATAAGCACCTAGTGTGGTACCACCCAATCCACCGCCTTTGAGCTGATCGTGGCGTTTCAGTGCGTATCCAGCGCCGATTCTGCTGACTTCCAGTTTAGAACGGTCGCTTTTGAAAAGATCTTTTAGAGCATTTGGCTTACGTAAAGACGAATCAAGGTCGTAATGTTCGACTCTTTGCCCGTTCACCTTAATAACGTCATTAGCATCGTAAGTAACGTTATAATGTTGACTCGATGCTAGAAGATGCTTAGCTGCGATTTTAGTTGAATCTGATGCAACTACGAATGATGATACGCAAAGCGCCACTGCTGTTACTTGTTTAAGCATTTTTGTTAAACCTGGAGTTAATGTTAAAATACAACGACTTACATTATGAAAAATTTGTCTCTTGCGCTACCTCCTTCTACTACATGCGGAAAAATCACTTTATCTCTGTCCATTGCTTGATCCGTTCAATTGCCTGGGTGCCCCAGGACGTCTTTTGCAGGGGATCTTATAACATATTTTTCATGTCATGAATATATAGGTTTTATGGTGGCAAGTATGACACCAAAATTTCTCGGGTCATTCTCGAGCAATCGGGAATCCAGGCTGGAACGCGAGCGGAGACATACTCAAGAAAGTTTTATACTCGCGATCTTCGTAGTGGGTAAGTCTTGAAAGAGAAATAAATACGCTTGATATACTACTTTATAAAGTAGTATAATCATAGTTATCTATAATAACTTAATCGAGTAGCTCTGATGAAAAAGTGGTGTATAGAGTATTGGGATGACAGAACAGGGAACAATTCCCTGGAAAAGTGGTTTGATAAGTTAACAGACGAGCAGCTCAAATCTGTCTCTAAGGAGATAAGATTACTTGAGGTGCTTGGCAATACCTTAAGGCTTCCGCATAGTAAAGCTTTGGCTGAAGGGTTATTTGAGTTAAGAGAGCGAAGATTTGGTTTCCGTATCTATTATTGTTTCTGTGATAATACTTTGATTTTCTTGCTTGCCGCAGGTGATAAAAAAAGTCAGGACCGAGATATACGCATTGCTCGATTAAGGCTTAAACAAGTAATTGAGAGATAACTATGAAGACGAAAAAATTTCAGTCATATCTTGAAAAGAGATTAAGTAAACAAGAGATTGCCGAAATAGATGCGCAGGCGCAATTAGAGGCTAGGATTCTTATTTCGCTGCAAAAAACAATTCAAGAAGCTCTTGACGACTATATGAAAAAAAACAGGGTCGGCTTCAATGAGCTTGTCCGCAGGCTCGAAACAAGTCCTTCTTACATGCAAAAGCTAAGAAGTGGTAAGGCCAATATAACATTGGCGAAAATGGCTCACTTGCTCGCCTTACTTGGCAAAGAGCCAAGTGAATTTTTCAAGGCATGAAAATAAAGTATGCCCGCTGGACGGTAGGCGAGCATTGCTTATGGAGCAGCGTGCAGATGAGATAGAAAAAAAGAGATAGAGCAACTATGCCGTTTGAGGGCGTTTGGCACCATTCTGCTTGCATACGACCTGCCTTCGTTTGGTACACTTTTGTACACAAGTTTTTTGATAAAAAGTGAGATTAAGATAAGGAGCCGGTATGTTCGAATCACTGATGCAGTCACTACATGAAGCGACTGAGATACGTAACTTTACCATGATTTCATTACTGCATATGGTAATTCGTGGCGTAATAATCTATGCCTTTGGCATTGTGCTGATACGATGCAACCGAAAGCTCTTTGGTGTGAATAGTACCTTTAACCGCATTTTAGTGGTTATGTTAGGTTCGCTATTGGCCGATGCGGTCGTCAGTGCAGAGCATTTTTTAATCGGTATTGCCACTGTGTTGTTGCTGACGGTACTTAATGGTATCATGAATAGGGCATCTTTTCATATGCCCGCGATCGAATCGCTGATTAAGGGAGATCAGCCGATTATTTTAAAAGATGGGGAAATTCAATGGCACACCATGAAAAAGCATCTTATCACCGAACGGGAACTGTTGAGTGAGCTGTGTACGCAATTGCACACACAGGATCTCACGACGGTAGAAATAGCGAAGATTGCCAGTGATGGCAGAATAAAATTTATTAAACGGTACACAAATATTTAAGCTGTTTCAGCAGCTTGGTATTCTCGGCAGCACAGCTGTGCCAAATCAAAAATAGATAATGAAAGAGGCTTGTTAGAAGATTTTGCTCTAACAAGCCTCTTCAATTGAGAACTAAAAAACTCTGTACGATTTAGTTGTTATTGCCAGGGCGAGGGTTTTGTCTTGTGTTTGACCATAGGCTAAATAGGTTGCGACCTGCAAATCTTGCTAGGCCAGGAACGCATTCGACTACGATCCATCTTAAAAGAGGATTGACGTCATCGGCTCTGACGTGGTTGTTGTTTGCAGGGATTAGTTGCTCTTGGCTCGGTGCTCTAGATATTGGTGCAGCAAGTGCTGCTTGAGGAGCAGGTTGGCTGTTATAATGAATCACTACAGCAGCTTGGGCAGGGAGTGTAGCGATAGGTGTAGGGATAGGATTATTTGCTAGTGCAAGCGGAGCATCTTGATGTGCACTTTGCGGAGCTTGTCCTGCGGTTCTTCGCATCAGTTCCTGACGCATTGGCTCAAGTGAATCATGAGCAGTTGTTTTGTCGCTTGCAACGATCTGGGCTTGAGTTGCAAGAAGTATAGCAGCTGACAATACGAGACATCTTTTCATAGTGAAACCTTTGATGTGAAAATGGTATAAATAATGACTGGCTACAGCTTATCGTATTGTTACAACCAGTCAAGAAAGGCCTGTAAAGGCTTATTTGATCCTATTTCTTCAAAGCGTACTTGAAGGCGGCTCTTTCTGCAAAGGTCTATTGACGTGTGTATCGACAGAAGAGCGACAAACCTGTACGCTATGATTTTATGCAACAAAAACAGAATTTATAATGCATTTGGTAGGAGATACCGGCCATGGCGGGCCATTCAAAATGGGCTAATATAAAGCACAAAAAAGCACGTGAAGATGATAAACGCGGTAAGATTTTTACCAAGCTGAGCAAAGAGATTACGCTGGTAGCCAAAGAGGGTGGTGGTGACACCAACGGCAATGCGCGCCTTCGTTTGCTGCTTGAAAAAGCCCGCGAAGTTAATATGCCCAACGAAAATATCACTCGTGCTATCAAAAAAGGTACCGGTGAGTTGCCAGGTGTTGCGTATGAACAATGCACCTACGAAGGGTATGGCCCTCACGGGATTGCCGTTATTGTTGATATATTGACCGATAATAAAAATAGAATCGCTGCCGAAATGAGACGCCTTTTCTCACAGCATGGCGGATCGCTTGGTGAAACAGGATCGGTGAGCTGGATGTTTCAGAAACTTGGTGTGGTCAAACTTGACTCATGCAGCTTAAGTGAAGATCAGCTGATCGATGCGCTTATCGATTTCGATATTCAAGACATCGAGCAAGAAGAGCAGGGCTGCGCGATTTATACCGATCCAAAATCGGTTGATCTGGTACGCCAAAAGCTCCAAAGCCTCGGCTTGAAGGTTGAAAGCGCTGAGCTTGAGTGGGTGCCAAAAACACCATTCAGCTTGCCCGAAGAGCAGGCTCAAAAAGGGTATGAGTTTTTAAGTGAGCTTGACGATCATGATGACGTTAATAGCGTCGCGACAAATTTGGCCTAAGTGAAGGAATCTATGATGCTCAGAAGTATGACGGGCTTTGCCTCAAAAATCATTACCATGTCGTTTGATGATGGGTCTAAGGTCTCAATGGCTATGAGCATCAAATCGCTCAATTCGCGCTTTTTTGAAGCGTCATGCAAGCTGCCGCCGCAGTTGACCAGTTTGGAAACTGAAAGCGTCAGATTACTTAAAAGCGCTTTGTTACGTGGTCACGTATATGTTACGATCTACGTTAATAATCAGAACGCGTTCAAAGGTGCGGCCGAGCCATCATTTTCTGTGATTGGCGGCTATATTGATGCGCTTAAAAAAATCCAAGAGAAGTTTGGTGTTGGTGGGCAGCTGTCGATCGATGGTCTCTTATTATTGCCAAATCTTTTTTCGGTTGAAGAAAAAGAGCTTGATGAGGAAAAACGCACATTGATACTCCATACCCTCAGAGAGCTTATCGATCTGGTTATTCAAGAGCAGGTCAAAGAGGGCGCGGTATTGGCTGACGATATTAAGCTGCGCATGGCCAACTGTCGTGCCATTATGCAGCGCATCGAAGAGAAATCACAAGAGCTTATTACTGCTCAAAAAGAGAAAGTCAAAATAGCACTTGAAGAGGTTACACTCGACGAGAATAAATTAGCAGAGCTGCAGCGCAATGCCGCCTATGTCTTACTTGAGAAGATGGACATCAATGAAGAGATTGTCCGTTTCAGAAGCCATCTTGCTAATTTTGAGCATCAACTGACGACCGGATCGGTCGAAAAGGGCAAGCGGCTAGATTTTACGCTGCAAGAGCTTGCGCGTGAAATTAACACGATTGCTGCCAAATGTTCAGATGCCACGATTGCTGCAGCAGCCATTGATGTTAAGGTTGAACTCGAAAAAGCACGAGAACAGATCCAAAACGTTGTGTAAGCGCGCTTACGACATAATCTTTTTATGCGCAGAAGCCCAACATCAGCTCAACATTTGCGAAAATATCGCCTACACTAATGTTTCTCTATGTTAATTGATAAAAAACAGTGTCGAGGAACGGAAAAAGCTCAATGTCGTCGCCCCATTTCACTCATCTGCACATACACACCGATTTTTCGCTGCTCGATGGCGCAATAACCGTCGACAAGCTTGTGCAGTTTGGTAAACAGCATGGCATGAAGGCGATGGGCATCAGTGATCACGGCAATATTTTTGGCGCGGTGAAATTTTTCCAAACCTGTCACAAGGCTGGCATCAAGCCGGTCCTTGGCATGGAAGCATATCTGACTGAAGATGCTTCCATAAAAAATGCTCAGCGCAAATATTATCATGCGCTGTTGATTGTGCAGAATGAAATTGGGTACAAAAATTTATGTAAGCTGATCTCCTTTGCCTATCAAAAAGGGTTTTATTTTAAACCACGCATCGACTATGCAATATTGGCACAACACAGTGAAGGGCTTGTGATAACATCAGCCTGTCTTGGTGGACATATTCCCCAATTGTTGATGAACAACAATGACGCTGAGGCTGAACGCATTATCGACTGGCATTTGAAGCAGTTTGGATCTGAACGTTTTTACCTTGAAGTGCAGCCTGAAGATCAACAAGAACAGGCTGTGCTTAATCAGAAATTATACCATTTGAGCGAAGTTAAAGGTGTGCCACTGGTGGCTACCGGTGATTGTCACTATGTCACCGCGCAAGATCGCCAAGCTCATGAGATCATGCTTGCCATTCAAACGCAAGACAAGATGAGCAATCCGCAACGGTATACCTTTGGCAACTGCCGGGTGCATTTGCGTACCCAAGATGAGATGCTTGCGTTGTTTAAAGAGCATCCATCGGCAGTCTGGAATACAGGTGTCATAGCAGACTCATGTACCTTTGAATTTCAGACAGGGAAACTGTTTTTCCCTAAATTTGAAGTGCCGCAAGAACATACTTCCGACAGCTTCTTCTTGCACTTGTGTCGTAAAGGGTTGCAAAAACTGCATGATGAAAAGCGCATACCTGCCGAGCAAGCAGACACCTATGCAGCACGCTTAGAGCTTGAGGCAGAGCTCATAATCTCTATGGGCTTTGTGGGCTATTTTTTAGTGGTCAGTGATTTTATTCAATGGTCTAAGCGTAACAATATTCCAGTCGGTCCAGGACGTGGTTCGGCTGCCGGTTCGCTCGTTGCTTGGGCGCTTGAGATCACCAACATCGATCCAATTAAATACAATCTTCTTTTTGAGCGTTTTTTAAATCCAGAACGGGTAACCATGCCCGATATCGATATCGATTTTTGTATCGAAGGGCGCGAAAACGTCATCAACTATATTCGCTCAAAATATGGCAATGATAAGGTTGGCCAGATCATCACATTCGGTACGATGATGGCCAAAGGTGTTATAAAAGATGTTGCGCGAGCATTAGGTTTCCCTTTTGAAGACTCAAACGCTATTACTTCATTGATTCCTGAGCAGCTCAAAATCACACTGGCTCAAGCACTTGAACAGGAACCGCGGTTACAAGAATTATTGAACAGTAACCCGCGAGCACAGCAGCTTTTTGATATAGCCTTTCGACTTGAGGGCTTGACGCGCCATGCATCAAAACATGCTGCTGGTGTTGTTATTTCGCCTGATCCTATCGATGAAGTGTTGCCGGTCTATGTACCGCCAAAGACGGATGAGTTAGTAACGCAGTATGCGATGACGGAGCTCGAGAGTCTCGGTTTTTTGAAGATAGATTTACTTGGTCTTAAAAACTTGACCTTGATTGACCGCGTTATCAAGCTCATTGCGCGTACGCATGGCACGCAGATCAACATAGACGCGCTCCCGTTAGATGATGTGGCGACGTTTCAGTTGATCAGCGAGGGTAAAACATCGGGCGTGTTTCAATTGGAGTCCAGCGGTTTGAAAGAGGTGCTGCGCAAGCTGCAACCGGACAAGTTTGAAGATATTATCGCGGTTAACGCACTGTACCGCCCGGGGCCACTTGGCTCAGGCATGATCGATGATTATATCGAACGGCGCCATGGCAGGCAGAAAATAAGTTATTTATTCCCTGAGCTTGCACCTATTCTTGAAGAGACATACGGCGTCATCGTCTATCAAGAGCAGGTTATGAAAATCGCATCAACGATTGGTGGTTATTCATTAGGGCAAGCGGATATTTTACGCCGTGCAATGGGTAAGAAAAAAGCTGAGGTGATGGCAGAGCAGCGCGCATTGTTTTTAGAAAAATCGACAGTAGGCGGTTTTAACCAAATAAAAGCTGGTGAACTATTCGATTTGATGGCCTATTTTGCCGGGTACGGTTTTAACAAATCACATTCAGCAGCGTATGCATTGATCGCCTACCAAACAGCCTATTTAAAAGCGAACTACCCAGCGGAGTTTATGGCGTGCCTCATTTCGCTTGAATCTACCAATGCCGAAAAAATGGCATTCTATTTGCAAGAGGCACGCGAGATGGCTCTGACCATTGTGCCGCCCAATATTAATCGATCAACAATCGAGTTTGACGTTGTTGATGGTGAGATTCTGTTCGGCTTGCAGGGCATCAAAAGTGTCGGTATCGTTTCGCTTGAAAACATTATTGCTGTACGCGCAGAAAAACCATTTGTTGATCTGTTAGATTTTTGCAAGCGCATCGATTTGCGCACTTCAAACAAGCGTGTCATTGAGCATTTTATTTCTGCAGGTGCGCTCGATGTGTTGCCGGGCAATCGTGCGGAAAAAACGAACGAGCTTGGTCGCATTATGGATCTTGCCGCTGAGCATAAAAAGGCTGCGTTAACTGGCCAGATGGGGCTTTTTAGTATGCCGATCTCTGATAGCGCAGCAGATGAAGGAAAAGCTCAGCTTTACCAATTTCAACCAGTGCCCGACTGGTCGAGCAAAGAACGGCTTGAAAAAGAGAAAGAGGTTATCGGCTTTTATGTGAGTGAGCACCCGTTGCATGCGTATCGTGCACAATTGGCCATGCTTAACGTTATCAGTTTTTCAAACGCACTTGCGCTGCTTGCGCAATCGCCGACCCAAGAGCCGATGGTCATCTGTTGTGGTTTGCTGACCTCAAAGCGTGAGATCGTCACCAAAAAGGGTGACACCATGGCATTTGTGCAGGTTGAAGATGGCACATCACATGCGGAAGTTGTGGTCTTTCCATCAGTCTTTAAAAAATCTCATCAGTGGCTCGGGTCACACACGATTTTTATTGTCAAAGGAGAGCTTGATATCTCATCACAGCAGGCCTGTAAAATAAAAGCGCGTGAGCTGGTGCCGCTCGATCTGTTTTTTCAAGAGTGGCCGAGCATAGAGCTTGCAAGCTTAACGTTGCCTGATACCTTCGATGAAGACTGGGTGCAAGCGTTGGCGCAGCTGCTGGGCAAAGGTATTGGCAAGGGCAGTATACCGCTCGAATTTATTTTTCAGGATAACAATAAGAAATTGCGTTTAGAAACTAAACAAAAAATAGTTTTAACGCATGATATTTGTGCTAAACTAGAAGCGCATCAAATCAGCGTAAAATTGTCCGTTTAATTAATCTATAACAGTTAAGGTGTTTTTTATGAAAAAAATCCTTTTAGGGTGTTTTGTTGTTTCTTGTGCCTGTTTGCCAGTAGTTAGCAAGGCATCAGAAGAGGCAGCTGATGAGCGTGAAGATTATAGGCAGCAAGTAGTGCTGGCTGAGAAGGCTAAGAAAGCTAGGGATGCTAGGAAAGCTGAAGATGAGAGGTTTGGTACGAAAGCTAAGCCGAAGAGTGCAGAAGAAATAAAGCTCGCTGCTGAATGGGAAGCAAGGTTGCAATGTCAGCTGAAAGGTGGCCAGTATTGGAGAGCTCGCGGAGAGTGTTTATGTCCTAAATGTTGTAAATAGAATTCAACTGTAGTCACAATTGTTTGTTTAGCTAACTGCAACGAAGGTGTTTATATGAAAAGAATCCTACTGCAAGGTTTAATCGTGTCTTGCCTCTGTTTGCCTGTAATTGGACAAGCGTCAGACGGTGAGAACTCAGCTGTCGATCCTCGTATGCAAGGAATACATGGCTGCGAGACGAGCTGCTCAGCAAGCATCGGGCAAGCAAGCGACAATTGAAATGCTTAGCAAAGGAAATCAATCTTACTGCATATACACAGACCCAGCGGTTGTCAGAGCTAGAGAAGCTGTTAGCAATGACCCTTCTGGTAATCTCGTCGCTTTCGACGAGGCAGTACGAAAAGCAGAAGGTCCTTGGGGTCGGTTAAATACTGGAACAGGTAATAAAAAAGCTGCTCTTAAGGAGATTGCTAGCTGGTTACCATGGCTGAAATAAAACCTCTCCTGTTTATCTGATTTAAAAAAGCATATCGCATAAACTTGTTGCCAACATAGAACTCTTTGATACTCAGAGATCAAATAGTTACGTTTGGCAGGGGTAGCGCGATATGCTTTTTCCGTTTACGCTTGCTGCGCAAGATACAGATGCGCATGCTCAGATGCTGCTGGATGCATAGCCTCTACATGAGCTAAAAATTGCTGTAAGGCAACTTGATCATCAAGTGCCAGAAGCCCATCAAGTACCTGCTCAATATGCACTCGCAAAGGCTCTATGTCGCAGGCATTATCACGTAAAGTAGCAAAAATAAGCTCTTGTCGTTCGATGACGGTGCTTTGTGCGTCAGCATACTGATCGAGCTCCTCAAGGAGTAAGCGCGCATTAACCAGATCATCATGGCCGAGAGCCAGCGCAAAAAGCATCTGTAAATAGGTGACAACACGGTCGGTTAAGCGTAATTTTTTATACAGGTCGACTACGACGCGAATATAGTCAGCGGTCGCAGGAGCCATAGTGATGACATGCTCGCAGACGGCGGCAGCTTCAAGTAAGCGGTTCGATTTTTTATAGAGAGCAATCGCTTGGTCATATTTAGCTATAGCACCTATGGCGTCTTCAAATGAAAAGAGAATGTCTCCTTCAAGTTGGCTCGCAAAAGCGAGATCATCAAATGAGTGAGACAAGAGCCTGTAGACGCCCAGGGCGCGCTCTTTTTCGCCACGTGAAACGCATTCTGCAAGTTTAAACCAGGCAACATTATACTTGTCTGATGGTAGATACCTCATTGTTAGCCCATCCCTTTTTTAATTCTGGATCTTTATCATGCTCTGGGCACGCTTTTATCTATAGTTTGTAGCATAGTAAAAAAGCAAACGGAAATAAGCAATAATTTAATAAAACATGAGAGGCCGGTAGAGGTGTTAAAAGGCTGGCCTGCCAGTCATTTCATAGTGCGACTTGGACGTTCTGAGTTGGCATTATCCAACAAAATAAGAGTGTTTTCTGGTTGGCTTTGAGAAATGACTGGTGCCGGGGGTCGGAATTGAACCAACGACGCTAAGCTCTTCAGGCTTACGCTCTACCACTGAGCTACCCCGGCGAATAATGACATATTTTTTTGAAAGTATTACTTTGAAATCAGTAACGGTTAGTAGCCTACTCATATGGTGGCATTTGTCAATATAATTCGAGTAATTCTTTATTCCTGCGTGGCGCGCGATACGTAGGACAGAACAAGTTTGTCAATCGGTTGATGGTCTGGTACGCTAAAGCTCGTGCGTTGTGTACAACTACTATTCGTAGGTAATGGATTTTCCCAATATGATACCAATTATTGCTGAAATAGAGCGGGTTAAACAGGCTTTTATGACCGCCTTAGAGGCGGCTACCACGCACCAGGCGCTTGAACAGGTGCGGCTGCTTTTTCTGTCTCGTCAGGGTGAACTTGCAGCGCTTATGGCGCAATTAAAAGAATTATCGGTTGAGCAAAAACGTCAAGCTGGTCCAGCCCTTAATGAGCTGCGTTCCTTGTTTCAGGTTGCTTTTGACGCGCGTCAAAAGCTTGTTGCCGATCTGGCGATGCGTGGCGAACAAGAACAGGCTGCTTCATTTGATGTAACGGCAGTGCGCTCTGTTGCTCGGCGTGGCAGCATTCATATATACACGCAGATCATCGAAAAGTTAGAGGATATTTTCATCTCGATGGGTTATAGCGTTGTGGAAGGTCCTGAAGTAGAGACGGAATTTTACAATTTTGATGCGCTTAATATTCCAGCAAACCATCCTGCCCGTGACGCGCATGACACTTTTTGGTTAACTATTCCATCATTGCTTTTGCGTACACACACATCACCGGTGCAGATTCGCGCCCTTGAAAAGCAAGAGTTTCCGCTTGCTATTTGTGCCCCAGGACGCGTGTACCGTAACGAAGCGACGGATGCGAGCCACAATTTTATGTTTACGCAAATAGAAGGGTTGTTCATCGACAAGCACGTATCGATGGCGAATCTTATCGCCACGGTAGAGACCTTTTTGCAGGCAGTTTTTGAAAAAAAAGATTTGAAGGTTCGTGCGCGACCAAGCTATTTCCCTTTTGTTGAACCGGGCATAGAGATCGATTGTTCCTGCCCGTTCTGCGCTGCAGGCTGCTCGATTTGCAAAAAAACGGGGTGGATTGAGCTGATGGGTGCTGGACTTGTGCACCCGAACGTTTTAAAATCATGCGGCATTGATCCGGAAATATATTCAGGCTTTGCCTTTGGACTCGGTATCGATCGACTGGCTATGATGAAATATGGCATCAACGATATTCGCTTATTTCAAAGTCCAAAAATAGGGTTTCTTGAGCAGTTTTAAGGTTATAGTTGTAAAGGGGTCTTTGTTTTATGGACATCAGCAAAGTTATTATTCCAGCAGCAGGCTTAGGAACTCGTTTTCTGCCCTACACTAAAGCGGTCCCAAAAGAAATGCTGCCTCTTTTAAATAAACCGGCTATTCAGTATATTGCGCAAGAGGCGTTGGCATCAGACATACAACAGTTTTTAATGGTCACGAGCAAAGGCAAAAACGCTATAGCCGACTATTTTGATGCAGACCCAGCCTTAGAGCTTTTTTTAAAGGAACGTAATAAAACAGCATTATTAAATGAGCTTGATAAGATTGCGCGTACTGCTCACTTTAGTTATATTCGCCAGCCCGAGCCGTTAGGTCTTGGTCATGCAATCTGTATGGCTCGTCATGCGATCGCCAGCAAAGAATATTTTGGTGTGATGCTTCCTGATGATATCATCGTTGGAGCAACTCCTGCATTATTACAACTGATACGGATTGCTCGCCAAGAACGAGCAAGTGTCATAGCAGTGCAAGAGGTTCCTGAAGAGTATATTTCTATGTACGGTGTTGTAAGCATCAAAAAACAGTTCACCCCAAATCTGTTTCAGGTCGCTAACTTGGTTGAAAAACCGAATAAAAAGGATGCCCCTTCTAATTTGGCTATCATTGGCCGCTATGTACTGTCACAAAAGCTGTTTAAAGCGCTTGATGAGGTTGGCTACAACCAAGATCATGGCGAGATTCAGTTGACCGATGGTATTACACAGATGAGCAAAGACGGCGAGAAGGTGCTCGCTTATAAGGTACAAGGCAATCGTTTTGATGTTGGCACGCCGATTGGTTGGATTAAGGCGCTCATTAGCCTCGCGTCACAGGACCCTTATTATGCACCACATATTAGAGAGTTTTTGATGGATTTTAATACGACCACCTCGTTTGTGTATAATTCTACTAAGAATCTTACGCCGACGCTGTAATAACTATTTAGTACAAAAAAGTTGAACAAGAGCTTTAGCGCGACCATCTTAGAAATGTCATGAATGGACAATAACACCTAGGCTTATCAGTTCTCGGGTCATCCTCGCGAAAACAGCCTGCCCGGCGAAGCTTGCCGAGCCTGATGGCCCGGATAAGCGTAGTCGGGGGATCCAGCCTACGCACCTTAGTAAAGTTTGCTATGGGTCATCCCAATTGAAGTTTTTTTAGCCTGGATTCCCGTCTGTACGAGAATGACTTGAAAAAATCCTGGCCTCGACCCTTATTATTTCAAAAGCTTTATCTAATAACTTTGTGCTCCTCAAGTGCATTCGCGCGGCTCTTTTTTCATGCAAGTCCTCAATTTTATTGCAGCTAGCAATCTTCTAATGGTATCATGATGTCAGATTGTTTCAAATGAGACATGTTTTGCCGTGTGTGATAAAGGATGCCAAAAAGTGGAGTTGAGCTATGCAGTGCATACAAAACTATTTGTTTACAATGATTTTATCGCTGTCTGTTCTGGTAACGCAGTTGGCGCGCGCTTGCCCAACCTGTACTGGCAGCTTAGAGGCCGATACGCCGCCGCTCTTTAGCAAAGAATATGAAAAGCAATACACGCTTTATGAGGATGGCATGCTTGAGATACCCGCTATTCAGAAGGATTATCATGAAGCTCATTAACCTACGCATGTATGTGGTAATCATGTTCCTGAGTCTGCCGAGCGCCATTGTCAGCGCGCCGGGCTGTCAAGACAATAGTCGCCATCTTGAGCGGGGCACAATCGATTATAAGCAATGGCATTATGTCGCTTGCACCTGCCCGTGCGATAAATACCAGTTGCGTCCTGACAGCCGCTGTTCTGAGTGTGAGCATTTACACACAGCGGTGGGTCTGGTGCATTCAAAAGAGATGTCACCTACACAGGTGCTTAATATTTCGAAGTTAGAGGCTTGGTCTGATGCGCATAGAGTAGAATAAGAGGTCTGCAATGTCGATATTTAAAAAGAGATTACTCGTGGTAACGGCTCTTCTGCTGGGCTCGTTGGGATTGATAACCATCGGGTTTGACGAAGGTGAGATAAAAGAGCAGTTTGCGCGCGATCCACAGGGCAACATTGTGCCGTCTAGTGCTCCGGGTGAGGTTGTTGGGACAGGGGCTCGCCGATTAGGCCCTAAGACGTTTGGAGAAAGCATAAAAGATGTGGATCTCAGTAAGGCTTCGCCGTTTGTTAAACACATTGCTGCTCGAGCAAACATGCCAATTGAAGGACGTATTGAGAAGTTGCCTAGAGACGTGAAAAAAAATATTGCCGGTTATTTAGAAGAAGATAAGTATGTTTTGTGGAAAACGCTTAATGATCCAGGCGTAGATCAATTAGCTTTCAGAGACAATGGACAAAATTTAGTATTAGTACGCAGACGCTTAGACGATGTTGAAGTTTCTGTTATAAGCACGAAAACGGGTACAGGAGTAAAAA
Organism: Candidatus Babelota bacterium; assembly: GCA_018266085.1. Classification (GTDB taxonomy): domain Bacteria; phylum Babelota; class Babeliae; order Babelales; family Vermiphilaceae; genus JAFEAZ01. The sequence goes on from JAFEAZ010000029.1 coordinate 113,739, forward strand.
CTTTTTCCATAAAGCATGGTGGTACACCTAATCGGAACAGCCAACCAATATTCAGTTTTTTGCTGAGCCCTGATGGTGAGAGAATAGCATATGTTAAAAATCATGATTTGAGTACAATTTTTTTTGTTGATACCGCAACAGGTATTATAACAAAAACTATGACTCGTGCATTAGACGGTAATAATAATTATAGGGACTTGCTCCATTTTAGTCCAGACGGAACAATTTTAGCCCTAAGAGATTCGACTGATTTCAGAGATGAAAAAATTATATTGTGCAATCTAAAGACGGATAACTTTATTCCATTGGATAATTGTTCTTTGTTTTCAGAAAAAAACTGTGCATTGAGTAATGATACTTTTGGTGTGGTCGATCCCATACGCAACACAATTCAGTTTTTTGATACAAGTAATGGCGCGGTTAAGCCAATAAAAGGCTTAAATATAGAAAGAGCCAAGATTAATAGTATCTGCTTCGACGGAGATGGAAAAGTTTTTTCTATTTTTTATCTAGATTTTTATTTAGCCGACCAGTTAAGACCTAATAATATTTTAGTGTTGAATTACGATTCTCATAATAATATGGTTATCCTTAGGACTGTTATTCAGGTTAGCAATGAAATACAGTGTGTGAAGTTGAGCAATAAAGGAGACAGGCTTTTAGTTTGTGTCGGCTCGTATCTTGAAGCTCAACCATTACTGTTTGATAGCTTACTAGGCGGGTTATTGCAGCGAATTGCTAATTCTTCTGTTGTAGGTAAACATGTATTTAGTCAAGATGATAACATTTTGGCAGTCACTAAAGCTCAAGTTAATGCCATTCAACTCTGGAAAAAAGATACAGCCTTGCAAGATGCCTTTGAAAAACAACACAAAGTAGAAGAATTTAGATCACGCACAGGTGCATCAAGTTCATCATCATCATCAAGTTCTAGTTCATCAGCTTCAGGTTCTGCCAGTCCATCAAGTGCATTACCAGAAGTGCCTGCTTTGGAGTCGGGTGATGAACCGGTTGATGACGCGGCGGTGACAATGCATGTGAGCCCAACCGTCGAACAGAGCGAAAAACAGCCCGATCTTGATATGGATAAACCGGAATAAAATGTGGTGTTTAAAAACGGTTTTTTACGAGGTGTGTAATGATTAAAAGGTATGTAGGAGTGGCTAGTTTGATGCTGCTCTCATCATTGATTGTAATAAGCAGCGAGTTTGAGCGAAAAGAAGAGTTTGCGCGCGATCCGCAGGGCAACATTATGCCGTCTAATGTTCCGGGTGGGGCTGGAGTAGCACAACCTGAACAGGCGTTGAATCAAGCAGAGGTTGAAGCGACGGCTGGCTCGCTTCTCTTTGACGTAAAACAAACCATTGCCAGTTACTTAGAAGAAGATAAGTATGTTTTGTGGAAGAAACTCAATCTGCCAATAGGTTCACTGGCATTCATAGACAACGGGGAAAACCTAGTCTCAGCACGTAGAGAGGCAACAAGCGATGTCGCCTCTGTTGAGATTTCTATTATAAGTATAAAAACAGGCAAGATGGTCAACTCTTTTAAGATTAAGGGTCTTAGATTCGTCCGTAAAAGCTTCTTGTTGAGTCCTAATGGCAAGACCATAGCATTTGTTAACAGCACAGATCAAGATAAAATTCATTTTTTTGATGCCGAAACAGGGAAGGTAGCATACTCCATCAGTAATGTATTAGAGGGTGACGCTCGTAGATTCAAGATCTTTGAAATGTTTAGTCAAGATGGAACAATTTTAGCTATGATATATGAGGATGAATTTGGGGAGAATACCTCAGTTAGATTGTTCAACGTAAAGACTCGCAGTTGGATAGTATTAGATGGCTTTGATGGTAAGAGTCGCCCCTATGCATTGAGTCATGATACTTTTGCTACGGTTTATAGAAATGGTATTCGTTTTTGGGATATAAGCAATGGCGCCGTTAAGACCATTGAGGGCTTACATGCAGTAATAGATGAAATGAAAGCTAGAGGCGGAAATTGGACTTTTGATGATATTTGTTTCGGGAATGATGGAAAAGTTTTAGCTCTTACTTATGTGTTGAAGCAACCTTCTGGATCGATATATGGGATTCGTTTGTTTAATTACGATTCTCACAAGAGCTCAATTACTAATAGGGCTTCTATTGAGATAAAGGGTAGAGCACGGTTGAGCCTATTGAGCGATACAATGGTAACAGTGCATGATTATTCGCGAAATGCTGAAACTATTCTGTTTGATAACTTAACAGGTAATGAGATACAAAGGTTTGGTCGAGATGAGGATCCGGGGGCATTTAGCCCAGATGATAAAATCATGGCAGTCGCTACAGATAATGGGATTCAACTTTGGAAAAAGTCGACCGCCTTGCAAGATGCTCTTAAAAAACAACAATTGGATATAATTGCGTCGCGCAAAAGTGCATTAAGTCAGTCATCAAGTTCTAGTACATCAGCTTCAGGTCCTGCCGGTGCATCAAGCGTATTGCCGCCAATGTCTGGTAATGAGCAGGCTGTTGAGCCTGTTGAGCTGGTTGATAACGCGGTGATAATGCATGTGAGTCCACCTGTCGGGCAGGGCGAAAAACGGTCTGGTATTGCTATCGAGCAACCTGATTAAGAGGTTGTACGCGTGTGGAGAGGCAATTGCCCTGATACGCATAGAGTAGGGTACGTTTTGCTTAAAAAAGGAGATGTAACTCATGTTGACGTTTAAAAAGAGATTATTGGTGGTAAGTGTTCTTATAGTGGGCTCGTTGGGGTTGATCACAATCGGGTTTGACGAAGGTGAGCAAAAAAAACAGTTTGAGCGCGGTCCGCAGGGCAACATTGTGCCGGATGAGGCTGAAATAAAAAAACTCAAAGAGAAGTTGAATGAAGTTAAACAGGGGTTGAATCAAGCGAAGGTTGACTCGCTTCCTGTTGATCTAAAAAAAAATATTGCCAGCTATTTAGAAGAAGATAAGTATGCTCTGTGGAAGAAACTCAAACTGCGAGGAGATCAGCTGGCATTCAGAGACAACGGAGAAAACCTAGTCTCAGTACGTAGAAATGAAAAAGATGGTAGCATTCTTGAAATTTCTATCATAAGTATGAAAACAGGCGATATGGTCGGCTCTTTTAAGATCAAGGGCCTTAGTGGAAGCTTCTTATTGAGTCCTAATGGCAAGAGCATAGCATTTGTTAAGACCGAAGAGGAAGATAAGATTTATTTCTTCGATACTGAAACAGGGAAAGTAGAATACTCCATTAGTAATGTATTAGAGGGTGTTTATGCATTTAATGGCCTAGGCAGTTTTAGTCAAGATGGAACAATTTTAGCTATGAAATATCTGGAAACAGAGAGTGAGAGACCCACAGTTAGATTAGACCTTATGCGTAATAAGAAGAATGGTTAACGGATTAAGAAAATTTTGGTATAAAAAATAGCCGAACCATCCAACCACAAGTAGGAGATCCGGCTAAATGAAGCTTCTAGAAAAACTTAACAC
>JAFEAZ010000002.1 GCA_018266085.1 Candidatus Babelota bacterium
AAGCCTGCGAGGCCCAAAAACGACCGTAACTGTTTGACGTTGGTTGGAGTTGGCCAGCTGATAATTGCTTGTATCTTCTCATCTACCATAGATAATCCGTCACGACCAATGTTGAAGCCCAGGAACTCGACTTGATTCTTGAATAGCTCGCACTTGGATTGTTTGACGTACAGTTTGTGTTCACGTAGTGTTTGTAGTACTTCACGTACATGTTGTTGATGTTGTTCCAGAGTGTTACTGTATATCAAAATATCATCCAAGAAGCTAATGACGAATCGATCCAAGTACGGTTTCATAATGTCCTGCATCATCTGCATAAATGTGCTGGGTGCATTAGTAAGACCAAACGGGAGGACAAGAAACTCGAACGATCCGTACCTCGTTCTGAACGCAGTTTTGTGTATGTCCTCTTCTTTCATTCTTATCTGGTAATATCCAGATTGGAGATCCAGTTTTGAGAAGTATTTAGCACCAGATAATCTGTCAAGCAACTCATCCACTCTAGGTAATGGGTAACGATTTTTAATTGTAATAGAATTGAGGTCCCTGTAATCGATGCACATTCGCATGCTTCCGTCTTTTTTCTTAACAAAAAGCATAGGTGCACCGAATGCTGATTTTGATGCTCGTATCAATCCATTTGCTAGTAGTTTGTCCAGCTGCTTTCGTAATTCATCTAATTCAGTCAATGATAATCGGTAAGCAGACTTAGCAGGTGGTTGTGATCCAGGAATTAATTCAATAGCATGATCATGTTCACGTTTCGGTGGTAGTCCAGGTGGCATGGTTTCGAATATATCTTTGAACTCAACATGTATTCGTTGTTCATGTTCATTGTACGAGTGTTTGGCAGTGTTGGCAGCAGTGTCGTCGTACTTGCTGTTCAATCCGCTCATGATTTGAACAGATTGCAAGGGTACATTCGAAGTTGATGTGGAGTCAGTGGAAGTTGGTAACAAGTAAATGGAACACAACGGTACGGTGGTGTTATCTTTGAGCAATGATTTCATAGTGCGACGAGAGACTAGTTTGATTCGATGTTCTTCCGATTGAACGGTGGTGTCGGGGGTACGAGGGGACGAGTTGGAGCTTGATGGTATGACATGAAACGAAGCAAGTACGATGTCAGATGTGGACATGTTGTCATGTGGAGCAGGTGTGTAGTTGTTGATGTCGATGTCGATGGTGGATTTCTTCCAATCAATGGTGGGGTTGAAACATTTGAGAAAGTTGATACCTAATATGATATCGCCACATGCTAATGCATCAATGACGATCGCCGTCATGGTAAACTTGATGTTGCAGAAGTGTAACGTTAATGAAACGATCTCGTTGGTACGTGTGGTTGAATTATCAGCTAACGTAATGTTGTAATCAGCTCCCTGGAGTAATTCTAAGCTGTTAGCTCGAACAAACGCTCTACTCACGAAACAACAAGCTGCCCCGGAGTCGACCAACACTGTCGCATTGATCCAGTCATTGACAATACAATTTAACTTGAGTAACTTGGAGACATTGGGTGCACTGGGTCCAGAGAGAGTACAAAGCGAAGGTTCATGAGCAGATAGTTGATTCAAGTGTGGAGTTGGTTCTTGATTGATGTTGTTGTGAAGTTGATTGGTAACTGGAGAAGTGTCTGGTGGTTTAGGTGGTATATTCTTTTGGAATGTGTGCTCATTAGTGACACCAGTGACTAATGAGCTTAGTATTTTTTTGAACCACCAATATCAACAGATGGTTTCAACCCGGATCGGTTTGTTGTAATTATACCTTCACATTGGGAGCTACGATGCCCCGGTTTTCTGCAACGAAAACATAAATTCAAATCACGACATCTTTGTCGTTCAGCCTCGTCTAATCGTTTGATTGACACATAATTCACAGGAATATTGTAATTAGCAGCAGATTGATCTTGCTCATGTTCGTTAGATGCATCGGGTTGTTCGATCTTAATGTTGTTTACTTGAGCAGCTGCAGCAGTGGTGTTATTGTTGTCCCCACGATGTTTGAATCCACCTGAACGAAACTGAGAACGATTGTTACTTGATTTAATCATGTTATGTTCGAAGAGTAATGCATCTGTACGTAATGCTACATTCATAATCGCGGACAACGAGTGATATTCTTGAGTTACTAATTGTTTCTGTAACTCGAACTTGAGTTTGTATCGATACGAGTTAATTCTTTCTTCTTCATTCATGGTTGGTATTAATGATATTACTTGCATAAATGCTTGATTGAATGCTTCCACTGACCCTGTTTGATGAAGTTTGGCTAATTTACGTCGTGCTTGAGCAACAATATCTAATGGTCTAAATCGGTTCAATATCATCTGTGCCAGAGTGTCAAAATTAGTAATTTGAGAACGTTCCATCATTGGTAGTGTATTGTACCACTGAGCAGCTGTCGACTTGAGATAAGTACTAGCAACATGAGATTGCATATTCACAGGAGTACCAGTTAGTAACAAATACTGACGCATCATTGCAATCCATGTATCCACATCCGACTTTGTGTCACCATTGAATGAATCTGGTTTACTAATATGCTTGGCTACATTGTACGAGTGATTGCTTTGATGTTGTCCAGGATACTGATATAGTGCTTGCTGATATTCCAGTTGAGCTAGTTGTTCGTTCATTTGTTCCACCTGACGTTGTAACATATCCTTTTCGTTTTGTATACGAATCATGTGTCGGTCGAACTCACGACGTTGTTGTTCGAGGACTTCCATTGGAACAGTGTTGTCGTTGGTGTTGGATTTGTTATCATCATGGTCGTCGACTGGTTGATTAGGATCGGTGTGGCTGTTAGAAATCTCGTTGTCGGACTCCTGA
>JAFEAZ010000003.1 GCA_018266085.1 Candidatus Babelota bacterium
AAATGAGAAGGGAAAGGCTGAGAAAATGAGCCCCACAAAGTCCAACACGAAATTCCGTCAACCCCTGTCCTTTTGAAAAAACGAGAAAAACTGACGGACATTTCTTGAATGTATTGGGCCTTGTTCCTTCGTTCACTTTGTTCTCTACAAGGCTCAACTCAGAATATGAAAGAATCAAAATAAAAGTTCAAGTACCAAATCGTCAATTGTTTTTTAGGCGCGGAGAAAGAGCAAGCCTAGCACGCGAGCCCGTGCTCCATCCCATCGTCCCATCTTCCTTCTTCTTCTTCCTAACACTCTTCATTTTGTAAGTTCTATAAACCTATCTTTGTCACAGGTAATAAGGGCGGAGTGAAGGAACGGGAAAGTGCATCTGCGGGGTTATACCTGCCTGGGATGTGCTCTAGTCGAATGTATACACCGAATTGCTCCCACTCTCTAAAAGCAGCGACTGCCATGGAATAAGATGAACACTTTCCCCAACCTTTTTTGGAAGCAAACACTAAACCTTCATGGTCCGTGTACAACACCACATTCTTGACTTTCGTGTTTACAAAGTAGGCGATAGCAAGTGTTGCTGCGAGTGGCTCGGCCTCGACTGACGATTGAATAAACTTGGGCCATGGGAAAGCGCATGATCTTACGCTAGCATTCACGCCAACTGCAAGAGCTCCCCATCCGAGGCCGCTAGCATCTACGTAAATACGGAGATCTATATTGTCTGATGCTACGTGTTGCACATATGTTGGCAGATTTAGGGCCGCGCCTGCCGACCAGCACAAAAGCTGATCGAGAGCCTGCGGCGGCAGGCCCACAACTTCGTGTAACGGCCGCGCCGCTACAGCGCTCAAAAAACGCATAGCGGCGTGGTACATTGCCACGTTGAAATGTAGTACCTCCGCGCAATACAAAAGGAGGCCGAAAACTGCAAGTAATTGTCGCACTTTAAAGTATTTTTTCGTCTGAGTGGATAAAAGAGTAAACACATATGCTGCTTTGGCCTGGGTCTTGCTCGTCAGGCATCTTGTCTTGGCCACGTGGTCGTAGTGTTCGCCTAAAAGGTCGTAAGAAGATTGTGGCGTAGCTTCTGGCTCCTTGATGATGGCCTTGACTGATGCACAAAGTGTGACGAAAGTTTTTCCTGCTAACAGGGCATCATTGTGTGATCCGAAAAATGCGACATTGTCGACGCATGCTGCCCATGTAACCTTGGGCTTGAGTAAATTGCGTAGCGTTGCCTGGATGAGCGTTTTTGTGATGGTATGAGCCACCTTGCATGAAGGTTTGTATCCCATTGGTAACACGTTGAGGTTCAATATATCTGTATTCGACTTGAGTGCGAAAAGGTCACGAATGTGTGGGTGTAACTGGATCTGGTCAAACCATGCTGCGAAGTCGTATTGTAAGCAAGCTGAACTTTCGAAAACCTGCTTGCGAATCTCAGACTTCGGCGTGTAGGTAACACGGCATTGGGGTTGCCAAAATTCTTCAATAACACAGTTGATGAGTGGCTCGATGATGGGCCTACGTCTGATACCCTCAGGCTTGTCTTCTTGGACAGTAAATGCGTTGCAATATGTTGTACCCCTGGATGCGAGTGAGAGCTTTTCAGCCTTGATGAGTTGTGAAAGATCGTCTGACGTGAACGTTGAGCGATGTATTGGGAATATGAAAGTTGGGAGATAGGATCGGATGCTATCGTAGATGTGTGAATCATCTATCCATTCTAACGCTTCTCTCAACTCCTGATTCGAGTTGCCAAACTTCTGTAGCAGTGTTGGAATGTCCAAACTGGCGATGACCTCTGTCTTGATATGTAACGGTCCCTCTGAACTATTTGCCTTGCTTAGCTTGCCACGTAAGGCCGGCCAATTAGGAGCCTGTAAACCTAGCATTGTAAGTCTGTCGGTGGTTCGTCCGTCTCGCTGTCCGTGTCGCTGTCCTCTTGCTCCATCAGAGCTTCGCCGGCTGTTGACATCCGTTGGGCCATAAGCGCGTAATCGTGACCAAAATTGAGGTATCTCCACAGCGTCTTCTCGCAAGCATGGCCCGAGTACATCATAAGCACGTCTATAGGAACCTTGAGCTGCGCCATCGTCTGTAAAGTGCCCCTCCTGATACTGCGTGCTTCCATTCTCTTGTCTGAGAGGCGAAAAATCGGTAACATCTTGTCTGGCGTAATCGCGAACAGCGGAGTCGGCAAAATTGGAAATAGAGCAAGGTAAGTTTTGATTGGCTGGATGAGGAATGGGGACAGCTTGGCTGTGTAAACGACATAGGGTCGTCCCCTCAACTTGGCTCCCTTGCCTCTTCGGAAAGTCAACTCCAGTGATGAATCTGGCTTCAACACTATCTCGTCGCGATGGAGAAGACATACGCACCCGACTCTCGCAGCGGTAAACCACATGAGGGTTAGGATTACCCTTTCCGCCAATTTGTGTGCAGGAATCTTCGCCAAAGTATGGACGAATATGACTGGAGTCATAGGGATAGGGACGCGAGCACGCTCCATCGCTTTCTCTCGTCCTGCCGTCTTCAATGCCTGCTGGACCAGTGTACTGAACTTCAGATGGATAGGCTGCATGTGCATTCTGTACACCGGGAGAATGGCGAATGCGTGAAGAGCTGTTGCCAACTTCTTGTGAGTAGTGCTCCACGTCCAAAGTCGCTCTCTTCTCATATTCTCCACCTGACGCACGATTGCTTCGTCGAGAGGTAAGAGGTGTAACGGAGTGGGGTACCTTGTCAATTCTATAAGGAAGCGTTTGTGTTCCTGTCTCGTCGAAATCGCAAGGGCCTGTGTGACCAAGAGAGGCAACGTTGTGGGTTCCGGGCATGTTGCGATAAATCTTTGAATGACGCTCAGAGGGGTGTGGGTCATCAGTGGCGTCACAAGCTGATGACCCTTCGCAAAAGGGCGAATCACTGACGTTGGAACTTTGTTGCCCAAGTGATTGGAACGTGTGTGTCTGTCTGGTAGTGTGGCATCGCTTTGAATCACTTTATTTGTCTCTTTAGGTAATTTCTTCTGTACCCGCGTGAACGCGCGTGCCGACTTTTCTTGTGTAGACGTTTCGTGTGTCGTCTGATGTGGTTCATTAGGCCGTTGCTGCGTAGTGCTTGTCCCTATCAACTGCTGTGGCTCATTTGGCTTTTGCTGCGTAGCATATGTCCTTGGCACCTGAAGTGACTCGTTTGGCCTTTGAGTTGTTTCGCTTGTCCTTGGCAACTGAAGTGACTCGTTTGGCCCATGATTGTTAATCTCGACCTGATCCGCTGAGATGTCTATATTTGTACCTTTAGCTGCTTGCTCACCTCGTTGTTGGACCTTTTGGGAAACCGCTACGCCCTTCGACGTTTCATACAGCGATTGAACAATTAACGCAGCTCGTTGCTGTCTATTTGGAGAACCGCCGAGCAGTTGAGTAGTCTTTGGACTGCCTGAAAAACGATTCGGTAACAGTAACTCGTCTTTTACCCTCCCCGTCAATGGACATAGAATTCGTACGATCTCGTGCTTTTGTAATGTGGTTAAGTCGCGGCGTAGGTGTGTGATAAAGTCCGCCGATAAATCTGTGCACCGCACACCATGTAATACACGTACGATGGCGACTATTGTGTAAATTCCACAATCCTCGGACCCGCGTTGCTGTTGCGGGGCGTCCGCGAAAAACAAAGTGAACGTTGGGAAATGTCTGTGGTAATGTCGACGGATTTCTTCATGTACGAATTCTGCAGGGGCACTATCATAAATAATGATTGAGCGGTCTACATTGACAATAAACGTTGCAAACCAGTGCTGGCGGAAAAATGTTGGAAAAATTGTTAAACACGAAGCGTAAGTTGAGTGCGGCAAAATCTGTTGTAACGGGACTGCACGGCGAATGTAAGGCTGTCCAAGCCGTGCAAGTACGGTATCTATTTCGTGGTTCGAGATTTTTCCATAGGATATAGAACCGCCCCACATAGTCGCCTGGAGGTGTTGACGGGCATTTCTTGAAGATGGACACGTCGGTTGGCTAGTATTTGGATAAACAGGTGCAGAGACTTTCAGTGTTGTAGAAGGCGCAGAAAGTACCCCCGTTCGTACTTCTGAGGTACCCCCGTTCGTACGTTTCATTGTCATATCCAATTGATGGTGCAAGGGAAGTTCGAATCGTGGCGCTTGACGTGTGCACGACGCTGTAACCTGGGTTGTCCCCTGATAAGCCGATTGGCTGGTTTTGTTAGTCGCAGAAGTCACTGATGTAGGTGTATGGACAGAATGGGACATCACTGGAACTTGTGCCCGCCCTAATGCTGAAGTTGTTGTGGGTCTTCGTGGCATGTGTGATAATCTTGATGCTGACGCGTCTGCTGTTTTCTGAACATCTAGTTTTGCTTCTATTCGATCTGGTCGTAACTGCTGTAAAGATGCTGACGTTCTCTGTGTGTCGCGTGCGGGCGCTTGCGTTGAGTTGTCTTTGGACCCTGGTTGTGTATGACTCGTTGCCGTGGCTTGTCGAAACGTTGGTAATAATGTTGGCTGTTCTGAATCTCGCGTTGTCGCCGCTGCTGCTTGTATTCGCTCTGGTCGTAATTGCTGTAAAGATGCTGACGTTTTCTGTGTTCCGCATGTGGGCGCTGCGTTGGCTGTGGACACTGGTTGTGTATGACTCGTTGCCGTGGCTTGTCGAAACGTTGGTAATACTGTTGGCTGTTCTAAATCTCGCGTTGTCGCCGCTGCACCGATAATTGACATTTGGGCTCCATGGGCGGGTCCCACGCTTAGCCGCTTGTCCGTGTCAACCACAACTGCATTGTGCGTTTGAGTTGAAGTTGCAATAAGCTGCTTGCTTGGCCTTGGTATCGTTGCGAACATGCTGAGTGTGTTTGATCGTATGTTTTTGGTCAGAGCACCTGATGGCAACAGCGCTTGAGTTGAGTTGGCGTTTGACACTTGTAATGGCTGTGTGGTAATGTCTCGTGCGGGTGCTGGGATTGCTGTTATGCTCGACAGTGCTGTTTCCGTTGAAATTTTTGTGTGTGACTTTGTGCTTGTTGTGACCGTTGGTGGCACGTTTTGAAGTGTTTGATTCGGCTGCTGTTGTGCGTGCGAAGTTTGCTGTGCATGTGCTTTCCTTGCTGTGCCGCTGTGCACTTCAGCCACTTCAGCCTGCACGTATGGTTGTAGCAAAACGCTTGCAAATTGCGACTTAGTGCTTTTTGTGTCCGTTGGTGTTTGTAACGCTGACCCTTCAAGTGGCGTGGCTGTTGTCGCAGTTCCCGTTGGCGCTGAAGCTGCATGGGCACTTCGTGCCCCTGTCTGTGGCACCGGCCGTGTTGTTTGTGCAGCCGTCATTCGTAGCTGTTGTTGGCATTGGGCTTGTAATTTTTCTTCCTGGTTCCTTGTGTGGTACTGCTGCCAAGGCGCTGTGGCCGCTGCCGCGTGGTATTGGTGCGTTGGCGCTGCCGTCTGCTCGCTTGCCAATTGCGATTTTTTTGTGCTGAATGTCTGTGCTGGTGGTCGTGTTGGGGCTGTTGGTGTGCCAGGTGTCTGTTGTTGGTTCGGTATTGTCTGTTGCGGTGCAGTCGTAGCTCCCGTTGGCGCTGAAGCTGCATGGGCACTTCTTGCCCTTGTCTGTGGCACCGGCCGTGTTGTTTGTGCAGCCGCCGTTCGTAGCAGGTGTTGGCATTGGGCTTGTAATTTTTCTTCCTGGTTATGTTGTTGGTTGTTGTGGTATTGGGCTTTTGTTTGGTCCTTCTGCCAAGGCGCTGCGTTGCGCGTTGGCGCTGCCGTCTGCTCGTTAGGCGCTGCCGTGCGCTGCTCCTTGGGCTCTGTCGTGTGCTGTGCCTTGTGCTCGTTGGGCGCTGCCGTGTGTTTGGGCGCTGCCGTGTGTTTGGGCGCTGCCGTGTGCTCGTTGGGCGCTGCCGTGTGTTTGGGCGCTGCCGTGTGCTC
>JAFEAZ010000004.1 GCA_018266085.1 Candidatus Babelota bacterium
CCTGCCAAGATGTTACCGATTTTTCGCCTGGCGGACAAGCGCATGGAAGCCCGCAGTATCCGACGTGGCACCCTCCAGACTATGGCACAGCTCAAAGTCCCAATAGACGTACTACTCATGTACTCGGGCCACTCTTGCGAGAAGACTCTGTGGCGGTACCTCAACTACGGCCACGATTACGCACTGATGGCCCAAAGGATGTCAACAGCTGGCGAAGCCCTGATCGAACAGGACCAGGACAGCGACACGGACAGCGAGATGGACGAGCCAGCGAACTTGCAATGCTAGGGAGACAATCACACAATGGGGCCGCTTATACTCAGATGACAACCGTCAACGACCCATATTCACCCATCACCAATTTTCACCCCATCCGTTACAATGCGATTCGGAATACGGATTGTGACAACACAGATGATTTGCCCAGCACCTTTTCTAAAACATCTGCTGACGTGTTTGAGTCGAGTCAATTTCATGAGTTATCTGGCGCGCAGAAGGAGCATACTATACCGCTATATCAACAGAGACGAGGAGACGGTAGTCATGAAAGTGAGGCGAGCGGCGGTTTATCATCGGTGTCCGTCGCACAACGACTGAGAGGTTTAGGCCTCAAGGTACCAGACTGGGAGGTATTCTCAGGCCGCACACGAAAGTTACCAGTTTCCGCTCCTTTGCATCTCAAGAAGAATGTTGTGGGAATGTTGCAGCTAGACGAGTTACCAAGGTTACAATCAGAGGAGGATCTGAGGACAGAAATGTTGGAAGCGTTGCAATGGTTGAGTCACAGCAAATGGTATACTGAGATAGAACGTTTCCCAGTTCGACGAAATGGCACATGTCGCCTCACAGCAGAGGATATTCAAATCATGCTGGCCGCGAAGAAGTTTGACATCCTAGACGAGGAGGCACAGGCAATGTGCAATTCTTTCACAGTAGTCGAATCCAAGGAAGACGGATACAGAAGACGTCCAATCTCCGAGCCAGTCATCAATGATGCAATAGCAGCAGACATCCAATTGACCAAAGAGTGTCAAGTCAAGTACACAGCCAAAGAGGATATAAGAAAGGCAGTTGCACATGAACCAAGTGCTATTCAATTTGATATGGCTGCATGGTTCGACCAATTTACTTTGGCTGAAGACATCCGACGTTTCTTTGGAGTCAAGAAGGGTGTATGTTTGCGGGTTCTTCCTATGGGTTTCCGACCTTCATGTCGAGTGGCCAACGCAGTCACCAATGTATTGCAAGATATACAAATGCCGCACGTGCTGAAAGCATCATGCGTAGACAATGTCATATTTTTCGGTAAACCAGATGATTTGGCAACCGCTGCTCAACGTTTCCTAAAACGTTGCGATTCAGTTAGCGCAGTGGTGAAAGAGCGAGATCCTGCCATTGCAACTAATTATGATTTCTTAGGAGAGCACTATTGTCATATCGATAAAACCAGAGCGCTCACTAGCAAGACTCGTTTAAAAGCAGAGTGGCTTTTAGACATCCTTTGTCATCAGCAACGAAGTTTTACTACAAGACAGATTCTCGCGATATTCGGCCTCCTTCTTTACGCAGCAAACACACTGCGCATCACACATTCACATTACCACTATGCGTTCAGGTATCTATCCCAAGTAGCGGCTACACCTCTCATGGCTAAAAACATCATTCCAAAGGATGTAAAGGAGCAGCTGATAAGTTGGGCTCGCATTGCCTCCATCAACCAACCAGTACCCGTTTGGACAGAGAAGCGCAAGGCAACATTGACATTATACACAGACGCAAGTGCGTGGGGTTGGGGAGCCATATGTTTCACAGAGGCTGGGAGTTATCGACAGATTTCTCGACCATGGGATCCGAGTGATGGAAACATGCAAAGCAGTGTTAAAGCAGAGCCAATGGCTGTTATCAAGGCCGTTTCTTACTTTGTGCCAAATCGTTGCTCAGCTGTCGTTATTTACTGTGATCACATGCCATTGATTTGGGCGTTCGAAAAAGGCTGGGGAAAGGCATTCAGTTATTCTCATTGCATTTCCTTTCTCAAAGCTTATGAATCAACACAGTTTGAACTGATACATGTCGCAGGCGAGCTTAACCCAGCAGACTCCCTTAGTCGAGGCACCCCACCCCTTTTGTCTGTCACAAGGATTGGATAAACAGGGATAGAAGGAGGTGAAGGGGGTAGTGGGGTGGTCGAGAGACGGAGTTTTTTCCTGGCACATAACAAAGAGAAGCTTACCACGTACTTTTGTCTGAGACAAGCTATGCGCATGTGTTAGTTATCAAATTCGTTTTTTACCACTTCGTTTGTACATACATACATCAAGAAAGAAGGAAGACACACCATTTATGTCCACCCGTCAGTTTTTATCTCTCCGAGACTGTGGTTGACGGTTGGGCGGTGTGTGCTTTCTGCGCGGTGGTTTGTGCATCCCCCGTTTGTTTTCAGGTTTTCGTTTTTTCTGGTTTAACTCTTTTTTCTCCTTTTCAATGTTTGTTTCTTTTTCTCCTTTTCATTTTTCTATTTTTTCCCTCTCCAACGGTTTGCGGGCAACAAAGGTTTTCAACAACAGGCGTTTACACAATCATGCTGCGAAATGCGTTTGGCTTTTTCCCTTTTCCAAAAATCAGTTTTTTAGGGACGAGAAAAACTTTGAAAAACCGCCCGCCCACCCTGCATCATAATACGATACTAAATTTTCATTAGTTTTTCACAACGAAAAAATGTTGTTTATTTTGGAAAAGTTACACCCTCCCACCAAAACCCCCTTTTCTCTACGAACCAACCGGTCGAGAGACGGAGTTTTTTCCTGGCACATAACAAAGAGAAGCTTACCACGTAC
>JAFEAZ010000005.1 GCA_018266085.1 Candidatus Babelota bacterium
CGCATTCGCTCAATTTCTTTTACTTGGGTATAATGAACCATGTGCAACACTTTCTTTTTAGAACTAATTTTTTTGTCAAAATCAATTCTATCAGAATGGTGTTGCACTTCATATTAGACTAGACCCAGAAGTATATAGATATTAGCTGGATCAATATGAGGATGCGCGCAATTATTAATAATGAACAGGTTGTTTTTTAGTTCGTACATTCTTTAATCTTTTTGATATATCTGTACCGCATGCTCTTTACTATAATCCGCGTAGCGTGGGTTATAGTATGTTGGATCGCTTGTATGTGGTGACGTATGCGGCAGGAAACCAATACTTATCATGTAGGTGTCTATATCCTCTTGCGAATTAGTGGTGTTTTTATACTCTGTATTTTCAGCTTCAAGGGTCACATATATAACTCTTTCTTTCAAATAATCCCCAGCACTTTTAACTATATCTAAGTCTGCTCCTTGAGCGTCAATTTTTATGTAGTCAATAACGGGGTGGGTATCAAAAGGGAATAGATCAAAAAAGCTTGCTAAAGAAAAAATAGGCACCTCTATAATGCTTTCAATAGGAAACGATTGAGGAAAATAGATACTTGAGCAACCATGATCGTTTCCTGTCACAAAAAACTTTATACAGGGGTTGCTTGATAGGCCTAAGGCGCATGGTATTAGGAAGAAATTGTTGCCTATGAACTTTGTTTCTAAAGGATCACCGTGATACTCTTCGCGTTTCGTTGCCCCTTGAAGAATTGAAGTTACTGAAGCAGGATTAGGCTCGAACCCAAATACACATAAATCATCTTCACGTATCAGCCACTGTTGAGACATAGGCGCACTATAAGAAAGCCCGATATCCAGTTTTATGTGTTTGATCGATGCTGGAATGTTGATTTTTCCATCCTCCCTTAGGGGGATAACGTGGTTAACCATCGTTTTCAAATCTTGCCACCTGTCAACAGCGTGTAAATTCGGCAGGAACAGAGGCATAACAAACAATGAATATAATCTATCTAAGCGCAAAAACATCCGTTCCACCATATTTTAGCAAAGATATTTAACCGTACGTACAAGTAAACGTAGTATGAACAAGCGTTCGCCGTCAAGAAAGAAGATCCCGCACAGATCTTTGAACATCTACCTATAAATCATTTTCTGCTTGCTGCGATGATCCAATAAGACCTTTCAGGTGCTTGTGAAAGTTCTAGTGCTAGGAAAAAGTTAGGAACAGTCCTGGATATCTGAAAAAATTTAGGCTAGGATGCCCCCGTAATTTTTTTACATTTTTTCATCAAAGGGTTGTTCTTATGATCTTTTCACGCATTTTTTGCTGTACACTCATGAGCTTTTTTTCCTTTTTACCTGTCAATGCACATAAAGAATACCACCTTGTCGACGGGAAACCTGCGATAATAATTGATGATGAAGCGGAATGTATTGGGCATACATGGTCCCAAGGAACAGTCTTTGAGCGACATCTTATTCAAAAATTTTATGATTTACTGCCAAAAGACCAAGGTTTTGTATCTTTTGATATTGGGGCTCAAACAGGATGTTTTTCTTTGATGGCACACTATTTTCCAAGCTCTACCTGGTATGCTTTTGAGCCTATTATTGAGGCTGCTACCGTGTTGCAAAAAAATCTTGAACTGAATGGCATTAACAACGTGCGTGTAGAGAATATGGCTCTTACAAACTATTGCGGCAAAGCCTATTTATCAATGCCAGATAAGGGTAATTGGGGCTTATCTACAATAGGAGAAACGCCTCTACGGTTCTCAGCACAAACACAGAGAACCGTTTCTTGTATGGATATCGATACATTCATTGAATTACATACTATTGAAAGAGTGCATTTTATGAAGCTAGATACAGAAGGTGCGGAGTTATTGATCCTAAAAGGTGCAAAAAACATGATACAAAGAGATCATCCTATTATTGTCATGGAATACAATGAAACAAACATGAAGCAATGTGGGGTACATAAAGCTGATGTTGATGCATTCTTGATCGAGATGGGTTATGAGTGGAAATTAATCAGCTCAGAAGACATTTTATGTACTCCTAGTTGCTAGGAGCCATAGCTTTTTAAGCTTTCATACATTGGTATCGATCACCTTGTAAAAACCATAGAATAGGGATGTATAATGAAAAATGTAAAATACCTGTTATTTATTACCTGTGGTTCGCTATTGGCTAAAGATTTTTCAACAGTGTCCATAGATGATGTAAAGAAATTTTGGAATACACGGCCCTGTAATGTCCGTCATTCTCAGAAACCACTCGGAAGTTTAGAATATTTTGATGAAGTAGAACACAGAAAACATTTTGTTGAACCGCATATTCCATCCTTTGCAGAATTTAATAGATGGCAAGGAAAACATGTTTTAGAAATTGGTTGCGGTATTGGAACAGAGGCAATAAATTTTGCAAAAATGGGTGCCTTTCTCACGGTTGTTGAGTTATCTGAAGAAAGTTTAGCAATAACCAAAAGAAGATTTGCCGCTTATGGACTACAGGCAAACTTTATTTTGGGAAATGCCGAAGAGCTTGACAGCCTTTTGCTTGCAGGTGAAAAATTTGATCTTATATGGTCATTTGGTGTTATCCATCATTCACCACATCCCAAAAAAATTGTCGAAAAGTGCAATGATTTTTTAAAGGACGATGGCGAAATAAGAATGATGGTATATGCAAAGATAAGCTATAAATTATTCTATCTAATGAGAGAGATGGGGATTTGGGATTTTAGCGTAATAGATGATCTATTATCATCATATTCTGAAGCACAGACAGGGTGCCCTATTACCTACTCTTACACGATAGAGGGCGCAAAAAAATTATTTGCTGATTTTGAGATTCTAGACATCAAAAAGACGCATATTTTCCCTTGGAACATTCAAAAATATATTACCTATTGTTATGAAAAAGAAGCTTGTTTCAAAGGCATATCGGATGATTTCTTTAACGAGCTTGAATCAGAATTAGGATGGCACATTCTTGTTAGGGCAAAGAAAAAATCCTGAGCATAAAAAGAGTTGAAGCAAAATAAAAAGGAGAGAAGATGCTTAAAAAAAACATCTGGTTATCATGCATTATGGTACTTTCGGTAACGCATACATTACTGCTCTGTTCAAGAGACGCAATTACTGTAATTGGTATCGGGAGGCTTGGCCTTTGTACAGCACTCTGTTTTGAAAAGGCTGGTTATGAGGTGCTTGGGGTCGACCTAAGTCCAGAGTATGTTGCAAGTCTTAATAATAAGACCTTCAGTTCATTAGAGCCGCAGGTTAATGTCATGCTTCAAGAAAGCAGCAACTTTAAAGCAACGTGCTCTTTAGATGAGGGTCTCGAGTTTGCTGATATCTATTATATTATGGTCGATACTCCTTCAACACCACAGAAAGAAGCATATGATCATACAAAATTAAATAAAGTATTATCCGAGATTAACAAAAGAAAAGTCTCGAATAAGCATATTATTATAGGATGTACGGTATTTCCTGGATATGTGCGCACAACGGGAAAATCATTACTTCAGGATTGTGCCAATACAACGTTAAGTTATAACCCTGAATTTATTGCCCAAGGAAACATTGTCCATGGGCTACAATATCCTGATATTGTACTGATTGGACAGGGGTCAAAAGAAGCTGGAGATCACATAGAGAACATGTACCACAGAGTCTGTAAAAATATGCCGCGGGTTTGCCGCATGAGTCCTGATAGTGCAGAAATAACAAAACTTGCCCTGAACTGTTTTATTACCACCAAAATCGCATATGCAAATATGGTAGGAGATATTGCAGATAAAACCATGGGAGCAAACAAATTTGATATTCTGAATGCGATAGGTGGAGATCTTCGCGTTGGGCATCTTTGTCTTATGCCGGGCTATGGGTTTGGGGGGCCATGCTTTCCCCGAGATAATCGTGCTTTAGGTAGTTATGCACAAACTGTTGGGATTGAGCCGCTTATTCCTCAAGCAACGGATCTGTCTAATAAGTTACATGCAGAGTTTATGACGCAGCAGCTTTTAGATGAGAATAAAGATACGTATGTTTTTGAACAGGTTAGCTATAAAGATAACTGTCCAGTGCCCATTATTGAGGAATCTCAGAAGCTCGTTGTCGCGGCAGCCTTGGCAAAGGCAGGTAAAAAGGTCGTGATTGTTGATACTGTGCCGGTACTTGAACGAGTACAAGATCTCTTTGGGGATATTTTTGCATATCAGATTCGATCATGAAAAAAGCTATGTTTACATAGCTGGTCTAATCCGAATAATGCTGTATACAATTAACCAAGGTGCATGCATGGAACTGTTTTTTTTTCTATCACCTCGTATATCATCTTGTTTCGCCGTCTGTTTACTAGCCACTTCAACCAGCAACGCAAGAACTTCGTTGCCCAACGTCGATTTTGTAGAATCGGTGTTATACAGCGCACAGGCCTGCTGCCAAGCGGGCCAGGTGTTGACGCCAGCGCACATCAAAGGCTGGCAGATTTTTAAACCATTGTATGACAAGTATATTATTAACAATCTTCATGTGAGCAGAAAAGCAGGTATCCCCAAGATAATTCATCACATTTGGTTGGGCAGTCCATTGCCGGAGAAGTTTGCGCGGTATCGCCAAACCTGGCAACAGGTGCACCCGACCTGGACCTTTATATTGTGGGACGATGCGCGTGTGGCACAGCTTGGGCTTGTTAATCTGCACGCGTATAATGCGGCGACCAATTATGGTGAGAAATCCGACATAGTGCGGTATGAGGTGCTCTATAGATTTGGTGGGCTTTATGTTGATACGGATTTTGAATGTCTGCAGCCCTTTGATGTTTTGCACCATTGTTGTGATTTTTATACCGGTTCTTACCCGAACCCTGGTGGCGGATCGCTGTATGTACTCAATGGGCTCATCGGTTCAAAACCGGGGCATCCGATCTTAAAACGCTGTATTAAGGGCATAAAAAAATCGGTGCGATCCTCGAACAACGCAGCGGCAATTATTGGGCGAACCGGCCCCGATTATTTTTATCGATGTATTGTGCAAGCGCTTATGGAGCATGATAAATTACACAAGACGGTGATCTTCCCGCCTACCTTTTTTTATCCATGGTCAGGAGCCTTGCGTAGCAACAGAGATCGTGATTGTATCATGCGGTATATTCGCCCTGAATCATTTGCGTTGCATCACTGGGCAACGTCGTGGACCAACGATTTTGACTAAAGAAATGCGTTATTCACCAATATTGCGTTGCCAAAAAACCAGTGT
This sequence comes from Candidatus Babelota bacterium, assembly GCA_018266085.1. Lineage (GTDB taxonomy): Bacteria > Babelota > Babeliae > Babelales > Vermiphilaceae > JAFEAZ01. The sequence continues at coordinate 5,270 of JAFEAZ010000005.1, forward strand.
GGGGTATCGTCAAAATCACGCGCAATCATGGTAAATCCCTGTGACTCTAACCATGTTCTTACTGCATGGTACTGATGCTGCCCTTCGTACGCTTCGATAAATTCAACCTCAACATAGAGTACGCGCAGCGTTTTGAGTATCTGTGGCGCTGCTTGCAGAATGGGCAGAGCGAAGCCTTGTACATCAAGCCACAAAAAATCTATATGGTCGAGCTGTTGTTGCTCTGCCCATCTATCGAGCGTGATTGTGTCGACCGTGATAGTTTTTGGGTAGGTGACATTCGACCAGGTTAAACGCTCTTTCGGGGCAAGCAGTGAGCCTGCGCGAAATGGCTCATCAGGTGCGGTAGGGCGTGATGACAGATGCAATTGCGCTGTTCCGGTATGTGCTGCAAGAGCGCAATTATGTCGCATAATGGCAGGGTTATGGTGTGTGTTATGAGTAAGCATGCTAAAAATTTCAGGCACTGGCTCAAAAGCATGAATCGTTGCCTGTGGCCAGAAAGCGCTTAATTGGAGCGTGTCGCCACCATCAAAACAACCGGCTTCGACAATGATCGGGTCATCGGGCAGATACTGCTTGATTAAGGGTAAAAGCTCTTTTTTTGTTATGCGTTGCATCATGGTATTTCTTGGGTGTATTGTTCAACAGAAGGTTCAAATACTCTATACAAAAAGGGTTCTACTGTCATGGTAACACGTATAAAAAAGGTTGTAACGATCTTCTTTCTATCGCTGGGATCGTTGAGTTTTTGCTTGCCACGGGTGCATCTGTTTGGTGACAGTCATGCTATGCACTGCTTCACCGATCATTACAGGAATGAGTATACGTTCTTGTATCAAGGGTTGTCGCTGCCGCTTGCGGTCCATTATTTGGGTCCAAAAACGATGCATGGTGTCGCAACAAACGGTATTGTTGAGAGTGGTGTCAAGCTCGGCAGGAACAGCTTGCCTCAGTATGGCGTTGCCGAAGGAGAAATAGCAGTTTTTGTGTTTGGAGAAATCGATGTACGTTGTCACATTGGCAACCAGTGCGATAAACGCGGGGTAGATGTTGATGTCATTATAGAGGAGCTCGTGATCAAGTATACTGACATGATTCTACGTAATCGCGCTTTATACCAACAGTGCACTTGTATCGTGATGGAGGTTATGCCGCCAACGGACCAAGCGTTTAATGCACAGTACCCACGCTGCGGATCCCTTGAGGAACGGGTTGCTATTACCAGGCAGTTGAACGCATGCTTGAAATCTGTCTGTGCTCAGCGAGCGATACCATTTTTTGAGGTGCATAATCTATTGGCCAACAGCAACGGGGTGCTCATAGCTGAGCTGAGCGATGGCAATGTGCATGTGAACATGGCACATAACTACCTGGTCAAACAGAAGCTCGTTGCCTTTTTGCAGACATTATTCGAATAAACATACCAGGTCAAAGCATGAGTTTTTAAGCAAAGACCTATGGTCACCAACACCATAGGTCTTTTTTGTGACAAAATCAGTCGAATCGGCTAGACTATTGATTATCAATAAAGTTTGTTGCTCTCGGTAAAAAAAGCTTACTCGTGCTAAGGGAAGATCTTCTATGAAGCGAATGAGTATTGTTATTCCTGCTCATAATGAATCGGGGCGCATTGGCCGCACCCTAGACGCTTACAGTGCCTATTTTAAAAACTACGAAAAAGAGCAAGGCGTTGCCTATGAACTGGTAGTCGTGCTCAATGGGTGTGCTGACAATACGCTCGCGGTGGTCGAACGAGCACAAGCAGCACACGGCAATATCATTATTATCGATGAACCAAAAGCAGGTAAGGGCTTGGCTGTCAAGCTCGGTTTTTGTGATGCTTTAAGCCGTTCCAACGATATCATAGGCTTTGTTGATGCCGATATGGCTACCTTACCACAAGATTATGCTGCCCTGATTCCTTACCTTAATCAGTATGACGGGGTTATTGCCAATCGCTACATGTCGGGATCGGATATCTGCCCTCAGCGGCCATTTATTAAAAAATGGGGCCGCAAGTTGGTCTACCATTCTTTGATCCGCTGCATGTTCGGGTTATCCTACAGTGACTATCAATGTGGGGCAAAGATTTTTAAGCGCCATGTCATTGAAAAGATAGCACCGCAGTTGCAGGTTGCTCAGTGGGCTTTCGACGTAGAGCTGCTCTACTTATGCAAAAAATATGGGTACACCATCAAAGAGGCGCCGACCGTGTGGCGTGACCAGGCTGACAGCAAGCTTCAGGTTATGCGGGCAGGGACTCGTATGCTAGGCTCTCTGTTTGAGATCCGTAAAATTCATGGCTGAAGCTGAAAGCTCTCCTTTTTTGCTCTTTAGTAGCCCTTGGCAACCAAGCCAGGGGCTTTTTTACAGGGTAAATACCATCAAAGCATCGATTGGATGGGAGCTTTTGAGCCCAGAGGAGCTTCCTGGTATTCTAGGAGTAGTGAAAGATTGCATTTCTGAGCGTTAAAAGCCTTTTTAAGGGGAAAAACCTATGAAGCGACTAACAACTATCTTACTATCCTTAGCAGCCCTCATCTCGCCAGCAGTAGCCACCTGCACATCTGCAGTGGCAAACGAGGCGAAAATCCACTTAAAATGTGACGTTACTCTTGAGCATGCTCAGAAAGTGATCAGTATCTTTGAGCAGAAAGGTCCAGAAGCGGTCAATGTTTGCTTGGAGCAGCTAGAGGATTTTAAGGCCAAAGGGTATATACATTCGTATACCGTCAAGTCGTATACCTGCAAGAAGATAAACGACTCGACGATACAGTATAGTTTTGATGCTGAAGCAGTGGTGAACCCTGCAGCAAACAAAAACTGTAAACTGCTGTTCGAGACGCTTATTCTCAATAGAGCTCATAACAAGATGATGCACAGAACGATCAAGCATGAGTTCGATCTCGGCAACTGTAACCGTTCTTTCGAAACAACCACCTGGCTTAAAACCTTAAAGCTGCATCTGAAGGCAAAAGGGTTCGTTCAGTCAACTCAAATCGATGTAAGCTCTTCCTTATTTGCATCATTAGCCACCGGCGCTAAGCTGGGTGAGTATGTACGTCAAAAATATGGCTGCAAGGTTAAGATCAATGAGTTTAAGTGTGAGTTGGTTAAGTAAAAGAAGAAAACAATTATGCAAAAATATATTTTAAGTTTACTGCTCTGCGTATCTAGCGGACTGCTTGCAAAAGTGCGCAGCGCTTCGGCTGGCGATATGATGAAAGTGCATCTCACATGTACGGTAATTATTGAGAATGCTCATAAGCTATCAGTAGATAACGTTAATAATTTGTTAGACTGGTTGATTCTTGAAGCTGTTGATTTTAGGTATCACGTACAATCACACACTGTTTCTACAGCCAACGGTTTAAAGAATTTAGACAGTGACAGAGCAGAGTATCTCTTTGACGCTGTGCTCGATGTACATCTTCCTACGCAAGAACAAAACAGTATGCCCGACTGGCAGTTAAATGTTGATAAGCCATTTAGGTGGTTAGACTTATCGATTGGTACTACGATGGGATCCTCTCTTTATTGGCAGGGAATCACAGCCATTATCAATGAATTTAAGTGTGAGTTGGTTCAGTAACGATGCGCGCAGATACCTATGAATCGAAAGCTCGGGGTACTTCCCGGGCTTTTTTGTGCTCTTTGTTGAGCATTATCGATGCTTTGCGCAGTTCGCCAGCTGCCAACATTGGAGGACGGAACAGTATTTTGATTGAACAGGATGCAAGCCCGCTCTTTGCAAGATAGATTCTGCAGACGGCTCCTGCTCTGCTACAATAAGAACACCTGGAGTACGGATGTAATCCTTACCATTAAGTTCGAGCACGTATTTGAAGAGCAATCTGATCCTATGAGTATTATGTGGATTAGGACATGTTTTTGCAATTGCTGTGCGAGAGTAATCCTTCAAAGGCCCATCATGAGCGATGAGATCATGCACAATAACTTGGCAATCTAGACCTTGAATATAAAGATTAGTCACACGCACAGTATTATAGCAGGACTCACCATAAGAGGTTACTGCTTTGTGAGGATAGGTTGGTTCGGGGAGAGCATCAAACTCTTTCACGTGTTCAGCAAATTTACGCGATGGGTGTTTATAGATTGCGCGAACTTTATAGAGAGAGGGATCCCATTGAGAGAGATCAAGTGCATATTCACCAATAAGAGATCTAAGCGGCTTTGGTAAAAGTTCTTCAGCGTCATTATGAAATTCGTACGTGTTATTTTTTTGTGGAACAACAGTTCTTTCACTCGTAATGGTTGTTAGCGATTGAGTCATCAAACCATACGACAAAAAAACAAAGATCGATTTTATGGTTGGAGTTTTATGCATGAACAAGCCTTTGTGATGAATAATCTCTTAGTGCGTTACTGATTAGTGCAGGATAAATCGAATGAGAATTATAGCAACTGTTTTGCTCTACAATGTCGCATAACACCTCCATTATGTTCTCACCACAAAAGACGTGCAGTTTTTGCCAGGGTGTGGTAGCTTGTGCCAACTTTAGGCAAAATAAGGATTCATCAGAAGTAATAGGTGGAGTATGTGTGGTGTTGCCGGTTATGCGCGTCTTACTGCACCCTATGCCATCGACGCTGATCTGCTCACGCGGATGCACCACAAACAAGCACATCGCGGCCCTGACGGGTCTGGACTGTGGATCTCACCAACAGCAGGCATAGGGCTCTCTCATCGGCGTCTGAGCATTCTTGATACCTCTGATGCTGGTCTACAACCAATGACCAATGCAGATCAATCGGTCGTGGTCTGCTTTAACGGCGAAATCTATAATCATGTCGCATTGCGTGCAGAATTAGAATCGTATGGCTACGTGTACCGCTCAAATTGCGATACCGAAACGATCGTGTACGCCTACCAGCAGTGGGGCATAGACTGTTTGCAGAAATTTGACGGTATGTTTGCGCTCATTATTTTCGATGCACGGCGCAACGAGCTCTATCTGATACGTGATCGTATCGGTATAAAACCGCTTTATTTCTCGACCATGGGTGGCATGTTGTCCTTTGCATCAGAGATCAAAGCGTTGTGGTCACTGCCTTGGATGACCACAACGATAAACCCTCACGCAGTCTCCCACTATTTGACCTTTTTAGTGCCACCTGCACCGCTGACGCTCTATCAAGATATCTATAAACTACCGGCAGGCCACTACCTGAAGCTTGACGCGCAGCGCTCAATCTCTTTCAAGCAATGGTACTCGGTGCTCGCCTTGGTGCCAGCGCACAATGATCTCTATGTGCTGAGTGAATCAGCATGCATCGCACAGATTCGTTCACTGATGCATGAATCGGTCGGCAAGCGTATGATTGCCGATGTGCCGGTGGGCGCTTTTTTGTCGGGCGGTTTAGATTCGAGTCTGATTGTTGCTCTGATGTCGCAGCAGATTGATCGCGTTAAAACCTTTACCGTTTCGTTCGGCACTGGTGAGCGAGATGAACGCCACTGGGCGCGTCGCGTGGCTGATTATTGCAAAACTGAGCATCATGAGATCATGCTCGATGAGCAGCAGGCCTTTACCATTTTTCAAAAGATGGTGCAGCTGCAGGATGAGCCGATCGGTGATTGTGTTGCAATACCGATCTATGCGATTGCACAGGCAGCCAAACAGGCAGGCGTCACGGTTATGTTGACGGGTGAAGGAGCGGATGAGCTCTTTTGCGGCTATGAGATGTACGCAAAATATCTTGCATGGCAGCCGCTTTGGCAACAATCACAGCGCTATATACCCGCGGTTGCACGAAGATCTGCTGCACGTCTGGTAGGCGCATATCAGCATGAGCTGCCTGCTCGTAAAGCATTATTGCATATGTGGGCAGCGGGAAACGAACTTTTTTGGAGTGGTGCCACCGTATTTTATGATTCTTGGAAGCAGGAGTTCATGAATACGCATTTTCATGATCCAGACCCTGTTGTTGCGGCCTTACTGCCGGGCATGCGCCAAACACACGAGAGTCATGACTACGTTGAGTACCTCCGCAGACGGATGGTACAGCGTAATCCACAAGCAAGTATGTTAACCCACATGATGTACCGTGAGCTACAACACCGCTTGCCAGAGCTGTTGTTGACGCGTCTTGATAAGATGACCATGGCATCAAGTATAGAAGGGCGTGTGCCCTTTTTAGACCCAAAGCTTGTTGCGTATGCATTGACGATTCCCCAAGAGCTGCAGCTTAAAAACGGGGTTACCAAATATCTGCTGAAAAAAGCGAGTGAAGGGATCTTGCCGACAGAGATTATCTATCGGCAAAAGATCGGTTTTGCAGCTCCGGTGACGCGCTGGTTTAAAAAGGGAAGCTACTTTAAACCATTTTTTGAGCAGATGGTGCACGATACACACAACCCATGGGCAGAGCTGTTGAACTTCAAAGCTATCGATGCATTGCGCAGAGCAAACGAAAAAGAGTGCGTCGATTTCGGCTATCAGTTATGGGTTTTACAAAATTTAATGGCAACGGGGGCTCGCTCATGAACGGAAGAGCATCACACAAGAGCGTTTTGTATCTACGTGTTGACCTGGGTGGGCAGCAGTTGACTGCTGGTGGATCGGTTGCGCATACGCTTGGCGTTATCAAAGGATTTATGAGTAATAACTGGTCAGTTATCTGCGTGTCGTCAGCATTATTCGAGCCATTGCGTTTGTTGTCACTGCCCGCATTCCATCAGCTGCGTATGCCGCGACTTTTTAAACCGCTACGCTGGAAAATCAACAGCCTCCTTTCAAATATCTTCTTCACGATACGTATCATACGCCTTTGCTCGGGCAAACATATTACTCACGTGTATCAACGGCATGCACCTTTTTGTCTGATAGGGGTGTTGGTCGCCTGGTGGTTGCGCGTGCCTTTGACGCTCGAATATAATGGTTCTGAGGTCTGGATGGCACGCCATTGGCAGACAGGGTCTTATTTCTCGCTGCAGTGGCTTTTGCGTTTTTTTGAAGACAGATGCTTACGTTGGGCAACGCATATTGTGGTGGTATCGAATGCAAGTTATCAGCAGCTGGTACAGACTGGCCTCTGCACAGACAAACTTATACTGAAAGCGAATGGGGTTGATACTGATCAGCTTGATCCGTCGAAGCTTGTTGGTGAGCGTGAGCGTATACGCCAACAGTATGCCTATCAAGAACGTTTCCTGTTCGGTTTTGTGGGCACCTTTTCGCCATGGCACGGCATCAATCAACTGGCCGCTATGATTCCTGCTATCGTAGCGCGTGAGCCCAAGGCAGCCTTTTTATTAATTGGTGATGGTGAGCTGCACGCATGGCTGTGCAAGCAGCTGCTCTTGGCAGGAATATCGGATGACGTAGTTACCTGTACAGGCAGGGTGCCGCAACATACAGCGCATCAGTATCTTGCCGCTTGTGATGCCTTTCTGTTACCGACACAGCCGAATCCTGATGGTACGCCATTTTTTGGTTCACCAATAAAACTGTTTGAATATATGAGTATGGCAAAACCGATTATTGCATCGGACATAACACAGGTTGCCGACATTCTGAGCAGCATTGGTATTTTAGTGGATCCGAGTGATACACAGGCTTTTGTTGATGCGGCATGCCAGCTGATGCATGAAGATACGCAGACGCGAGAAACGCGTGGTGCGTTGGGGCGCCAGTATGTTGTTATGCATGGCACATGGCATGAGCATGTAAAGGCGATTATCAGTGCTACGCAGCAGGCAGAGTACGCAAGCGTTGATGAAAGGGCGGTATGAAGAAAGATCTCTCGATACAGAATCATAGCTACTCAGATGGTATAGTGAACAAAAAGATTCTCATGTGTGGGCCGCCCATGCCGCCACCCTATGGTGGGATCAGTGTTCATTTTCAAACGGTGAAGGATAAATTTGAGCGGCAAGGTAACCGCGTTTTTCATCATAATACGCTCGCAACCTACCGCTACCGTTGGTACCCGTTCTATCTGCTTGCCGTTGCGTATCGTGTGCTTTCAGTCTGTCCGGACATTATCTATTATCACACGCTTTCATTGCCCAAAAGTGACACAGAGCTTAAACTCCTTATCATGATGAAGCGTTTTTTAGGCTACATGCTGACGACCGTTGATCATGATTGTCTGCATCTTTTAAAGCGCCCTGTACGCTTTAGAAACAGTCTAAATAGGCTTATACCCTTTATCGATCAACAAGTACTCATTGGTGATAGCACCTACCAAAGTTATTGTGATGCGGCCATCGATGCTGCACCTGCAGTCTCTGTGGAGCGCGCATTCGTGCCGGCCTCTTACGCTGCTGCTACCGTTGCGCCATTGCCCGATCGGTTTGCAGCCTTTCGCGCTACGCACAGTCCGCTCATTACGCTAGCATGTACCAGATTAGTTTTTCTCGATGGTCGTGATCTGTATGGTGTTGATACCGGTCTTGAGGTGTTGAGGAAGCTGCGTGCCGAATTTCCTAACGCAGGGCTTGTCTGTCTTGTTGGCACGATCGATGAGCCAGGCTATTATAGAGTGTTGTTGTCACGTATTGTTGAGTACGGATTGCAGGACGCCGTATGCATGATCAACGGAGTGCACCAGTTATGGCCTTTATTGCAGAAAACGGACCTTTTGTTGCGTCCGACGTTGTGTGATGGTGCGAGCGTGAGTGAAGATGAGGCACACCATATAGGTATACCAGTTGTTGCATCTGATGTATGTTTACGCCATAACAGAACAACAACCTATCGTAGCGGATCGATTGATGATTGTAGTAAACAAGTGAGTAGGGTGCTTAATGATAGAAAAAAGCAGGTTGAGTTGTAGCGTTCTTATATGCTCACGAAATCGGCCTCACGATATAATGACTTTTTTGAGCTCATTAAAAACACAGAGCAGCAAGCCGAATGAACTGGTTGTTGTCGACAGCAGTGATCAACCGCTGACAGAACATGCACCCTTTAATGAGATGTGCCGCGCGTTAGAACATGAGGGCATAGCAGTTGTTTATGCACATACAAGAGCTGGGTTGACCTATCAGCGCAACCAGGCTGTGGCTCGTGCAACGAGCAAAATTCTCTACTTTTTTGATGATGATGTTATCTTGGCTCCTGACTACCTTAAAGCGATGCAGGCCGTTTTTGAGGCTAACCCGCACTATGCTGGTGGCATGGGGAATGTAACGAATGACACCTATAAAAAACCATTCATCGATTATACGCTCAGAAAAATCTTTTTATTGCCACGCTTAGACCCGCGAGGCATCTTCACGATCTCCGGTATGCCGTTACATCCGTATGGTTCGCCACAATCGGCGCACGTAGAGGTGTTAGGAGGATGCAATATGGCTTATAGGCGTGCCATATTTGCACGTCATCACTTTGATGAGCGTTTGGGTGGCTATGGGTACATGGAAGATGTTGATCTTTCTTATCGTGTTTCGCGGTACGCGCCGCTTTTTTACAACCCTGCAGCACAACTGCAGCACATGCAGAGCCCGGTGAGTCGCGATAAAATAGAAGCAAACCGCGCTATGTTCATTCGCAACTATAGTTACCTTTTTTTTAAGAATATCTATCCGCATGCTCGCTGGCGTATTCTGCCGTATGCATGGTCTATCATGGGGCTTTTTGTGCAGCTGATACTGGTGCGTGATGCTGCCTATGCACGAGGCTATATGCGGGGGCTTGCCGAGTTTTATAAGACTCGCCTGCCAAGCCCTTGAGAATCCTGCCGCCATACCAATAGGTGGTGGCGCAATAGACCGCTTGCGCGATGAGGGTGGCCATAACGCATCCATGTAGCCCCCAGAGCGGTATTAACAGTACATTAAAAAGAAGGTTGCACAGTGCTGGTACCATGAGCGAGAAACTCAAGAACCAGCGACATTTGCAAAACTGTATCAGTGCAGAAAAGCAGTAGGTGCCGGTAAGTAATACGTACCCCATCAGAATGTACCAGATATAGCCAACCGCTTGGTGGTAACTGCTTGGGAGCAACAGTATCACCAATGGCTTGCCTATACAGTAGCCGGCAGAAATAATCGATGTTGCAATGAGCATACCGTAGAGGGTATTTTTTCGGTTATTCTGTTCAGTCGCGACAAGATTTTCATCCGTTTTAAATAATCGCATCAGGCGAGGAAGATACGCATTGCTAATCGGCTGCAGAACAACGAGCAGATAGAGTTGCCCAAAAGCGTCCGCCAAGGAATAGATTCCCACATCGTGCAACGTTGTCATGCGTGCTAACAACCAACGGTCACTCGAAGACAAGACCCAGCTACACAGTACGGTTGGCAAGAAGGGGAGGCTCATGCGAAGATAGCAAGGCAGCTGTTGCAAGCTTGTGCGTAGCCTGTCTGTTGTTTGTCCGTAATAATGGCGATACCGGTAGGCTCCCCATACGCATACGGCACCATAACAGATGCAGTAGCTCGTTATTGCGCTATACACACCAGCATGGCACCATGCCAGAAGCAGAACGTTTAAACATATGATGCCTAATGCTGAACTTGTCTGCAACCAGGTAACCAAGCGCACCTTTTCTTGGTACCGCAAAATCTGATACAGTAGCTCGACGAAAAAGAAGATATAACAGTAGACCAGCGTGATGCTAATGAGGCCGTTTGTTGCTGTGTTTGAAAATAGAGAGCGATTAATATAACTGCATCCGGCAAGAGCACTCAAAAACAGTGGGGTGGCCACCACGCAATACAGAGCGAGTATACGATTAACAAGTGTGCGTTGTTCTGCTCCCGTATAATGGAAAAATTCTATCGAAAGTAGTTGTCGCAAACCGAAACCCATAAGAATTGTGGTTATGCTTGAAAAGCTGTGAAGCAGCGCTACAAGACCATATTCGCTTGGTGACAGCAGGTGTAAGGTAAGCGGGGCGACAACGACCGATGCTCCTCGTAGCAGTAGGGCGCTTGCTGAGTAGATGAAGAAATTTTTTATGACGGATGCCATACACAGTTCCTCATGGTGAGATCATTCTTTTGTAATGGAAGAGTCTATGGTATAACTGACCCAAAGGAAATAGATTGATAGCATGAAGCACACAAAAGAGGTGTATGTAGTATGGTAAAGATAAACAAAGCAGCAGTTTGTGTAATGAGTCTCACGCTGTTAATGATGAGTGTTGGCACTACGCTAGAAGCTAAAGAAGAAAAAGAGCCGGTAGAGCAGGTCAAAGAGGGTAACTTCTTATTGCCACTTTCACAACAACCAAGCCCTCTTTTCAGCCTTGGGCAAAACGTTGTCGATAAGGGAGACTTCATGGCTTTTCTAGCGTTACTTCCTCTTTTTGGACCGAAAAAGCATTCGATTGGTGCAGTCCCGTATCTTTTATACGGTATCAGTGATTCCTGTTCTATAGGGTTAGGGATTCCCTTTTCTTTTATCAAAGATGATGGTAATAGATCTTCGGGTTTGGGGGATATATTCGCACAGATTGAGTATGCATTTTATGAAAAGCAAGCGGTGCGCTCAACCTATCAGGCAACAGTTTTAACCGCACTGTATGTGCCAACGGGATCAACGAAGACAGGAAGACCAGTATTGGGGTCAGGGGCAACCAGTTTCTTATTTGGAGGCACGCTGAGTTACTATGCACCCGATTGGCTTTGGTTCCTTTCGGCTGGTGGCAACCTAGAGACCAAGGGACGTAAGCTACGTGCTGGCAGCAGCTTTTTATATCAAGGTGGGTTTGGTAAAAACATTACCACGCGCAATGGTTGGATTTTCACATGGATGATTGAGCTTGACGGTATCTACACAACGCGGGATCAGTGTCACTCGGTGACGGTGCGTAACAGCGGTAGCAACCTATTGTATCTCACGCCATCATTCTGGGCTTCGTCGGAACGCTTTGTTGCCCAAGCCGGCATTAGTCTGTTGCCGGTGCAACATCTATTCGGTTGTCAGACGCGCAATGAAATTGGCGCACTTATTAGTTTGGGTTGGAAGTTTAATGCGTAAAGAAAAGGCCAACCTGTGGTAGATTGGCCTATCAAAGTACTGTGCTCTGATTAAGAAATGACGCAAGACCTGAATCTTGATCGTGCCGGTATTGGCTTGCCTTGTTCTACAGCTTCGGCACGTTCTATGAAGCGTAGCTCGCGGAGTTTATGTCGTGGATGTGTTGATAATACAGCATTGACTATAGGCGCAGTATTTTTGAGGTCGATCATTGCGTCTTTATAAAACATCTCTTTGCGCCTGCGGCGCGCACTTTTATCATCCACTTCAAAATGTTGTGCGCGTGCGCGTAAGATCTTAGTTTCGTTTGGTATGCTTTCATCCGCGCGCCATTCAAGTTCGCGAGAATAAGTATTAGAGATAGCGGGAGCAAGGAAACGGCTTAAGATGGTGGCGCCTGCAAAATGTACACAGCGATTTTGCCATTGTTGATTGTCCAGCAAGTAGAGCCTAATCGCACATACCACCATTGTTCCAACAGCCATAACCGTAGTTGCTTTCGAGAGGTTGCCGTCAAACCTTTTTTTCTTGTAGCTGTCGTTGTTCTTGTAATGTGCTGCTTCATGATGCAGGGTGCCAATTACGTTGTTAATACGATATTCAAGCCTTTGTTCTACGAACTCTTTCAGAGCAGCAACATTTTGAAAGAAGTCTTTATCTTTAGGCAATTCTCCATACACCAGATGTAGAAAAAAATTTCCCCTTAGATTCTCTTTAAAACGAGTGGCATCTTCAAGCGTTTCAATGCGTCTCTCAGCTCTTTCTTTTAGCAGTGTGCTCAGTTCGTGTATAGGGACGAATATTCCATAGTCCGAGTTTGCTCCGAATGTGTGAAAAGGAATAACGGGAATAGATTCTGGATTTGAGCAGCCTGCTTTGCTCAGTTGTTCATGAACAAAAGGAGTCACTTGTGCAATTTTTTCTGAGTGTTGTTCTAGAAGTTCACGCAATGCTGTTTCTTGATCTGTTTGCATAGATTGCGCATGTGGCATATGAAAAGCCGTAAGCCCGACGGCAAGAAACAGATAGTGACGTAAGAGTTGTTGCTTCATAAGACTTTCCCATAAAAACAGGTGAATTAAGGGCATTGTTGCTATTAGGATATAAAATACTCGGAAAAAGTCAATTTAACCACCAACACAAGGCTTTTTAAGGGTAAAAATGAGGAGGGAGGACTAAAAGCTGCAAAGGTGCTTTTCAGACAATAACGTCCGATAATTCAAGGGGGTTTTGTTAACTTTGAGCGAGCAAACCGAGCAATTTGGATTTGAGCGAGCAAACCGAGCAATTTGGAAGCGAAATAACAAGTATTTGGATTATGATAGGGTGTTATGGAGTTAGGTATTGGGAGCAGAGTGTATATCAACGTATGAACGAAAGTCGCGTGATTAAGATAAGGAGTAAGGATGATAACTAAATAATAATAACGACGTAACGCATGATATAAACCATGATATAAACTTTGAAAATAAACATATTAAATAAAAATTATAGGGAATAAACTAGGAATACAGTAATAACATGAAAAATTAAGAGGAGGTAGCTAATGGTCGTTTTAGGTGTTGATCCAGGCTTTCATTTCGCAGGATTTTCAATATTAAAAAAAGATCAACGCTCCGTGGTGCTCTTGGACGTCGGCTATCTGAGCATGTCACCGAACAAGAGTTTAGTTGAACGGGTCGGTATATTCCACGCCTTCCTCGATGGAAAAATCAAGCAATGGCATGTCACTGACTTAGCGATCGAAACACCATTCTTAGGCAAAAACGCACAGAACTTCCTTAAACTAGGATATTTGCGTGGTATTCTCTATCTCCTCACTCATACACATGGCCTTACGCTGCATGAATTCTCACCGCGAGAAATAAAACAATCCGTAACTGGGTATGGCGGCGCATCGAAAGATCAAGTCGCTCGCGTTATGTTGCAGCTTTTCCCCAAGCTTGAAAAGCCAAAAAAAGAGGATGTCACCGACGCAATGGCAATATCGTTGTGTGGGTTATGGCATAAAAAGAGCCTGCTTAATCCTTAGTTGGAAATTTTAATAAAGTTTTTTCAGTCAACAAAATTACAATCAAAAAGAATTTGTTGCAATCGCATGATCTGATGCTGTACCTTCTGTGATGACACCTAAAAACGCGCTTTGCCTTGCAGATAGTATGTGAAATAATCACGAGCTATATAAAGGAGAGCCTGCTCATGGAACAGCTCCGCCAGGTCGACATGCTTAGTGAATATCAGGTCATGCCTTCCCATAAAAAATCACATTATATCCCATTCCCCTACACCGAACAGGCGATTATCGATCTGCACGCCCTGTTCATAACGCCGGGGATTCATCATATTGAAATTGAATCGGTTGAAAAGGGAAGAATGCTGCTTGAAGCATTATTAAGCTCTCTCAATTGTTATACTGCTATTACCTGCATAACGGCCAACGAAATAGCCTTTATGACCGATATATATGACTGCTCTGATGAGCTGGCAACACAAACATGTATCGAGAGCTTTTTTAATGAGCAGTGCCTGTTTGATTGCATGGTAATCGAGCCCTGTCCAAAATTGGTAAACTCATCATGGTACAAAAAAGCAGAAAAATACCTACGCTCTTCGACGATGAGTCTCCATGCGCCCATCATTTTTGTCGCATACACCAAAAGTGCTTCATGAACATAATCTATAATCTTACGAGAACGCGTTCTCTTTCATGCATGTATAAATACATACAAGAGAACGCGTTATTTTGCTTGTATAGGAGCTCAGTCTAAATCGGACTCTCTACTGAAAGCAGGGACCTCTGTGTCTTCCGTTGTTACGCTATCTAACAATCTAATGATGGCAACGCGATTATCTAGATCGGATCTCTCTCTCTCTTTGCTAAATGGATTTTGATGATAGGTATAATTTGTTAGGGCTGCATTTAACGCGGTTTTACCTTCAGAATTGACAGCATTTGGGTCGGCTTGTTTTGCAAGTAACAGCTTTACTGCTGGCAGGTTGCTACTGATTGCTGCTCTATGCAACAAAGTATCTCCGTACATATTTTTTGTATTAACATCAAGGCCGGCATCGATGAGCGCACCAAGAACATTAACACTCTTGCTTCCATAGTAAAACTTAATCCATGACGATGCTTGGGCGAGGACATCTGAACTGAGTTGTTGCTTAATCAGTAACTCTTTCAATGTTGATAGATCAGCATCTTTTTCAGCATTTTTTATCGCTATTTCTAACGTATCTTTTAACGTCGGTACAAACCGTAGTGATTCCTTAGTCATCGGTACAAACCGTGGTGATTCCTTAGTCAAAGGCTCTAAGAAGCTTATTATTTCATTAAAATTCTTTATTCGATCATCATCTTTGCTAGGCTTAATAACATCGAACATGTATTTTTGTGCGACATAAAGAGGAGAATGGTTGTCATTATTTACCTCATTTGGATTAGCGCCTTTGCGAACTAATGTCTTGACTAGATCAATGTTGGCTTGAAAATTCTTAACAGCTTCGTGCAATGGTGTATCACCATTCCTGCTTTTTGCATTAACATTTGCACCAGAAGCAACTAGTGCATCTATCATGTCAAGATTTGGGTAAGGATCCATCACTGCAACATGTAATATGGTAAAATCTGCTCTATCACGAGCTGCTCTATCACGATCGCGATGATCGAAAATCAAAGCATTGAGGTCAACAGCCTTGCGCTTAACCAGATTATGTAACATGTCTTGATTGTCCGAGATTACGGCCAATAAGAGCCGCTCTGCAGCAGCTGATTTTGGATGACTCGTATAGTAGGTATAAGAGCGCTTTGGTTGTCTACTTAAGACTGGACTCTTTATGACCGGCCGGTTCGAAAACGAACCGGTTGCGGGTGAAAGAGAGCCGAAAGCTCTGGTTTCTGATGGTATCGATGGCAATTTAACTCGAGGGGTCGATAGACGTATTGCCGCGCAAGATTTGGCAGCCGCCCGCCTTACTGCTGTCATAGCGCTGACTTCAGAAGACACAAATAGTGCCAACATGAGAAAGAGCGCAGCCAAACGCGTCTTATTTTTTATATTCATAAAAGTTCCTTATATTATAATTATTAAAAACAGCTTACTTTTATAATGCCAAAATTCAGACTGAAAATCAATCATATTGCGAGCCATCCTTAATTTTACACAAAATAGTTGAATCGGCCCGATAAGGCTCATTATGTTAACATTTATATTGCCTATCTGAATTTAGATATATAAAAACGCCTTCCCAGAAGGCTTTATTGGTGCGCCACAGGCATACAGGGAAAAGAAAAGCAGAGATTGCCATCTGCGTCAAGGTATGCGCAAGGGGCGTGGTCCGCTGTTGTAATGGTTCGCTCGTAATAGGAAATACTGCCGCCATACATAACCGAATGACCATTGCTCAAAGGAGCAAGAGGATACTCCGTGCAGGAATTTGGGTATAGCTCCTGTTTTTTGGTCGTACAATTATAACTGCAGATGGTGCCGTGACCCATGGCGGTGTAGTCGACATAATATATGATTCCGTCAGCCCTACGTGGCAGCAACGGAAGAATAGATTCATACAGCCGCTGATCACGTGAGCCATGTATGAGACAGGTAGGAATAGAAAAACTAAAGAGCTGATGCGTTTCCCACTCTGTCTTATCGCTGCGTAATAATTGATGATAGGCACACGTGATTATGGGTGCATCAGGATCTATGTGACTGGGATGCTCAACAAAAAAGCCCTGGTTGGCATCGGCCATCTGCAAAAAAATAATAGGACGGTTTTGAAAATCTACACACACCACTTGGGTATGCGGTTGAGCAACTACCTGCTCAACAATGGTATAGTGGCTCTCATGACCAGTCGCCTGCTTCTGTTCTGCCCTTTGAATATAAAACAATGAACCATTGCTCAAGGCTGGATACATACAGTCTCGAGCCGGTAGAGCAACACAACGAGCTATATCGCCAGTGCGGCTGATCGAAAACAGAGCATAATAATGTCTATCGAGCGCGTGAAAATAACCAACATCATTGGCATACCAAGAGATAGGCCCGCTATTGCTAATCAACGCTTCACTTTCAACCGAGCGAGCTGAACGCTTGATAAATTCTTTGATGCGAATTCTACCATTATCAATGAAGCTGAACCCTGCGCCCGATGCCAATAAACAGACTCCTGCCGGTGTAAAAGAGCCGGGTAACAGTTGCTCTGCTCGATGCGTTATCGGATCCCATGACCAGAGCATTGTCTGAGTTGCGTTCTTTTGATGCAATACAAGTAACTTCTGATACGTACAGGCTGAATCGGTATATGTACAGACTGGATACAAAAATTCAATACCATAGGTGTATACGGTTGCCATGCTTAACAGTGTGGCTATACGCGTCAATAAAGTAGCTTTCATTGCTAAAAATGCTCCCGTATCAAGGGTCCATACTCAATAAATCATGTCGTTGATTAAGATAGCCTGAAATAGAGGGAAGGGAAAATAGATACAAAAATCCATCGCACTGACCGAAGTCAATGCGATGGAAAAAAGGAGAGTAGTAATGAAGCCTAGATTAAAAGAGATGGTGCCAATGAATATTGTTACCACCTGCAACAAAAGTTTAAATAGTTTTTACGTAAAGTCAAACTTTTTTTGTGTCAGATTATTACGAATTAAGCTATCAAACAAAGCGTTATACAAAGAATATGATAGTCAGTTTTTTACCGATTGTCAAACTGCTGCCTATTCTTAAAGAGTGTCAGAGCGGCTCTTTTATTCAGTCAGTCAAGGTGATTATCTGCGCTCCCATGCTGGCTAGCTGGCTATGAAGCGTTCCTCCTAAATTGGGGCAGGTGAAGATAAGCTGCCCGCCAAGAGTCATCAGAGGAGGCAACAACTGCAAAGCGCGCCGATCGTCGAAATCGGTGATAAAATCATCCAGAAGAAAAATAACGGACCCTCTATTGGCTTTCAGATGAGTAACCTGGGCGATCTTAAGGAGCAGAACCACGAGCTTTTGCTGCCCGCGAGAGGCAAATTGTCTCGTTGTGCGGTCTTGTAGCTTAATGGAGAAATCATCCAAATGAGCGCCAAATAATGAGCGTCCATAACGAGACTCCTCTTGAAAAAGCCTGCCTGAGGAATCCATAAACTGCTCAAAGCTGTGTTCTGGATTGAGCTGTTTAGGGAGATATGAAAAGGAAACCAAAATCGATGGATCAATCGAGGCGATAATGCGAATGACTTCCTGCTCCAAGGTAGCTAACAACGTTTGGCGAGCCTGACGTATGACCTGCGTTTGCAGCCAAAGCTTATGCGTCCAAATCTCTAATGACTGAGCATTATATGAACCACTGTGCAGCAGAGCATTCCTGCTGTCGACCAAATGTTTGAGCATGCGCAGACTCTGGGAAATCGGTGGATCATCAAGCACCAAGGCCTGGTCTATGAAATGCCTACGCGCTTCAGGACCACTTTTGATCAGCTCACCGTCATCTTCGGTCAAGGTAACAACACGATAATGATCCATCAGCTCTTTATATGAAACAACGGCTTGTTGGTTAACTTTGACCAGTCTTTTTTTGCCCGAGTAGCCAACTTGTAGCTCATGCGGCAATGCATCATCAGATTGACGAATGGTTGCTTTAATGAAAAAACTATCTTGCCCAAAATGTACAAGTTCACGCGGCGTATGTGTTTTGAATGAACGTAAGTAACACAGATAATGCAACGCTTCAATCAGCGATGTCTTACCCGAGCCATTAAGCCCTTGCAAAAGCACCAAAGAGTTGTCTAACGCAAGCTGCTTTTCCGAGAAACAACGAAAATTCTTCAAATACAGGTTTGTCACTTGCACCGCAGCAACCGCCTATAGTTGAGCTGTTGTTGGGGATACAGGCATCACTAAATAGGTTACCTGTCTATCTTCATGAGTCGATTCAAAGATAATCGGCTTTGAACCATTGTGAAGATAAAAGGACAACTTATCGTCAGAAAAAGCCTGAAGACCGCTCAAAACATACGGAGCATAAAAACGAATGTCGATGGAATCACCTTCAAAGGCATCCAAAGCGAGCTTTTCGGTAAGCTGCCCAACCTCTTTGTTATCCATCGAAACACTCAGCTCATCGCGGTGAAAGCCAAACTGTGTCGCAATAAATTGGCCAGACAATAAGCAGACTGAGCGTCGCAATGTTTTTATAAAATGGGCACGGTCAACGGTCGCCGGTCTAAAGCCCTGTTTGTTTAAGATAGGGGTATATTGTGGGAATGGATCAGCCAAAAGCTTGGTGAAAAAATTGAATGAGTCACCAGAAAAAACCAACTGATTACCACAAAGACCAAGAAACAGATGAGAGCTGCCTGACCCCTCTAACAACTTTTTAACTTCAAATACCGCGCGACGTGGCAACAACCATTTCTTCGGCTCATCGAGCGTGTACATGCTCGTGCTCACCTGCGCAAGACAATGACCATCGGTAGTGGTCATCTTCATCTGTTTTTCAGATACCTCAAGATATAAACCGTTGAGCGCTGGATTAGCATTATTTTGTGGGATGAGAAATGCTACCTTGCTTAACATATCCAGCAATACAGTGCCATCCAGACGCATTAGATTTTCGATGCACTCAGGGAATGGCGGAAATTCTTGAGCATCTTTAATATTTAATGACAAAGTAACACCACCAGCTTTCAACACCAATTGTTGATCGACAAGATTACAGGTTATCGTGCCTTCCAATTCTTTCACTAAATCAAAGATGCGTTTACCAGAGACCATACATGAATAGGGCGTCGCTGATGATGATGTACCATCTAATAGATAACTTGCTTGTAAGCTAATTTCAAGATCGGTACTTTTGAGCACCAACTCTTTGTAGCCAACTTGCATCAGAATGTAACTGGTTGCATCTAAAGCGGTGCGCTTGGTACAGATAGGCTGCATCGATGCCAGTAAGGACATAAATGGTTTCTGTTCAACTAAAAATGAATTTTCCATCAATAAAACTCTCATTAAAAATAGAGCTTTTTCAAGCTTGTATATGCAGACTCAAAAGCATAATTTTAGTATAGTAAATAAAGGTAAAATTGCTATAGTGTCAATCGCTATTATCTGGCAAACTAAACACAAATGTACTGCATACTTACTAACTTACTAAGGAGATCCGTATGAACACACAAGGAATATTCAGCACCACCGTTCTGTTAGTGACACTTGCATACACAATAACTCTAAAAACTGAAGATAAAGTCGACAACAAATATCGCCAAGAGTTTGAGCGGCTACAGAAATTTGTGGCAAGCAAAAACAATGAACTGCTCCAAAACGATCCGATGGCGTATCAAGCAGCCCAAACGGGTCTTGTGTATGGAGCAGCTGCTGGCGTTGCAAAACATTGCACACCCTTTGTCCCAAAAAGAGGATACGGCATCATAGGTTGTGCGCTTATAGGAGCAATCGGCGGAGCTGGTATCAACGTTCTTTTGCAACAGAATGCGACTTATTGCGTAGCGAAGAAGAATAAGATATTGCGTTTCTTATCAGATGAAGAAGTATCAGTATCGGCGAT
This sequence comes from Candidatus Babelota bacterium, assembly GCA_018266085.1. Lineage (GTDB taxonomy): Bacteria > Babelota > Babeliae > Babelales > Vermiphilaceae > JAFEAZ01. Next base: position 25,783 of record JAFEAZ010000005.1, read on the forward strand.
CGTACAGGAAGCAACCTCTGCGCCAACCAGCAATACGGACACGGTGAGCGCTCAAGATCGTGCCACATTGCTCAAAGGGGCCGTGGCAGCAATCTATTTATTGGCATAACTGCGTCTACGGAACTCTTTACGATGCGCCTTGCTTTGGTCATACTAGGGCCATTTTTACCGCTTTACAAGGCATTCAATCTGAATTATCATGATAAATAAGAAGCTTAAGCATATCATTTATAAGGATTTAGCCATAAGCTTGTCTCAACAGGAAGACTTGCGGCATATAATAAAAAGATTTTTTTAATACATTACTAAGGGTCACATGTGAATATATGTTTAAAAAATAGTGCCGTTCTCCTAAGTCTATGCTTGATGAACTCGGCTCTTGTTGCCAGTAGCACAGGCGCTCCAGCGTTGCCATCTACAAGTAGTAGCTCGTCCTGGCCCCTCTCATTCGGAGCTGTCGATCCCATGGCAGAAACTGAAAGAATAGCTACTCCACTTGGCAAAGAACTAATACGTCGTGCAAGGCTAGCAGGACAAAGACCCGTGGAATGTTCACATACGGGCTGTTCGGAGCGTCAAGGTCAAAGTTGTCCTCTTCATGGGTTCGAAGTCGAAAAGCTTTCTCACGGAATCAAATTAGATAAAGCACTAGAGAAAATGAGCGATGAAAGTCATAGATTGCAGGATTTGTTGTCAACCAAGCCAAACCCTCATCCAAATAATCGCCATTTAGGATATCCTATTTCACATGGACAACATGCCCTCTTTTACTCTGAACAACATGCTCTCTTTTGCGATAAAGAAGAAAGAGGCAAATTTTTTACAATGTGCCTTTGTGAGAGCCCTGAAAAATTAACGGAGCATTTTAATTTATTAAAGGGTAAAGTGAAACATTCTTCTAGGGATCCGTTCAGTATCGGTTTGATTGAAATAGGCGCAGTTGAGGACAGGATAAAACTCGCTATTAAAAAGAGAGAAGATTTTGCGAGATCGATGGAGTCTCTTCTGACAGAAAGAGAGCTATTCAGGACAAAGGCTGCTCTTCTTCCTAAAGAGTTGCTGCGCATAATAACAGGCTACCTAATATCCAGTTACAACGCACAAAAATAACGAACAACGCGCTTAAAGCAAAAGCACGAAAATTCCTTCAATGTACTAATTAAGGAGTATTTTATGAAATCTTTATCCAAAAAAGCGCTTCTCGTGGCCCTCTCTCTTGGAATGCCTCTCGCGCATGCATCCGACACCGACTCATCACCCAGCAAATTCAAGAATGTAGTGAGGCTTTAATCAGCTCATTTCGGCCTGTCCTGGTGGCAGACACCTCTACTATCTTGGGTAGCTGCCTCTGCTCGCAGGGGTAGAGCAACCAGTTGACGAAGAGTGAATCCTCGGTTACAATCAATTCAACTAGAAAAACTATCAAGAATAATCCTTTTAAATCAGGAGATAGCATGAAAAGAAATAGACTACTTATTGGGCTATTAAGCCTGGCAATCGCAGGTATGTCCGTATGCCAAGCCTATTCTGCTACCAACATCAACGATGAGGTAAGAGACTTAAAAGCGGCTATTGTCGATGGCGCAGTTGTTGGAGCTACAGCGAGTCTCTTGAAAGGCAGTTTCTGCAATTCTCAGGCTGGTCGCTTGTTGTTTCCAAGCCTCAGACAAGCTTTGCCAAGAGACTTAAAAGCTTGCGGATCGAAAGCGGCTCTTGCTTGCGCTGCAGTCAATGCAGCGGGAACACTCGCTATAAGCCAACAGTTGATTGAATACAAAAAACAGAAGACATGGATGGAGCGAGTTGAAAATTACCATATGCGCCAAGATGAAAACGCTGTAGAAAAGATGAAGCTCTATCTTTTAGGTGTTGTAGCTGTGATCGGTTCAGTACTATAAAGATTTACATAAGAGTAAGGAGTTCCTGATGAAAACAAAGAATATGTTTTTAAAGATTGCAATGTTGGCAAGTGTATTATTACTCACTCCTCGGGCTACACACTCTTACGATGCAAAAATGGTAATGTTTGGCGCTAAAGTCTACCTTGGATTGACGGTTGCCGTAACGACGGTGTTTAATACGTTTATAGGCTCGTCAGCATATTGGCTGTACTCAGGCAGAACATCTCAACCAGCACTTGCTCTCGCGGCGATTTCTGGATCAATTCTTGCCTACTCGACGTATAAATTGACTCAAAACAGATCTCATGATGGTTGTAAAGAATAGGAATATTTTATGAAATGTTTATCTAGAAAAGCTCTTCTCGTGATCCTCTCTCTTGGAATGCCTCTCGCGCAGGCGTCTGATACCGACTCATCACCCAGCAAATTCAAGGCTGTTCTTGGATTTGTAGCAACTGCAACAGTGCTTATCGCTGGAAAAAATGTTTATAATAGTTTTTTTAGGCCTGCAAACTTGGAAGCAGTGGAAAAAGTTTATAATGAAAAAACAACAAATAATAAAGCTGATCTAGATTCTGTTATAGAATCTTGTAATAGAGCTAAAGAAGAAGTATCTCAGTCATTAAAGGATGCTGAAAAAACTTATAAAGAAGCTAGTCAGACCAATAAGAGGGTATATGCTGAGCTTAAAGCAGCTAAAGCTCGAAGTGAGCCTTTTGAATTTAAAACTTTTAAGAAAGCTTCCGATAATTTTTTTTCAGCTCAAACAGCCTGGCAAAAAGCTATATGCGATAGAGGTAAAGTTGTTGCCGCTCAGAATGCTGTCATTAACAAGGCTAATGCTCGTTTCACCGATCGACTCAACAAAATAAATAAGGAGAACGAGGATGCATTATGGCGCTTAGAAATGCAAAAGAAATCTTGGTTTTGCCTGGCAGCATCCATTCGTCGAGATGGCCAATTCGACAGATTTATTGTGGCTCCAAGACTTCGAGCGTTTTTATCTTGGCGATAAATGTTATTAGCATTAAAGTCTCATCTTTTCTTGAGAGCTAGGACATTGCCTTTACAAACAGATAAATTGGGCGCCCGCTGTTGGAGTTAATCCGACCGCGGGTGTTTTTTATTGTACACAGCGCGCAAGTGGGATGTTTCGACATGCGTATACATCTGCACCGTCGATAGATTCTCATGCCCCAAAATCATCTGCAGCGAGCGCAAATCGGCGCCACCTTTCAGTAGGTGCGTCGCCAAAGAATGGCGCAACACATGGGGTGACAGTTTGAAAGAAGACACTGTCTTTACAAGCATACAAATTGAACTATTATGTATATTAATACATTAAGTATCGTATTTTTCACTATCATTTGGAGTGTTTTATGAAATGTTTATCTAGAAAAGCTCTTCTCGTGATCCTCTCTCTTGGAATGCCTTTTTCGCATGCGCACGCATCCGATAGAGATTCATCATCATATGCCAAGCTTAAAGCAGCCATCGGGACATTTGTAGCAACTGCAACAGTGCTTATCGCTGGAAAAAAGGTTTATAATAGTTTTTTTAGGCCTGCAAACTTGGAAGCAGTGAAAGAAGTTCATTGTAAAGAAACAGCAGAGAACCAAGCTCATCTGGATTCCGTTATAACACCTTTTAATAGAGCTAAAGAAGAAGCATCTGAGTTATTAAATCTTGCTGAAAGGACTAGAGATGGAGCTTATGATACCCACAAGCAGAAAAACACTACTTTGAGTTGGAATAAGTATTACTGTGCTCAGGATGACTATACAAAAGCTAAAAAGCATAGAGATAGTGTTTTTGATGCTCAGGATGCTGCCATTACAGATGCTGAACTTCGTTTCGCCGCTCATCAACTCAACATAGATAAGAAGAGGAATGATGGATTACGGCGCTTAAAAATGCAAAAGGAATCTTGGTTTAGCCTGACAATGCAAACAAAAGATAATGAAGTCATTTGGTTCCCAAGAGTTCGAGCGTTTTTATCTCTGCGATAAATGTTATTAGCATTAAAGTCTCATCTTGTCTTGAGAGCTAGGACATTGCCTTTACAAACATACAAATTGAACTATTATGGATATTAATCCTTTAAGTATCGTATTTTTCACTATCATTTGGAGTGTTTTATGGAATTTTTATGTAGAAAAAAACTTCTCGTAGTTCTTTCTCTTGGAATGCCTCTCGCGGATGCATTTAGTGCCGATTCGCCAAATCCCACTAGAGGGGCTCGTAAGGCTGCTGAGGCTGCTGAGAGGGCCCGTTATGAGGCTGCTTATAACGATTTAAAAAGAGAGATTGAATGGGCATCTGGATACACAGTACATAATAGGAGGAAATTCCTATCAGAATTGCTATATGTTCGTGATGAATACTTAAAGCAAGAAGATCATTTAAAGAGGCTCTTCGAAGAGTCTAAAGAAAATTATATGAAGTTTTGTCCAAAAGAAACCCAGGAACTCTTGAATCATTTTATGGGTAAAAACACGTCGAAAATTAAAAAATGGGAAAACGAGCTTAAAAAATGGGAAGAATGTAGTTTTTTACCTCCAGAAGGCTCTCCAAAGACTGAGGAATCGCTTCGCAAATATTTTGATCGAATCTCTGGAATCAGACGCTATGCCGCGAAGGGCAATGGGAACATAGACGATTTAAGCTGCCGTTATTTTGATAATCTACCAAAAATTAGGTATTTACAGGGGCAGCTTCACTTTAAAGCTCAAGAGAGGGCGGTAATAAAGAAAGAATTAATCAAAGGACTTCCTGTTGGCGACCTTATAGATAATATAATTCTGCCGTATCACAGTTAGTTATATTAGCTAATAACCGGACTTACGCAAACCGAACATAATACAGCTGCGATCTAAAAAACAAGCTCCACAAAGTCTCATCTTGTCTTGAGAGCTAGGACATCGCCTTTACAAACAGATAAATTGAGCGCCCGCTGTTGGAGTTAATCCGACCGCGGGTGTTTTTTATTGTACACAGCGCGCAAGTGAGATGTTTCGACATGCGTATACATCTGCACCGTCGATAGATTCTCATGCCCCAAGATCATCTGCAGCGAGCGCAAATCGGCGCCACCTTTCAGTAGGTGCGTCGCCAAAGAATGGCGCAACACATGGGGTGACAATGGACGTTCAATACCTGTTTTTGCCCAAATATCCTTTAAAATACCCCAAAATGCTTGGCGTGAAAGAGGCTTGCTAACGCCAGCATAGGTTATAGGGAACAGATATCGAGATATAGGGCCGTTCTTTTTGTGATGTGCACCATTAGGGTGCCCCGTTGCAAGATACTCTTTAATAAGGTGAGCCATCGATTCAGGCAATGGTATATGCCGTTCCCTGCCCCCTTTTCCTCTCACTACTATAAACCCAGATTCAAACAGCAGATCATCGATCAGAACATTGATAAGCTCACTTACCCGCATACCGGTTACATACATAAGGTAGAGCATGACGCGGTTGCGCACACCGATGCGGGAACTGTCTGCATCAGCCACCTGCAACAACGCAGCAACGTCCTGTTCGCCGATAAAGGTTGGTAGTCTCTTTTCTACTTTAGGTAATGCGATATCTTCAATCGGGTTTGGTATACCACGCAGCTGACCAAGATATACAAAAAAAAGACGCAGTGCTGACAACTTACGCGCAACACTGCGTGCTCCAATTCTGCTTTCTTTCAAATAGGCCAAATAATGGCGCACCGCCGCTTGATCAATCGCTAGTATGTCGTCATCACTTGTGATAGTAAGTAGTTTTAAACATTGCGCAACATCCCGCTTGTATGCGGCAAATGTATGAGGCGACACCCGTTTTTCCGTTAATAAATATGCTTCAAATTTAGTAACTAAGGTTATCATACTACTCTCTCAGAGATGACCAAAATCTAATATGCTTTTGCAATAAGTACATCACCGATACTTGCTTTATCACATTGAAAGCAGACAGTAAGCGTCTTTTCATTCAACAGACAGCGCGTTGTTGCCTTGTGCTGCTTCAATATAGCCTCACATGCAGCATCACCACACCACCCCGCTTGATAGAGACCGTTGTCAGCTTCGAGCTGAGCGGCAAAGTCTGCCAATTTGGCTACTTTATGCCATTGAGCAGAAAGTCTTTGGCGTGCACGTTCAAGTAATGTTGTTTGCATTTCTTCCAATGAGACATCAACAAAACGTGCGAGGTCATCATGAGCAACAACCTGTTTTTTGCCCGTGATGCGATCGGCAATAACCACCTGCCCTTGCGCAATATCGCGCGGACCAACCTCAAGACGAAGTGGAACTCCTTTGAGCTCCCAATGATAAAATTTAGCACCAGGTGTTAAGTTTTCAGCCGCATCGACATGGATACGCCATGGGCTTAATGTTTGCTTAATGCGCTCAAGCGCTTCATTAATCACCGTTGCATCCGTACCAGCCTTATAAATAGGGATAATAACGACTTGAATCGGTGCAATTTTTGGTGGCAGAATAAGCCCTTTTTGATCACCATGGGTCATCACAACGGCACCGACAAGGCGGGTTGTTGCTCCCCAGCTCGTTAAATAGGGGTATGCTTGTTGCCCGTTGCGATCTTGGAATGACATATTGAATGCACGTGCAAATGACTGAGAAATAAGGTGAGAGGTGCCCATCTGCAAGGCTTTGCCGTCTTGCATTAATGCTTCGTAAGTCAAGGTGAGATCCGCACCAGGGAACTTTTCATGTTCAGATTTACGCCCTGCAATAACCGGTATTGCCAGATATTCATGGGCAAGGTCGATATATTCTTTGAGCATCATACGCGCTTCAGCTTCAGCCTCGGCAGCAGTTTCGTGTGCCGTGTGCCCTTCTTGCCAGAAAAATTCGGTAGTACGCAAAAAAGGTCGTGTGCGCATTTCCCAGCGAACGACATTTGCCCATTGATTGATTTTAATAGGCAGATCGCGCCACGAGGTTAACCAGCGTGCAAACATGTAATGAATGATCGTTTCTGAAGTGGGACGCACGACGAGCGGCTCTTCAAGCTCCTTGCCACCTGCATGCGTTACGACTGCCAATTCTGGCGAAAAGCCTTCGACATGTTCAGCTTCCCGCTTTAAAAAAGATTCTGGAATCAACAGAGGGAATGAAGCATTCTGGTGTCCCGTTGCCTTGATACGGGTATCGAGCCGATCACGAATCAGCTCCCAAATTGCGTAACCATAGGGGCGTATCACTATGCAGCCACGCACAGGCGATTGGTCGGCTAGTTCAGCTTTGTAGACAACATCTAAATACCATTGAGAGAAATCTTTTTTTATATCGGCAAGTTGTTCATTCATAAGTCATTAGGCTCTTTGCAAAAATGTAGTGGATACAATTGTATGTTAGCATAGAGCAGCGTACCATACCGTATAAAACTTCTCAAACTAAGGCGGCCATCGAAGAGCTTTTGGCCGCCTTAGTTGTGTGATTCGATTTTCTTAATCTGCCGGTTCTACAGCCGGGCTTACTATTCCTTCATGGTGGGGCAAATAATAATCTCTGAGTCGTTCGCTTGGTCCTCGCCGTGGAACCACTCCCCCTCCTATGAATGCTGTCGGAACTTCCTGTTTTAACTTCTCTTCATTCTGTTCGGCCTGCATTCTTTGATAAAAATCTGCTAGCTTCCCCTCTGCTCGCTTTCGACGCTCTGTCAATTCTTCTTGTTTGGCTGTCTTGAAGTGATCGAGTTGTGGCTCTCTAAATGCAAATTCTGTGTCGGATGATTCTTTTGCATACGGTTTATAGGTACCACTTCCTGAAAGTTCTTTTGCCAGCCTGTCATATTCTTCTTGTGATATGGTGGCGCTCGATGAGACCACTACCCGACCAGCAAAGAGCAACAATGTCGCGGCAACCAAGAGCTTATTCAAGCGGTATATCTTCATAGCAATCCTTTCTTTATAGCAATAATATGCGTAACAAAAATATTTTACCATGCTGGTTATTCAAATAGCAATAATTTACAAGCCTCTTTGTACATCCTGCCATACCAAGTCTTGCATTCCAGGAATGGTTCATTTGTATACTGTGGGCAAGTATTAAAGAAAACTATTAAATAGGCAAACAGAGCGTTATTATGCTAAAAAGAGACGCCATAGCAAGCTACATTAAGATTTGCACGCTGGATCATCATGATCACGAGGATGACTCGAGAATAAGGGGCCTCTTGTTTACCGTAGGGTGTTATATGACCACGATACTGGTAAGTGTGTGCATACCTTATGCCACACTGCACTGCGTATCAGAAGTGTATAACTTACGCGTATCGACCATAACCTCAGAGCAGTTAATGCTCGGCGCAACATTTGAAAAGAAGACTCCTCCTGGGAACTTGACTACTAAAGCTATTGCTCGCTACCGCGAGGATAAACAGGGCAATGAACAATGGCTCGTTGCTAATCTAACCAGCCTTATTTATGCCTATAAAAATTGTTATGCTCGCGTTGATGGCAGTTTTGGCTACATACGTGAAAAGGCAGCAGATGCTTTGCACACCATAAAACGACATACACAAACTGATGATCTTCTTTTCTCGGTCGGCTATAAACATGCCATCCATAAACGGCTCGACGTAACGTACACTCTCTTGGCAGGCATTCCCACGCATAAAGATACCGGCTTTCAGTTTTATCAATACGGCACAGGCCATTATGGCATCGGCGGTCAAATGTCTGGCATTCTTAAGAATGGTGGAGGTCATGCATGGATCGGTGCTGCGCGCTGCGTCCATTTTTTTAATGCCCCTGCGCAGGTACCGTTGACGGCTAGTTGTATAGAGGTAGATTCTGCATTAGGCAACCTAGTGGATCTTCTGCTTGCCTTCTATAAAAACTTTCTTAAAGATCATTCGATTGAGCTTGGCTATAACCCTACCTTTATAACTAATCTCTATACCAAACCGGTCTTAGATCCAATCCTGCCCTCATCAACCATTCGCAATAGCTGGTATTCGATCTATAGATACTCCTTCTTCAAATGTGGACACCCTATGGGAATTGGTCTGAGCGCCTCATATGGATTCGATATTACGCCAAAAATAGACGTGATTGCCAAAAGAAACATATCATGTTGGCTGTCTTACACGATTAAATTCTAAGGTAATAAACCTATGAAAATCTACACGCAACAGATAGGGCTTCTTCTTTGCATAACAGTACTTACCCGAGATCTGTATGGAGCTACCATTGTATATAACTTACGCATTGCAGCTCCTACCACAGCGCGACAAGAGCTGTACGCAAAGCAGGGATTAAAATTGCCATCAATTCTTGCAGGCACGTACGTACACCAAAGGCGCACGCTCAATAGCGGCAATCGTCACACTATTAACGCAGGCCTTGTTGATTATATGTACTCATTTGAACATTTCTATGTGCGGCTTGACGCGGCCGTTGGTCATGTACAGGCAGCGATGCAGTTCGCAGACATAACAACAGCGCGTACGCAGATGGATGACATTCTGCTCTCTGCTGGATATCGACACAAAGCAACGCCACAATTGAACCTTGCTTATAGTCTGTTGGCCGGCATACCGACCCATAAAGATCATGGTTTTGAGTATCTGCAGTTCGGCACTGGCCACTGCGCACTAGGTGGGCAGGTCGACGGGGCATACAGTTTTGGAGAGCACAGATCGAATGCGCTTCTCATGGCATTGCGCTGCTTCCATTTTTTTGAAGCCACCACCATTGTGCCGCTGCCAACGCATCGCATCTGCGTTGATTTCGATTTGGGCAACATTTTTGATATTTTCGTTTCTTATCAAAAAAAGGTTAACGCACATTTTTTTGAAATCGGTTATAACCCTTCTTTTGCCTTTAGCGTGAGCACACAACCTTCGCTGGGAGACCTACTGCCTTCATCGGGCATTCGCAACACCTGGTATGCAGCCTATAGGTATATATTTTTAACCAAAAAGCACCCCATGGGCGTACTGTGTGGCGCCTCTTATGGCTTCGACTCAGGATCAGCTCTGGTCGGCATCAAGAACGGTTTTTCTCTGTGGGCTGGGTATGGCATCAATTTTTAAACTATAGCTTCTTTGCTAGCAACTCTAGCAATTGCGTAACGTATATGTTACATTTTGTGTAAGGAGAAGAAATCATGAAAACCAAGAGTTATGAAGAATACTTGTTGAAAACTTTGCAAGATCCAGAAGAAGCGCTTGGTTATCTCAATGCAGCTCTTGCTGATGAAGATCCTAAAGTATTTTTACTGGCCTTAAAGCACGTTCTAAGAGCGCAAAGAATAGATTTTTCAGCATTTGCGGATGAAACGAATATCTCTCGTCAAAATGTATATCGTATTGTTTCTGAAGCGGGCAATCCGCGCTGGAATAATTTAAACGCTATCTTAGATGTAATGGGATTGCAGCTCAGAGTAGAGCCTAAATCTAAATAGGCAAAAAATAAGTCATGAGAGTCATTCTCGCGAAGGCGGGAATCCATACGCAAATCTTGGTACGAGTCGCTATAGTAGTGGGATCAAGGCTTCAGCATATTTTGAGTAATGCCAGGGTGCTTATTCGTGATCTACGAACGATGAGCGCTGCCTGCTGCATAGGCATTAAAACCCACATGTGCAATAATTCCAGTTGCTACAGTGAGGAAAGCAGCCTTCCTAAGCGCTTCAGAGGATCTATTAAGCTGCTCTTGCCGGTCTTTTGCTCTCAAAGATGCACTGTTTTTGGCTTTCAATTGCTCCATTGTATTTTTAAAGTTAGTAATTGTAGATGTATCCAATGGCCGAAATATTGAATTTGTATACAATCCATCGAGATATGCACTGGTAATCTGAAGATCAGAAAGCTTAGTAGAATCTGAGATGCCACCATATTCGTGAGGTAAGAGCAAGTCATGACATCGCAGCTGCAGGAAAAATTCATTATAGTTCAGAACTTTTGGCAGATCATTCGAAGGCGGCTGAGAGGGTTCTTTTTTCACTATTACTACGTCGTATCTTTGACATAGATTCATATAAGGGAAAAATTCCCATCTACGCTGCTTCTCATTAAAGCGCTTATTCAGATCATTCGAAGACGGCTGAGAGGGTTCTCTCTTGCCCAATAGAGATTTTTCAAATAAATCCTCCTTCACGTATTTGGTTCGCTCATCCATGTGGCTCATTAGCTCAAGATTGGCTTCAGTTACTTCCTGGTTGCTTCTGGTTTTTAGTCTATTAAAAACAACATGAAAGCCAAAATAAGCAAGAGATGCTAAACCCACAATTTCCTTTGATATCATAAAGCATTGAATGTCGTCAAGACGGTCTAGTCTAATATGAAGTGCAACACCATTCTGATAGAATTGATTTTGACAAAAAAATTAGTTCTAAAAAGAAAGTGTTGCACATGGTTCATTATACCCAAGTAAAAGAAATTGAGCGAATGCG
>JAFEAZ010000006.1 GCA_018266085.1 Candidatus Babelota bacterium
AAGAGCTTGAAATGGCGTAGACGTGACAGTGCCTAGAATACTGAATTAACTCTGCTGCGTTCCTTATAGCTCAAAGTTCCGCACTTAAATGTAGGAGAATAAAAAAGGTTGTCAAGAAGTTATAAAAACATAGTCAACGCGTAGTTTGAAGACGCAAAAAAGGACCAGGATAAAAACCTGATCCTTTAAAAATCTAGCTTTTGATACTCAGCATCTTAAGCAAGCTTTTGTAATCTTTGGATTACGCGGCCGATGATACGGAAATGATCTTTACCGCGAACTAAAGCGATTGGTGGTTGCTTGTGATTAACCGACTCAAGAACGATAAAGTCCTCGGTATAGGTCACTTGCATAACCGCCTTAACCGGCGTGTCGTTACCATATTCAACTGCTGCTATATCACCTGAGCGTGTCCACACTTCTGGAGAAACGATTAAACAATCGCCCTTTACAAAGGTAGGCGACATAAGATTGTTCTCTACGCACAGTGCAAAGATCGAGTTGTCACTCGTGTTAAGCGCCGGTACAAAAACATCTTTATACCCAGTGGTGATCTGCATCAATTGATTGTTGTATGGTGATGGGTTTGATGGAATTTCTCCCATAACCGGCACCACTTGCACATTAAGCTTAATGTCTGATCGCTCAGGCATGCTTACATTATTGTCTATATTGTCAGTGCGTTGACGGCGCTGAGCAAAAAGGTCAATAGGGCTAATTTCAAACGCATTAGCTAATTTGTGCAACGAATCCTCATTCCAACGACGGGTACCGTTTTTGATATGAGTAAGATAACTTTCTGACATCCCAGTCTTTTCTGCCAAGATCTTGGTTGTCCAACCTTTTTCGCGTAAAAGCTCTTTAACGCGCAATGCTGTCGATGGAGATGACATGATAGGTTCCTTCTGCTACGATGTCACGGTGTATACTATAACTGCCTTATTTCTAATTGTACTCATAATTATCGTCATGTCAAATGGAAAAGACAACACGTGACAAGCCGTATTAAAGCCTATTCCAACAAGCTTTCACCCATGGCCGGACAGTTTGAAGCTGCTGCTTGGGTCGCTAATCAGCTTATTTGTGGCATCGATGAGGTTGGGCGCGGGTGCTTGGCTGGCCCTTTGGTTACCGCAGCCGTCATACTGCCCGCCAATACGACCTTTCCTCTCCTAAAAGACTCTAAAACTCTTTCCGAGGCTCAGCGCTTGAAGGCCTATGAGTGGATAGCTGCCAATGCCTGGTATGCCACCGGCATCGTTCATCGTCGTATTATTGACGAAAAAAATATATGGCAAGCAACCCTAATCGCTATGAAAAAAGCATTGATACATGTGACAGCTCACTGCCCCTACCGGCCAAGCGCCGTAGTAATTGATGCTATGCCGCTTAAGCTTGGTGGCACGAGTTATGCCGACCTGCCGGTCTACTCATTTTGCAAAGGAGAATCATTGTCTCCATCAATTGCTGCCGCCTCTATTGTGGCAAAGGTAAAAAGAGATGCGCTGATGAAGCGCCTTAACATAATTTTCCCTGGTTATTATTTAGCTGACCACAAAGGATACGCAACAGAAAAACACACCGCTGCTCTCTGGGAGAAGCAAAAATCACTTATTCATCGCCTATCATTTGCCACGCCAACAACACTCTCTTATAGAAAACAGGAGCTTCTTTGTGAAAGCGAATAAACCATTTGCCGAGGTGATTGAAAGCTCGTTGCACGGTTTTTTAGCTCAAAGCTGGGATGCCGCAACTCTCCCTTTATTCGGCTCACTGATGACAATCACAACACCAGAGCGCACCCTTTTTGGTGTTGTTCATCAGATACAGACAGGATCTATGGATCCAAGCCGCCACCCATTTGCCTACAAAAAAACGTATGAAGAGTTACGCAAAGAGCAACCGCAAATCTTTGAGTTTCTTAAAACAACTTTCAATGCACTCGTCATAGGGCACACAACCGCTTCAGGTAAGATATCCTATTTACTTGCTCCTGAACCGGCCAGAATTCACACCTTTGTCTGTCCATCAAACGTAGAAATGAGCGTCCAGTTTTTTAAAAATACACACTACATGCATGCGCTTTTTGGACTGGCTCACACCGTTTTAAATCTTGATGAACTGCTGCTAGCAATGCTTGCTCATCAAGCAAGCCTGGGCATTCTTTCTCAAGAAAAATTGCTCGATTTTACAACGACCTTTTCGCTGCTGACCGGCAATGATTATCGCCGCCTTAAACTTTTTTTGCAGCGCGTTGAACCGATTTTACAAAACTAGCAAGAGATACGTGAACCTTTTTACAACTGTTTTGGTAATGGTATACTCAAAACTGCTTAATATCTCCAGTCACTCGTAAAAAACATACTATCATGCTTACTTTTCTCACCAACAATCTCAAAAAACTATACAGCAGTTTAAGTTCAAAACTGCACGCTCTATTTGCGACCAAACCGGACGAACAGACGCTCAAAAAAATAGAAACGTTGTTGCTCGAAGCTGACACAGGCATAACTACAACCACAACCATTATAGAAAAACTTTCTCAAGCAATAAGCAAGAACGACCTCACCGAGGGACATCAGATCAAAACAGCATTACAAGAGCAATTGGTTGCTCGTCTTGCAGGAACTTACAATCCCAATGGCGTACAGGTCTATATGTTGGTAGGCATTAATGGCAGTGGCAAAACAACGACCGCTGGAAAGCTTGCACATCTCTTTAAAAAACAAGGCAAAAAAGTGTTGTTCGTTGCTGCCGACACCTTCCGCGCTGCTGCAGTTGAGCAACTCAAGCAGTGGGCTAACGTTACGCAAACGCCACTTATTATGGGAAAGCCAGGGCAAGACCCTTCTTCGGTTATTTTTCAAGGGTGCCAAGCATACAAAGATGAACAGTATGACATTCTCATTATCGACACGGCAGGAAGATTACAAACAAAAGCGAATCTTATGGCTGAGCTTGCAAAAATGAGCCGCATCGTAGAAAAACAGTTGCCTCATGCAACGATTCATAGATTGTTAACCATTGATGCGATGCTCGGGCAAAATTCCCTGCAACAGGCGCGCCTTTTTCATGAGAGCACCAATTTACATGGAATCATTCTTACAAAAATTGATGGCACCGGCAAAGGCGGCATCATTTTTAGCATAGCTCATGAGCTTGGTATACCAATTGCATATCTTTCATGTGGTGAAAAAATTGATGATTTGGTATCATTTGACCCGACAGCATTTGTCGATACATTATTTCAATCATAGCCACTACGCAGAGGATGTTGTATGATACGATTCGTTTACCCTCTTTGTTTTTTACTTACGCTTACCTCATCAACGAGAGCCTCTGAGCAACAACCCTCAGATCCCAAAAGAGCTGCTGCTCTTCTACAAGCACGCCAGGGTAGACCGACAACTCTACCGATCCCTATCCTTGGAAGATCATCTGCTGAAGATGTGAAGCATGCAAGCAAAGTTTGTCAGGAGCAAGCAAAATCATCCTCTTGGGAAAAGGTGATCCCAAGTCTATGGAGACAAAACCCTCTCCGTTATTCACGATAACAGTTGCCCTCTCGGTAGTGATGCAGCAACATAACAAGACGGACTTATTACCTATTTTTACCTGAAGGTTTTTTATATGCGCTTTTTTCATTCTGTATGCTTAGTCGTGACATTGCCTGTTTTGAGCTTCACCATGGAACGTTCACGCACACCAGAAGAACAATTAGCTCTTGCTGCTTTCCATAGATTATCAATCGACCGCCCAGCGAGTCAGCCTATGGACATCCCTCTTTCGCCACGCAACCGCTCATTCACAAGCTCGCCGAACCCTCACGGACAACACTCTTGCTCTTCGGCTTCTTATTCCTCTGATAACTCTTTGAGCGGAGGTTCTCCTGACTCTGCTAACTCTGCTCGAGAAAGATCACCAGAAAGAAAAAATTCCCACTCTGTGCCACCCATGAGGAGAAGAAATTCATGGGGGGATATGCACGAATATGGCATTCCTTCTGCTAGCCATGGATCATGGTATAGAAGACGTCCTGGCTTCTAGGACGCATCGTTCACAATTCTGAAATTTACGTTCCTGCAGGTAAAAACTATCTTACGTGCAGGAACTTTTTCACAGCAATACAGCTCTCTTTATATTTTTCCCACTATCTCATATACTCACGCATGAAAACAAAGAAACTCACACAGGTTTTACTAACGAATAGACGTATGCTTATTCTCTACATATTCTCACTTATGCTTGCATCGACAGCATCGGCCAGTGAAAAAGACAAAACAATAGAAGAACTTCATGCAGCCAAAATTACGTTTCTAGCTAAGATTTTAGATGCTCAAAACAAAATTCCTTTAGAAGAGCCCCTGACTGTCGACTTTTATCCAATTGACCCTAAGCATGATTGTCCATTTTCTGATGAAGAGACAACAACGATCATAGGCTTTTTCCATCCAAGAATTATCTCTCCCCATGAGAAGGCGAAGCGATCGTGAGCAATCAGGCTATTGTCTCTTATCTACATCGGCTAACGGAGCGCTTGAACGCTTATTACAACGATGCAGTACTATCTGAACAGTACGCATGGTGGACACTAGAAACGATCACGCAAAAAAACCGCTTACAGCTGTTGAGTTCAACGGTTAAACCAACTGCCGAACAAGAAGCAGACATTGAACGCTGGGTCGATGCCTTGACCAATCAACATATGCCCATTCAATATCTGATAGGCAATGTGCCCTTTTGTGATCTGATCATCACGATTAAACAACCTACGTTAATCCCGCGGCCAGAAACTGAACAGTGGTGTACTGAGTTTATTACCCGCTGCTTGGCTTACAACGGAGAAGAACCGCTGCGCATTCTAGATCTTTGTTCAGGATCAGGATGCATAGGGCTCGCATGGGCGCACGCATTCCCAAAAGCTCAGGTTGTGTGTGCAGATATCTCTCCAGAAGCAATCTCGCTTGGTCGCTATAACGCACAACTCAATGGCATACAAAACGTTACGTTTATCGAAAGCGATCTTTTTACTGGTCTGGCAGACATGCAGTTTGACCTGATTCTCACCAACCCGCCCTATATTAGTGAAGATGAATACGCCACACTTGATACCAGCGTAACAGCCTGGGAAGATAAAAGAGCTTTGGTTGCTGACGATGCCGGTCTTGCTCTTATAAACAAGATTATCACCAAAGCACCAATGCATCTGCGCTTTAATGAGCAGCTTGAAGGGCTTATTATTCCACAACTTGTGATCGAACATGGGTCAAGACAAGCAACACACATAGTTGACCTCATGCGCAATGCAGGGTATATCCATGTAAAGACACATAAAGATCTTGCAGATAAAGATCGTGTTGTCAGCGGGAGATTACCGTATGTGGTTCCTACCAAAAAAAGAGTCTAATCTTGTTACGATCAGTTGTTCACCGACAACTATTGCCTGCGCCTGGATAACTCCAGTTAAAGAAAAAGCTACCTATGAACTGAAAGCATACAGGCGCATACCGATTGAGCGTTTAGAACTTGCTCAAGGTTATGTACATAATCCAACGCAGATAGATACTTATATTGCATCTTTTCTTGCAAAACATAATCTACAAAACGCATGTATCGCACTTGCCTTACGTGGGCCAACTATCTATGAAACGATAGCAACGACACCATCGACCGTGCATGATCCAAGTGACAGCTTGGTTCCCAAAAAGCAACAGCATATCTGGTCTTACCGTTATTTATATTCTCAAGATACCGCACAAGCTACTTTCTATATCTGCAGTATTTCACAAGCACTTTTGTTCCAATACAAACTATGTGCATTACGCCAAAAATTGAATCTTATTGGGATTACCACTACTTCAATGGCCTACCTGCACGCCTATACACACGCATATGGTGTTGCTTTCCGACATAGTCAGCTTGCTCGCGATATGAGCCGTTGCAATAATAGTATAGACCAACTTGTACCATCCGATATTATCAGGAGGCGTCTTATCGTGCCCAGTCGCTATACCTCTGCTTTGGACCATGAGCTCTCTTCACTCACCCCTTTACTGGGACTCGCTATGAGCCAAACAGGCTTTTAAAGGTTGCTATGAAACGGATAAATTTTATTAATACGCTTTCTTCTGCAGAACAGCATGCTCTTGCCATGTGGTTTTATGTATCGGTTTTACTGACTACGATCATCTGTATAACGATAGTGATATGCCAAGCCGCGCAACTGTTGACCTATACACACCTTAAACATGAAAGCGGCTATTGGTTCGCGCAGCAAAACTCGCTGAACCGTGAACTACAGAAAAAAGAAGCCCTTGTGAAAAAACGATCGGAGCTAGAACAACAGGTGGCCGCTCTTAAGGCATCATCAGCAAACCCTGCGATAATACACGCTTTAGAGGCGTGCCTACAGGCAATGCATAAAACAGTTTTTCTCCATAGCTTGTCGCTATCTGCTACACAGGCAACCTGCACCATTACCTGCGCAAAACCGGCGCAAGCGCTCCACTATGTTCGTACGTTAACACAGACTGCGTTATTCGATTCGGTCAAACTCATGCAGTTTAAAAGCTCTACCAGTGGTGATGCTCACGCGGTACAGGCTAAGATCAAAGGGATATTTCATGAGAAACTATAGTTAGAATATGTTTTTGCCCAGTACTCAACATTCTGAACAAAAGCAGGGTCGACCTTGGCAAGTTCACGCCATAGTTGTTCGTATTCTGCGGTTTTTGAAAATTCACTGCGCAAGCCTGCTCGTTCAACAAGGCTCAACCATTCCAAATAATTTTTGCGTGCACGACTGTTCATTGCACAGAGCGCTTGATGTAATTCTTCAAGTGGCAGACAGTGCATGCACTGTTTACGCTCTCTGCCGAAATATTGACTGCAGGGTATGGCACCCCCAGCGCCAGCGACACTCGTCAAACTGTTTTGGTTCATATTGTTGTTTTTACTGTCACTCGTGGCAGTAGCATTAACGGTCAAATGTATCACGGGCAGAGCTTGGTTCGGCTGGTTTGTCGTTGGCAATGAGCCACTCGTGGCATTTTCAGCCAAGGGAGAAACCGGGCTGGCTATACCTGCAAAGAGTATGCTTGTTGATAGCACAGACAAAAACCTAACTACCTGCTTCATGACAGCCCCCTATAACAAGCTGGTGACCCCTGATATACATACATTGTATAGTATAATGCCACTTTTATAGTCAATAAATACTCGTCCAAAGGCTTTTAATTAAGTATACTAGTATATAAAGAGTCTTTATTATAATTGGTGCCACGTATGAGTACATTATTAATGACGCAACCTATTGCAACCGATCTTGTGCTTGAACAGCAAGGGCTCGTTGCTCCCGGCACGCGCTACCAGTGCGTCTTGAAGGGCCTAGATGCACCAGTGCGCCTAGATCGCTTTCTAGCTAGCTCATTTCCGCTCTATTCACGCAGTTTCTTCAAAAGGCTGATTGACGAGGGCTCTGCCACCATCAATGGTAAACAGACCAATAAGCAGGGTACGCTGCTCAAAACGGGTGACAAATTGTTGCTTATTTTCCCCAAAGAACAGGTTATTGAACCAACGGTCGTTGCCGAGCAAACGAATGGTATACGGGTCAAATCGCTCGAAAGCCATTTTATTATTATCGACAAGCCGGCAGGCATTACGGTTCATAAACCCCATTCTTCTTACACCAGTCCTACCGTTGTCGACTGGCTCTTGCTGCACCACCAAGACATTGCTCCTATCGGTTACATTGACCGTCCCGGCATTGTCCACCGATTGGACAAAGATACTTCTGGACTCATGATTATTGCGCGCACCAACCATGCGCATGCTCAGTTGACGGCTCTGTTTAAAAATAGAGCGGTTCACAAAACCTATCTAGCACTGGTCCAAGGGCATCCGCCGGCATCTGGCATCATCGATTTTCAGATCGGCAGGCATCCATTTCACCGCAATAAAATGGCAGTCTTCAATTGTTCTGTACCCAACAGCTTTAGCCAGCCGGACGCCCGCGTACGCGATGCCGTCAGCCATTATAAAGTGCTTGCTTATTATAAAGAAAGCGCACTCGTTGAGATTAAACCAACCACAGGACGCACGCATCAGATACGCGTTCATTGTGCAGCTTTAGGCCACCCATTGCTTGGCGACCTGTTGTATGGCAACAAATCACCCATTATTCAAAGACATGCTCTGCATGCACAGAGAATCTCGTTCCCTTTTGACGGGACAACGTATGAGTTCACCGCCGATATGGCTCCTGATTTTGCAGCAGCGCTGCTAGCGGTGCAACAAGAGATAAAGAACTAAGCAAAGCCTAATTACAAAATGCGACTAAGCTTTTTGAGCTCTTTTTTAGGGATGGCTCCTTTAGATATACGAGCAATTTCCTGCCCTTTATCGAATGAGATAAAGGTAGGCAAACTCCTTACCCCCAGTGAAACACAAAGTCCCTTAAACTCATCAAAATTCACTTTAATAAAAAGCACGTGATCAGCTTCTTGTGCTAGCTCTTTAAAGCGAGGCGACATTGTATTGCAAGGCCCACACCATGGAGCATAAAAATCAAGAAACACCCTGCTTGAATCTACAATTGCGTAAAACTCATCAAACGAATTTCGATCATCCATCAAAGCGCTCAGCTCGTAAACCTGACCTGTGGTTATCTGTCTGTTGTTAACGGTAACCGTGTGGCGTGCCTGCACGTGAAAACTGGTGACGAGTAGTAGGGCACATACGCCATGGATCATACTGCGTAAGAAATTAATCATGCTTTTCGCTTTCGATACAACTGTTATTGATAAAGTCGCTCGAAGCATACTCAAGATTTATCTCTTTTTAAAGTACACCGCGCGCAACAAGGTCTAAACGCAGCTGCTGCGCGTTTTTAAAGACGTGCGTATAGGCAAAACCAGAAGCGTTACAGTTTTCTTCTTTGTCGTCGACAAAAAAATGTTGCTTGTCGGTCGGATGTGCCGCTCGATATACATCGAAATAACGACGCGATGGTTTCTGTGGCATAGCGCTATTTTCAATAACAAAGGCTGCGTCAAAGAGTGCAAATATGCCCGGATACTGCTGCTGATAAAATGCAAAATCAGCGCGCGTCATATTAGATGCTATATGTAACGTGTATCCTCTTTGTTTGAGTTCGCGCAGAATCTCAACCATACCCTCGATCGGCGTCTTGCCATATTTCATACGTTTAAGTCGTTTGACTACGCCAGGTTTTTTATTCCGCTTGATCATGGTCTCTGAATGGCTTGAGTCATCTTTAATTTTTGCTATATCCAACCAGACATCAGGGCGCATGAGCAAATAGAGGCCAAATTTAGCTTTTTTTAGCTTTTTAATTAACAACAACACATCGTCTATATCAAAGAGGAAAATCGTGTTCTGCGGAGTTATTCGCTCAGAAACAAAGTTGAGACGTTCAGCACTGCTTCTCGTAGTACGAGTTAACCGTTGCTTAATAGCTGCCTGCATGCGTGCAATTCTTTTGGCACATTTATGACTGTGGACAATCGCATGCACGTCGCTTTGCCAGATAATAAGTCCTGCAACAAGAAGGCCTGCAACAAGTAAATTTGTCCGTTTCTGCCATACTATAACCATTGCCGATTGCCCTATTTGAAATAAAAAATGCCATGTTTTAACAACAAGATTAACAAAATGATAAAATAGTTATCTGCTTTATGCAAACGGTATGGGCTAGGACGATTTTATTGGCTATACTGGCAACAGACAGATCGGTTTTGTGCCCCAGGCCTCCTTATTAATGCATGAGCGGAACATTATGTTTATTATTGTCGCAAACTGGAAGTCGCAGCTTACCTTCCACCAGGCCTTGGCGTTGTGTGAAGGCAACTTAGAAGGTTATGGTGACCTTGGAGATGCAAAAGGAATAGAAACGGTTATCTGCCCCTCTTTTGAAGCTCTGCATGCCGTAGCGCTGACCCTACAAGACACAGCTATTCAAGTTGGCGCTCAAGACTGTTCTGCTTTTAAACAAGGCGCCTACACTGGGCAAGTAACGGCTGCTTCACTTGCAGAAGTTGGCTGCACCTATTGCATCATTGGGCACTATGAATCACGAACTCACCTTCATGAGACAGATCAGCTGGTAGCAGAGAAAATGCAGCAGCTGGTTACAGTGGGTATAGAGCCTATACTCTGCATTGGAGAAACAGAGCAAGAACGTGAAGCAGGCTATACGTTTCAGGCCTTGACTCGTCAATTGACAGCTGTTGCCCAAACCCTGGCATCACACGATCAAGTTACCATCTGCATCGCCTATGAGCCCATCTGGGCTATTGGCACTGGCAAAGTTGCTCAAAAAAGTCAGTTAACCGAGGTATTCGCATGGCTTTCGACCACCTGTGCTACCCTGTTTGCTGAGCATACCGTACGCCTACTCTATGGCGGAAGCGTAACTGCCGAAACTGCCGGCGGTATAAAAAAAATCCCTGGTGTTGATGGTCTTTTGGTAGGAACTGCAAGTCTGGATTTTAAAAAATTTGAGAAAATAGTATCATCCTGTAGTTAAATCATCCGTTATTATTACATAGTTTAAAGGTAATACGTTTATGTTATACGGTTTTTTGCTCACCCTCTTTATCTTGGCATCAGCTCTCTTAATACTCGTTATTCTTATTCAGCAAGGTAAAAGCAGTATGGGGCTTGGCAATCTAGGTGGTGGCGCGCAAATGTTGTTTGGTGGTTCAGGCGGCCAGGACATCTTCCAAAAAATTACCTGGATCCTTGGCGCTATCTTTATTTTTGGTTCATTATTTCTTTCAATCATGAAAACACATCAAGGGCGCGAGTCACGGTACGTTGCACGCACTATACCTCAAACCCAAACATCTATGCCAATAGCTCAACCCTCTGAACCGGCAGAAGAACCACAAGAGTAATCTACGGCTAAAAAAGGAGCTCCTGGTGATACTTACGATCATCGATGCCATTGGAATTGCTACAATATCTCTTTGTGATGGGCTCGGGCTTTTTGCGCTCTTTTTTTTAAGAGCGATCAAAACCCTTTTCTATACGCGGCCAAAATTTCACAAATGGTTCGTGCAGATGGAGCATATTGGCGTTGATTCGTTGATCATCGTTATCCTAACAGGAATCTTCACCGGCATGGTATTGGCGCTGCAAAGTTATATTGGTTTTAAACGTGTCGGCGGCGAGCAGCTCATTGGTACTATCGTTGCGCTCGGTATGATTCGCGAACTTGGACCCGTACTGACAGGGCTCATGGTTGCCGGGCGTGCTGGATCTTCTATTGCCGCCGAAATTGGCACTATGCGTATAACTGAACAGATAGACGCATTACGAACCTTACGTCTTGATACGTTCCAATATCTTGTGGTGCCACGCATCGTGGCTGGTGTTTTGATTCTACCATGCTTGGCACTTTTTTCGATGATCTGTGGCATCGTAGGCGGTTATTGCATCTGTGTGTATGTTTTATCACTCAGCCCAGAAGATTATGTAACCAGCATCAAAACCTATGTTGAACTATCGGATATACGAGGAGGACTTATCAAGTCAACCGTATTTGGTCTTATCTTAACCTGGGTCGGCACCTACAAAGGCTTTTATACGTCTGGAGGGGCGCGTGGCGTTGGTATAGCAACAACACAGAGCGTAGTAACCAGCTCAATTATGATTCTTATTAGTAACTATTTCCTCACCAAAATGCTCGAGCAATTATAAGGAAATGACGTTATGATAAAACTAGTAAATCTGAAAAAAAAGTTCGGGAATACGTGGATAACGAATGGTGTTAATCTCGCTATTCCAGATCATCAGATGACCGTCATAATCGGTAAGTCTGGCGAAGGTAAATCGGTACTATTAAAACAGATGATCGGACTCCTTGAGCCCACTGAAGGTCAAGTGCTCATAGACGATGTGGATATCACTCATTTGAGTGAAGACAAACTTGATAACTACTACAAACAGTTTGGTTATGTTTTCCAGTTTGCAGCACTCCTTGATTCTCTGAATGTTTATGAAAATATTGGCATCACGTTGCTTGAGGCAGGTGCCGACAAGAAAACCGTGCTGCCGATTGTGCAAGAAAAATTAAAGCTCGTTAATCTCTCGTTAGACACTTTGTATAAATATCCATCTGAACTATCAGGAGGTATGCGCAAGCGTGTCGGGTTAGCGCGCACACTCGTCACTAACCCAAAAATTATCTTATACGACGAACCTACGACTGGCCTCGATCCGATCACGACACGCGTGATTCATGAACTTATGTTCGACATGCAAAAGAAACTCAACTTAACCTCGGTAGTCGTTTCTCACGATGTAGAGATCTTTAAATATGCTGACAACGTTGCACTGCTGCATGAAGGCATTATTAAATTTTTTGGGGATGCAAAAACGATCTGGGAATCGAAAAACCCTTACATTTACCAATTTATTCGCGGCCTTGAAGATGGTCCAATTCAGGCAGACGTTGCCAAGACCAAGGAAAAATAAAGCTCTTCTATCTTTAGCCCTTTTTTTCGGTGAGCGACAACTGCTTTCTCTCATGATCTTCGCATGCCTGGCGAATAGCTGAAAATACCTCTTTGCTCTCACTATAATAAATTGCTGGGCGATGAGCACATGCTGTACCTTTTGGAGAAGAAGGCTCAATAATCGATTGACGACGAAGGCTCTTATTAATATCTCGTGTGCTAGCAGAATTACGGCAGATAGTTGAACAAGTGTTTGATGTTACAATAACCTGGTAGGTCTCAACATCTCCTGTACGCGAGCAAAACGCTTGACAGGGAATGCCTCCAGGAACCGTATCTACTCTTGTCAAGATACCGGTGATTTCTTCTGTCAAACAGGCACCTTCCTGCGCAAATTTTCTTTTGGTAGAGGTTAATTTTAATTTTTTGAACGCTAAACCATTGACTATCACTTCTTGTATGCGAGGATTCCAACTTTTCATTTCTGGTTGAGGAGGCTGCGCTACGCTATGTCCAGGAAAAACAGCAGGTATAAGAATCATCAACAAACGCTTCATACTATGTCCCATATATTCCCTAAAGTTACAACAATACAATTGATAAAATAGGATAACAACAGCGTTTCTTGTTTTACCACAAGACTCTACAAGAATTCAACACCTATGGCGTAAAGTCCTTGTATAGCATACTCGGTTGAATGCCGCGATTATTCTGATATTTATTGCTCACATAGTGATCATACGCACCTTCGATGGTGTGATAAAAAATCTGGCAAATTTCAACGTTCGGGTAGATTCTTAGCGGTTGAATCGAAAAGATCTCAAGCGTCCAGAAACCACGAAAGCCAACATCACCAAAGCCCGCCGTGACATGAATAAACATACCAAGCCTGCCGATTGATGAGCGACCTTCAAGCATCGGTACATGCCGTTCGGTCGCGGTGAATTCAACCGTTCTACCTAAATATAAAACCCCTGGCTGCAAGACGAACCCTTCAGGCGGTATAATGATAGAGCGCATGGTGTGCTCTTTTTTCATATCAAGCACCGGTTCATTGTAAACCATTAGCTCGTTATGCAAGCGGAGATTATAACTATTAGGCCCAACCTGCAAAGGGTTGTACGGATCTATAATAATATCTTTACCAAGTAGACGGCGTATCTCTCTGCCAGAAATAATCATATTTTATGCTCCATTAACAGATCACTTACGTTCATCACGACAAACAGTTTGTAAGAAGGATCTACAATTGTTAGTATAAACCCCGTATTAGTTTGCGACATAATTTATAGGTACGCAATAAGCAAATTAGTATGCTTCAATAGAAAAGCTAGAAATCATACTCATATAAGTAGGGTAATTCTATGATTGAATCAACGGTACATACCGAATCGACCTTGCATAAAATTCGTGACGAAAGTGATCGCTTTCGATCGCTTCAGACAGAAGTTGCAAAAATCGTAGTTGGTCAAGATGAGATTATTACTTCAATAGCAATAGCCATTTTAAGCAACGGACACATCCTTCTTGAAGGAGTGCCCGGGGTGGCAAAAACAACGATCATCAAAGCGGTTACTCGAGCATTAGGTCTGACTTTTAGTCGCATCCAATTTACCCCTGATTTGTTACCATCAGACTTGATCGGCACGCTGATCTTTAACCAAAAAACACAGGATTTTGAAACAAAAAAAGGTCCTATCTTCGCTAATCTGATTCTTGCTGATGAAATTAACCGCGCACCAGCGAAGGTTCAGTCAGCATTACTAGAAGCTATGCAAGAACATCAAGTCACCATAGGATCCGACACCTTTAAACTTGAAGAGCCTTTTTTGGTTTTTGCCACACAAAACCCACTTGAACAAGAAGGTACGTATCGCCTCCCAGAAGCGCAGGTGGATAGATTTATGTTTAAACTGCTCGTTGACTACCCAACCATTGAGCAAGAACGTGAAATTGTGCGTCGTAAAAATAGAATTGAAGATCTTTCATGCGTACTCACTAAAGATGACATTGCTTTGGCGCAACAGTTGGTTAATGATACCTATATTGATGATAAAATCGTGAACTACATTGTGAATATCATTTTTGCCACCCGAAAACCATCGCTGTTTGGATTGAATCGCATAGAAAAATTTATCCGCTATGGTGTCTCGCCTCGGGCAACGCTGGCTCTCTATCAAGCATGCAAAGCTTACGCCTTTTTAAAACGACGCCATTTTGTAACACCCGATGATGTAAAGGCAATCTGCCCAGCGCTGTTGCGCCACAGAATCACCTTAACCTATCAAGCGCAAGCAGAAGAAATCAGTACTGATGCGATTATAGAAACAATTTTAAATGCTGTGCCATCACCATAAGAACAAGCTGTCTGTAAGAAAATAGTGTTATAGCGCTCTTTTTTTATGTAAAATAAGAATGTTTGACTTGACAATAGTTTACTCACAGGGGTATCGTGTTTAAGTTGATTTGCAAAGAAGGAAAACTTAATGCGACACTCATTGTGGATTCTTAACAGTACATTACTTATTCTATTAATTATTGTACTGACATATATTATTTTCTCACAACAGGCCTTACCTGAACGAGAAGATATAGAACCCATACCGTACACAAAGCCTTTGCGGGCAAAAGTGTCTGAAGTTAATATTCGTAAAATATACGAAGATGACCTTTTTGGTACATACATTCAAGAAATTTCTATGCCAGAACAAACGAATGACTTGCCAAATTTCCCAACACCACCCACACCAAGAATAGCGCAACCATTAGTCTGGCCAAAGCCGCAGTTTCTAGAGCCTCTCTCTGTTTCGCTAAAAGGTATTATCATTATTGCCGACGACCAAATACGCAACAGTGCCATCATTGCCGACAAAAAGACTAATCGAGAAAACACTTACCATGTTGGTGATCTTATGGATGATGCACAACTGCTCAAAATTTTTAATAACAAAGTAGTCTTCTTACGATCAAATGGGCAAGAAGAGGTGATCTATTTGCGTGAAAATGACGCAAAACTTGATCCTGCTTATACTGTTGCAGAAGGCTGGCAAGACGTTATTCGTAAAATAGATACCTATGTCTATCAGATTAGTCCTCGCGGATTTGCACAACGCGTACTCAATTTGGCCGATTTCATCGATTTGGTTGATATTACAACGGTCTATAGTAATGGTATCAGCATTGGTCTGAGGGTTGGTCGCGCTCCTGATATGTCGCTTGCTGCAGCGCTTGGCCTGCAATCTAAAGATATTATCGTAGCCATTAATGATACACCTATGGATGATACTGCTAATAGATTCGAAATTTACAAAGAAGTTATTGCAACGCCATCGGGCGACAGTGTCAACGTAAAACTCATGCGTGATAATCAGGAATATATGATACAGTATAAGCTTGAAGAGTTTAGGAAAGCTGATGCAACTGAGCAGAAGATAGCGGGCGAATCATCAACGCAAGCGCTGTCAAAACATCCGACAGATCGACAAATTAATATATTAAAAGAACATCATGAGTTTGCACCAACCATCGATGAAATTCGTCGTCGAGATCGTGCGCATATGATGCAAGCTGACCCAGGGTCAGAATCGGTACATTCACAATTTGGTGGGTAGCATGCATGAAAACTATAAAAACGAAAATTTCCCTGATACTCATATGTTGTCTAATTTCATGTGTTCGTGAGATCAGCACACAACAGACAAAAACAATGAAGCTGCTTAGTTCAAAGCGCCGGACCAAGTCGCTTGCCTATTTGGTTGAAGCAGCAGATGCGGTCATCACCGATGGTGCTGACGCCGATAAATCGTCGCCACAACAAGAGCTCGATGCTCTACCTGCTGAGCATGCGACTGCTAGGCAACAAAGGATGGTTATCACTCCTATTGCCGAAACTCCTGTGCTAGAAACGCGCACCGAAACAACTCAAACACCATCCGTCCCTTTAGTCGCACAAACTGTTACGCTCAATGATGGCGAAGATGACGACTATGATGATTTAAGTGAAGAAATAAAAGAAGTAACCCAAACAGGACCCATCCAAGAAGTCGTTGAGCAGGTAGTCAATGAAGGACCAGGGTTTGCTATCGAAGAAAAAACAGTCATTGCATCCCCTGCAGGATCGCCAGAGCTCGACGTCGTTGAGTTTCAGCTTGAGGATGCCGACCTACAAAATTTAGTCAAACAGGTCGGTGAGATATACAACATAACGTTCATCCCTGATGATGTTATTACGCCATTACCACAAAATGGCAAAGCGGTGGCTGGCAATAAAATCTCTTTCCGCACCGAAAAACCACTATCAAAAAAGCAGGCATGGCAACTGTTTCAAACATTTTTAGACGTGGCTGGGCTTGCACTTGTGCCACAAGCAGACCATTCTACGTTCCGTATTGTGCGGATTGATGCTGCACGCAAAGCGGCCATACCGGTATTTATAGGGGTAAAGGCTGAAACGCTGCCCGATAGCGATCAGATCGTTCGTTACCTTTATTTTGTACAAAACCTATCGGTCAAAACGCTTGAACCTATGATTAACGAACTACGCAGCCCTGCATCTGCATTCATTCCGCTGCAAGAAATGAATGCGTTCGTTTTGACAGACAAAGCGTACAATATCAAAAGCCTTATGAATATTATTAATGAGCTTGACCGTGTTGCATTGCCACAATCGATGTCAGTGCTCAAATTAAGGCGAGCTAATGCCGCTGATGTGAAAAGCTTTTATGATACACTCACTAAAGCTGACGACAAGAATGCAGCAACGCGCCTGTTTCCAGCCCGCAAACAACCAACCTCATTATATTTCCCTGACAATGTACGTATTATTGCAGAACCACGCACCAACTCGTTGATTCTGTTGGGTTCACAAGATGCTATCGCAAAAATAGAAACATTTATCAGCACCTATGTTGATACCGACATTGGCAAGCCATACTCACCTCTGAGAACCTACACCTTGAAATATGCCGATGCCAACACCATTGCAAGCATCATGACTGAATTGACACAATTTGGTAAAGATACTGCAGCTGGCAAGGCTGGCGGTATACGTGATGGTGATAAATACATGAAAAACATGACATTTACACCAGAGCTGGCCACCAATAGGCTGATCATTCGGGGTGATGAAGAAGATTACATGAAAGCACGCGAAATTATAGAAATACTCGATGAACCGCAGCCTCAGGTCGCTATCGACGTATTGGTCATTGCAATCACCCTCGGTGACACACGAAGCTTAGGTACTCAGCTACGAAGTGCACAACCGGGCGTTAACGGACTCTTGGGAGATAACGTGAAATTCCAAACATCCGGCTCGAAGATGTCCAGTGTGCTTGGTTCTGGTATAGTCACTAATGATGATAGTACTGGGGTCAATCGTCTGCTCGGCAACTTGATATCACTTGCTACTGGAGCATTTGCTGGCAACACGCTGGTCACCTTGGGTGCTGATAAATTTGGTATATGGGGCATCTTTAACGTATTGCAAACGATTACGAACGCGCAAATTGTTGCTAATCCTTTCTTGGTTGCGACCAACAAGCAGCCAGCAAAAGTATCGATTGGTGAATTGCGCCGTGTTGTCTCTGGTACAGTGTCAGGTGCTACTGGTAATATCGACTCATTTACCAACGATGAAGCAGTGCTGTCGGTCGACATTACCCCTCAGATAAACTCTGACGGTATGATCGTGCTCGATCTACTTATTAATGTAAACTCATTCGCTAATCAACTCGATCTGTCGAGTGCAACACAAAACAAGAAAAGCATCAAAACGACTACCATTGTTGCTGACCGAGAAGTTCTCGCCCTTGGTGGTTTGGTGAAAAATACGATCAACCAATCGACTAGCAAAGTGCCCTTATTGGCTAATATCCCTATCTTTGGTTGGCTCTTTAAAAATAAACTCAAAACACAAACCAAAGACAACCTCTTAATTCTGATTTCATCAAGAATCATAAAGCCAGAACGCTCAACACACATGACCGACTTTACGCAAAAACGCGTGGACGATTATATTGCGGATCGCGACCTTATCAAGAAACCGTACGAGCAGCTTGATCCAGTGCAACGTTTCTTCTTTAATGAAAAGAAGAACAGCTCAGAAGATGCTATAGATAATTTCCTATTCGATCGCAGCAATAAAGTGTTGGTAGAAAACAAAGCGGATAGGAATAAAAAACGCAAAAAGAAGAAGATTAATAAAAAAATAGATACTGGTGGCATGCGAGCAACTGATGAACCGGTAGTTCCTAACCTACTTGAAGCAATTGAACAGAAGCAGGTCCCTGCTCCTATACAAACCACGGCCCCATCGGCACAACCTGGGAGAGTTAGATGATACGTGATCTCTTTTTCCCTGAACAGTTAGGTGGTTACTATTTTTTCAATAAGCGTATTGTAGGTTTTGATATCGGTAAAACGCATATCACTGCAACACAAATTCTGCTGAAAGGTCGATCCGTTATCATTGAAAAAACGATCACGGAGAAGATCGACCTTAACAATGGTGTCGACTTTCTTGAAAATGTAGGCAATGCATTAAAAAAGATTGTTCAGCAATGTGATGCCCCTTATGAAATACGTACCGCATTTGCTAGTTCGACAGCAATCTTTAAAGAGTTACGTTTGCCCTTTATCAGCAGACAACAGATTGCCATGACTATCGATTTTGAGGTAGAACCGTTGCTGCCTTTCTCGCGCGATGATGCAATTGTTGATTTTATTATTACCGCTGAAAACCTCTCTGAAAAAAGCTCAGACATTTTGGTGGTAGCGGTACAAAAACAGCATATCGCTCAACAGATGGAGCTCTTTCAAGCAGCTGCCATTGCTCCTGACGCGATGTGCGTTGATGTTTTTTCTCTCTATAGCTTTTATGCCAAATCGATCGGTTACAATACGCAGCCAGGCGCTGTTGTTTTAGTTGATATGGGGTCTCATACAACAACCTTGCTCTATGTGCTTGATGGAAAATTACGCCTTATTCGTTCGCTCGCCAAGGGCAGTATACAGCTGATAAAAAGCGTTAGCGAAACGATGCAATTACCCTTGCATCAGGTTATGGAAATGATTATTCGCTATGGCCTTGAAAAGGACGGAGATCCTGTCTATCACAAAGCATTAACACAGGCTCTAGAACTTTTCTGGCGTGAGGTTGCTTTCACGATACAATCGTTTGTTGTGCAAACGGAATCGGTCGATCGCGCCTGCCACTTATTATTATTTGGTGGTGGTTCGTATCTCAAAGGGCTTGCTCCATGGGTAACAAAATTGTTAAAAAAGCAGACAACTCTTTGGGACATAGATCTTGCTATCCATGATTGTGGTATACAGATAGAGTCAAAAACGGCTGTATCGCGTGGTATGATCATGAGTCTAAGCGCCGCATTGCCATTGCTGCCTGGCGCCGATTGTTCACTACTGAAAAAAGAGTTTACCAGTAGCGGGCAAGCAACTGCATTTAAAAAACAGTTCTTAACATCATGTGCTTTAGTGTGTCTCATATTTGGTTCTCTTATTACCGAAACGATCCTACAGGTAAGCTCATTGCACACAGAAATAGCTGCTTCAGATCTTGAAGCTCGCTCTGAGCTGAAAGATGTGTCAACAGGTCTACTTTCTGCAGAAAGGTTCAATGATCAAGCAAATCTTGATGATCTGGTTGAAGAAGAAGAGGCTCTCGTAAAAAATGAAGAAAAATTATGGTTTTCTTTTGCAAATCCAGCACGTAGTTCATTTTTGAAATATCTGCTGGAATTGACCAGCAAAATAGATAAAAAAGGGCTCGGTTTTACCATTAACAAACTTACTATTGCCGACGGGATGATAACGCTCGATGCTCAAGTAAAAGATCGAGATGCACTGAGAATTCTTCAAAAAGAGCTGCAACAGTCTAAACTGTTTATTGCGGTTGAACGCCAAGAAGACCCAACCTTTAAGGCTATGAAGATTAAGCTGGCTAACGCTGAATAAGGAATTAAACGTGAAGTGGTTAGAGTCGATACAGACATACGTTACCAGTTTAGATCGGCAGCAACTGTACCGCTTGATGGGCGGTATTGCCGGAGCAATAGCGCTCCTGATATTCTTGGTGCTCTATCTCCGTCATTCATATATTGAGCAAGGGTTCACTCAACTGGTCGACATCAATGAACAACGAGAGAAAATAAAGATTATTGCCACTAGAGCTGAGCGCGTCAAAAAGCAACGACAAGAGGTTGATGCTATGCTGGCAAAAGATGAAAGTTTTACCATAAGTGGTTATCTTGAAATGGTACTCAAAAAATTGCATTTATCAGATAAAACCACAATAGGAGAACATTCTCAAGTTGATCTTGAAAATGGCTACCGCGAAAGCACCCGCAAGATTATATTGAGTGGTATGAATATGAAACAACTGTCTGAGTTGCTACGCGAACTGGAACAGAATGAACGCATATATACTAAAGAGCTTGAAATTACACGCTCATCGCGACAACCACAAACGATAGATGTTATGCTTTCTGTAGCAACGCTGGAACCACGAACCACACTACCTGGATGAACGGGCAAAGCCTATGAATTATAGTAAAAACCATCTGGTTGTATTGGCACTGATAACGAGTTGTTTTTTTCAAAGTTATGGCACCAATGACGCTGACAATTATACGGATCAGCCTGACACTATGATGCCCGTTGCGCGTCAAAAAAATAGCTCCGAGGCTCAAACATTGACCTTTTCCTTTAAAGAAGATCCTCTGGTCGATATTATTGCTATGGTAGCAAAAGCACGTGGCAACAATATTATTTTACCCGCTGGCGCTGATGCTATTACTTCAAAAGTTACCCTACAAATAGATACTCCTCTAACGGTACCTGCCGCTTGGGATATGTTACAAACTATTTTGAATGCCGCCGGATACAGTATTGTGCTACGCGGCTCTATGTATGCCATCGTACGCAACAGCAAGACATTAATAAAAGAGCCGGTCCCTTTATATATAAACGTACCAGCAGATCAGCTGCCTAACACCGATCAACAGATTCGTTATTTATACTATTTTTCAAACATCAAAATAACTGATGAGCCCAACAGTGAGCTTGATGCTATATTAAACGGTTTTCTCTCAGATACCGGCATCTATAAAACTGATTTGAAAACGAATGGTGTTTTGATAATCGACAAAGCAAACATTGTCCAATCTGCCATGAAAGCGTTGGGCGCTTTAGACCAAACAACCTTTCGTGAAAAATTTGAAGCTATAAAACTCCATTACGTTAATGCCGATGTAGTCGCCCAACTGCTTGAAGGTGATCTTTTTAAAACCGATCGCGAGCAACAACGGTATGCATCACGCGACAAACGAGTGGTTGATGATGCTAGCTATTTTTCGCGCCAAGTACGCGTTATTGCCGAACCTCGTACTAATATGTTATTCATACTAGGCCGCGAACAAGCGGTTGAGAAGGTTAAACGGTTTATTGAAACCTATATCGATACACAGCCTGAATCTGGCACCTCTATTTTGCATGTCTATCAACTACAATATCTTGATGCTGCTGAATTTGCGCCAGTGCTCGAAAATATCGTCAAATCATCGCGCTACCAGGGTACTGCTCAATCAAGCGCGGAACAGAAACAGGTAGGAATTGAACGCTTTTTTGAAGGCGTTATTGTCAAGACAGACAAGCCTGCGCGTTCAGACGGAGGCGACCCTACAGGTGCCGTTAAATATGCCGGCGGCAACAAACTTATCATTGCTGCAAAAAATGATGACTGGAAAATCATTAAACCACTCATAGAAGATTTAGATAAACCACAACGCACCGTTATTATTGAGGTATTAATTGTTGATTTAACGGCTGATGATGCGCGTCTTTTGGGTACATCGTTACGTAACCCTGCAGCACTACCATTTCCAAATGAGGGAGTTAACCTGCAAACAGTACACGCCACACCAGCGCCTATTTTAAATACGCCCATTACCGTACCCAACTCGACCCTAGCAACCGACCTTTTGCTCCAACCGTCGCTACCAGCAGGAGCTCCGGTGACTAACTTTGCTGCGCTTGCTGCCAACAACTCAACCTTGATTTCGCTCAACGACAGCTCAAATGGGCAAACATGGGGCATCATGCAAATATTGCAAAATTTTGTGCATAGCAAAATTCTTTCTCATCCCCATGTCGTTGCTACCAACAATAGAATGGCTGAAATTGTGGTAGGCGAACAACGGCTTTTGCAAGGTGAAGCGGTCAGTGCGGTTGCTCCTATTATTAAAAAAGAGCTACAAGATGCTAACTTAAAGGTAACCATTACCCCCCGTATTAGCTCAGCCGATACCGTAAGTTTGAAAGTCTTTATTGATATCACCGAGTTTATTTCTGGCGCCTCTAATGCTCGTGTTACGCGTAACATAGGGACCATTGCCGAAGTGCACACTGGTGCAGTATTAGCACTCGGTGGTCTTATACGCGTCGACACCCAAGCTGAGCAAAATGAAACACCTATTTTAAGCAAAATTCCGATACTCGGCTGGTTCTTTAAAAAACGTAATACGCGCAATATAAAAACAAACCTAACGGTCTTTATTTCACCTACTATTGTTGAACCACGTCTGCGCAGCGGTGTTGGCGAGTATACCATCGACCACATGAAAATTGCCGAACGTTATTCAGAAGAGGGTGAACTATTTGATGGATTGCGTGATCCGATTACCAGATTCTTCTTCAAGCCTGCTGATAATGACACAAAAATGATCAAAGATTTTCTTGCGAAAGATGAATTTAAAGTAACAGAATCGACGTTAGCAGAATATGGCTTTGAAAAGAACGATCTTACCTCTGCTCCGCTTGATGTGTTACTTGATCAAGTCGATATTAATAATGATCAAACAAACAAAAAGAACCAGATTGATAGTGACCCCGACCAGGAAGAGCATCAAGAAAATGAAAGTGGACTGCAGGTAGTTGCATCGGCAGCTACTCCGCAGCCCATAGAAACGGTTGATCGAGGATCGGAGCTTAAAAAGCTCTTGGCTCATGTAGACAATCCACTACAGCGCATCGTCCTCTAAGGCGTTGGCAAGTTCATCTTCCAACCGTAACAAGGCATTATATTTGGCCATGCGCTCACCGCGTGAACAGCCACCAGCCTTTATCTGTCCTACACTTGCCCCAACGGCAAGGTCAACGATAAAGGTGTCATTGGTTTCACCAGAGCGATGAGACACTATAGTGTTGACATCATTCTCTTTGCACCACATAAGCGCCTGTAACGTTTCACTCACCGTGCCAATCTGATTCGGTTTTATAACCACCGCATTAGCTCGATTATTCTCTATGCCTTCAACTATGCGTTCTATGTTGGTCGCAAAAAGATCATCTCCAACGACCTGAACAGAGTCTCCAATTCTGTCCATCAGAGCAGTAAACCCTTCAGGGTCAAGCTCACTCATGCCATCTTCTATGGAGTAGATAGGGTAATTATCAAGAAGATCAGAATAGATACCTATAAGCTCTTGATCTGAGATAGATTTTCCGCGCCAACGATAGGTCTTGGTTGCACGGTCATACAGCTGAGATGCCGCCACATCAATTGCTATGACAACACTGTCTTGTAAGGATTCATCCAAATGGCCAATGGCATTCATGATACAATCAAGCGCCTGCCGGTCATCATCAAAATGTGGCGCAAAGCCACCCTCGTCACCAACACTCGTTGATTTGCCGAGCTTGACAAGAATCTTTTTTAATTCTTGAAAGACGGTAACACCTATTTCAAAAGAATGGCGAAAGTTTTCAGCTCCGGTAGGAACGATCAGAAATTCTTGTATCATTAAATTATTGTTGGCATGCCTGCCACCATTAATAACATTAAACATCGGAAAGGGCAGACTTACCGTATCGGCATTGCACAGATGTCCGATCAATTCATACGTTTCCATATCATTAAGGTAGGCTTGTGCTTTGCAGATTGCCATGCTGGCAGCAAGTATGGTATTCGACCCGAGAAAGGCCTTATTAGGCGTACCATCCATTTCAATCATTTTGACGTCCATGGAAACGAGATCAGGAGTTTTGCCGATCAGTTCAGGCCCTATAATCTGTTCGAGATTTTCAATAGCTCTGAGCACCCCTGCACCCATGAGACGCTGACCACCGTCACGGAGTTCACGAGCTTCATACGAGCTGCGCGATAGACCTGAAGGGACTGAAGCGCTTACTTGAACGCCTTCTTCTAAAACGAGGGTACATTCGAGCGTAGGCATACCGCGAGAATCATAAATTTCACGACCAACAACGTCGATAATTTTCATAGAAGCTCCTTTACTACTCTTGCTATGGTATGTGCTCTGCGCACAGCGTCTGATAGAACAACTGTGCGCAGATGATCCTTTTTACAAATCATACAGACAAGATTGCTGCAAGCACTAATCCTTTTTTTGAGGCGCAAAAAGAAGCCCATACTCACGTATTTGTTCTGCTTGAACTTCCGCTGGTGCGGCCATTAAAGGATCAATCCCTCGTTGTGTCTTTGGAAAGGCTATTACTTCACGAATAGATTCCGCATGACACATAAGCATAATAAGCCTATCAAGACCCAATGCTATGCCTCCGTGTGGTGGGAAACCAAGCTCTTGCGCTTCAAGCAAGAACCCGAACTTATTTTGTGCTTGCTCTTTACTCAAGCCTAAAAGATCGAACACTTTATCTTGAATCTGTGCATCATGAATACGAATAGAACCGCCACCAAGCTCAACACCGTTGAGAACAACGTCATAGGCACGCGCCTTCATCTGTGATGGTTCAAGCTTTTCCCAACCCTCTTGCGGCGAGGTAAATGGATGGTGTACAGCATTCCACTGCTTAGTTGTTTCATCCTGTTCAAAGAGTGGAAAATCGGTCACCCATAAGAAATTAAACTCTTGTGGGTCGATAAGATTCAATGCTGCACCAAGCTCTAAGCGTAAACGACCCAAGACTGTCCAAGCTTGCGTTTGTTTGCCAGCGACGATAAAGAGTATGCTACCGATACCAAACTCAGGCACTATCTGCTTCAGGTGTGTAGCAAAATCCTCTGGTAAGAATTTAGCAACTGGTGAATCGATGCTGCCATCCTCTTTCATGCGGATCCACAGCAGCCCTTTAGCTTCTAATTTTTGTGCCTTATTAACCCAGCTATCAAGTTCTGAGCGCGTAAAATCATGGCGTACATGAAGCGCACCAACTTTACCCTGTTTGTCTAAAATAGCACGCAAAAAGCTTAGTTCTGTATGAGCAAAAAGTGTCGTCAGATCAACAATAGGCAAACCGAATCGCAAATCAGGCTTGTCCGATCCATACAGACTGAATGCTTCATCATAAGCCATGCGCCTAAATGGTGTTTTGACCGTAACATTGAGTGCTTTTTTCCAGACGTGGGCAATCAGACGCTCAATAATGTCTTGAATGTCACCCTCTTTAATAAATGACATTTCAATATCAAGCTGCGTGAACTCAGGCTGACGATCAGATCGTAAATCTTCATCTCTAAAGCAGCGCGCCACTTGGTAATACCGTTCCATACCACCAGCCATTAAAAGCTGTTTGTAGAGCTGTGGCGATTGTGGTAACGCATAGAAACTGCGGTGATGCAAGCGTGATGGCACTAAGAACTCACGTGCGCCTTCTGGACTATTTTTAGTTAATATAGGCGTTTCAATGTCATAAAACGTCTCGTTGTGCATGAATTCACGCAACGCGAAAATAACGTTATTGCGCAATACGAGTTTTTCATGCATTTCAGGTCTGCGTAAATCGATATATCTATATTTTAAACGCAACTCTTCTTCAACGTTCACTGCCTCATCAAGCGTGAAAGGCAAGGCTTTTGCTTTGTTCAAGATGGTGATAGTCTCAACCTGAAGTTCAAAACGCCCGGTTGCCAATTCAGTATTCACCGTGGCTGCTGACCGCTCAACAACGGTACCAACAACACTTATTACAAACTCTGAACGCAATTGGCGCGCTTGATCATGTGCTGCTTGAGAAAAATCTGGGTTAAACACCAGCTGCATGATGCCATAACGATCACGTAAATCGATGAAAATAAGGCCGCCATGATCTCGTCGCTTATTGACCCAACCAGACAAATTAATTTTTTTCCCAAGATGTTCGGCTCCGACACGGCCACATGAAACCGTTCGTTCATAGCGCTGCATACTGTTTCCTTACCAGAAAAAGGGCTAATTTATGCAAAAAATGTGAGTTATACCAAATAATAGTAGCAGTATTACCAGCATTGACAATTGATGCACCTGATTTAACAGGTGCAAAAGAGCCACCTTTGATAATGGTAACGTGAGAGCAGACTCTTAAATTCACCGCAAACGAAGAGTACTCGCCGAATCTTCTTCAATAAACCTTTCTTTGCGTAAAGCATCTACTTGCACCATAACCCGCTCAGGCTCTCTACCCGTCACATTTACCAACTCTTGCAGCGTCAGGCTTTTGTGTTGCGTTAATGCGCGAATAATTGCCCCTCTAATCTGCCTATCAGAGCCTTCAAAACGAGATTGCTTGGTGTAGTGGCTACTTTTTCTGCTCGGGTTTGGTTCTGATTTTTTGAGCATGACCCCATAATCCATAAGCGCATAATACCACTCACGTGGGTTCTTGTGGTCAACCGCTTGAGCAACCAGCGGGATCAGCTGATCATCCCGTACTTCTGCTTGGTCATTAAAGAAAAAGTGTATAAAGACCGCACGAATATTAGTCTCAATAAAAACGGTCGGTTGATTAAAAGCAAAAGCACAAATAGAACCCGCTGTTGCTTTACCAATACCAGGAAACTCTACCAAGATTTCCGGATCGTCAGGGAGTTTACCATCAAACTCGGCCACCACGCGCTTTGCAATTGCCTGCAATGCCAACGCCCGACGGTTGTACCCCAACCCCTGCCAGGCGCACAGCAGATCGTGCGTTGAAGCGCTTGCCAGCGCATCCCAGGTGGGAAACAGAAGCATAAACGCCTCATATTTAGGCGCAACACGGTAGGTCTGCGTCTGCTGAAGCATAATTTCAGAAACCACCACCTGATACGGGTCTTCTATATGCCGCCAAGCGAAAGGCCGCCCATTGGCTCGGTAATAGGCCCAAATCTGCTCTTTAAAATCATCTATACGCGATTCAGTCAGGTTCATCGTTACTTTTTCTCTCTACTTAATCCGTATTTTTATAGTTACAAATTGAATAAAAACCATTGCTTTTGGTCTAGGCAATAGGCTACCATGGAAGTAATAATAAGTGACTAGTTTCAACAAAATTAGGGGAAATCTCAATGAATCTAAAAAACTATTTCTTAGCGGCCGCCCTTTTCACTGCTTCTCTAGTCTATCCCTACGATGTGACCATGATTAACTCAACCAACGGAGAGCTAGTCGTAAACATTGAAAGAGCCCGTCCTGATATCTGCGCACCATTGCAAACCATATTGCGTCCCGGACAACAAAGGACGGTCGATAGCGGTTTATGCTGTCTAGGGGACATCACAATTGAAAAGATCTCAGGCACCAATAACGGAGCAACTTATACCTATCAAACTGAATTTACTAACTCAAACATGTCTTGCAAAAGCTCTGCTATTCAAATATTTGATGATTTGAGCAACAAAAGACTTACCGTCAAAAAGATTTAAGGAATATCTCATGACAAACAAAATAACACTACTAAGCTTTGCGCTTT
Organism: Candidatus Babelota bacterium; assembly: GCA_018266085.1. GTDB lineage: Bacteria > Babelota > Babeliae > Babelales > Vermiphilaceae > JAFEAZ01. The sequence goes on from JAFEAZ010000006.1 coordinate 28,188, forward strand.
TGATATCAGCATTCTCTATGCATTCTGTGTACTCAAATTACGTACACACGGTAGATAACCGGACAGACGGTCGCGTTAAGGCTATCTTTAGGTATAAAGTTTGTAACGGTGATGACTTATGGATAGAACCACACAGCACAGCACAGGTTCAAGCTTATGGTTGCTGCCTTGATCAGCCGGTAGAAATATTTAAATTTAACGGAACTATAGCAAGAGACGCTCAGGGCAACATTAAGAAACGTAGAGACGGGTCGCTTGTAAACTATGCCAGATTTAGCCCTCAAACAACGGGTGCGTCGCTATCCTGCACTGGTAACTATATCCTCGTGCAAGACGCTGGATCATTCGGTATTATCGCAACACGACCTGAAGATTCTTAACCATATAGTGTTAGCAAAAAATTGAGAGCAGCATCTTCTAAGGGAGCTGCTCTCAACTGTGTATACGGAGATAAATCTATGAAAAAAAACATACTCGCCATAGTTGGGCTTAGTTTATTTGTTGCAACCTGTTACCCTGCGCCAGATATCACGAACGACACTGAGTTCCCTGCCAAAATATCGGTCAATTTTTTGAACAACAGTTGCAGCAACAGCAGAGATCTTGGGTCCGATGTGTTGGTAAAACCTGATGAAACAAAACATCTTGCGCTTGATGAATGCGCATTAACACAGATATCTGCAGTAGTTGACATCAAAAAAGACAACACCTGGAGCGTGACTGCTGCGCCCTACGCACGGGCAAGCGCATGGACTGGTGAGAAGTTCCGCCTGGTACAGGATGAAAAGTATAAAGAGAATGGCGGTGGTTTTGGGGTAGAGAAGGTTAAGGAATAAGAGGGATCCCCGCTCAAGGCGGGGATGACCCGGGGTTTTTTCTGTTCTCTAGTGCTTGCTGTACATAAGTTCTAGTTGATATCTTGCTTCAAATCGATGTTATCTTGTGCCGGTTCGCACGGTTGCACACGCCCAATCTTAAAGACCATAAGATCTTTAGCGCGTAAAAGAGGTTGCACCGCAGCCTGCACATCAGCAATCGTTATCCCCTCAAGCCGCTTAGCGCGTGTGTCGAAATAATCGAGCGGGAAGCCATAACGATCAACAAAAAGAAATGCGTTTGCTATTCCCTCATTCGACTCAAAGTTAAGCACCAATGAGTTGGTGATAGCATTTTTAGCTTCAGCAAGCTCATCAGGCGTTATAGTGTCGGCAGCAGTACGCACCGTTTCTTTGATACGTTTTTCAGCCTCTGCAAGGCGATCAAGAGATACCAACGTTTTTACCAATAACATGCCAGGCTGCTCATTGGCATTAGCTACCGTTGTACCATTAATCGAATAAAAGAGGCCGGATTGCTCGCGCAATTCAAAAAGGCGAGAACTCATCGAATTCAATACGCCGCCTCCTAAGATTTGGTCAAAGATGCTCAACTTATCAAAGTCAGGATGCTTTCTGTCTATCGAAGGACGCGCAAAGCATAACACAACCTGATCCCGCTCCATTGGGTGAACAACCTCTGCCGTTGCACACTCTTTGACCGCTGGGAACTTGATCGTCTCAACCTTAGGTCCTTTCCATGCGCCGATCGTTTTATTAAGCAGGTTGCCTAGGTTATGATGTGCAATATCACCAACTATTGCCAGCTTTGCACCATCGGGTGATATATAATTCTTATAAAAATCCATCAGCTGTTCACGCGTCAATGACGCTACAACTTCAGCAACACCTATGCCATTTTTGCTGTATGGGTGATCTTTGTAAATAGACTGGCGAATAATCTGCCCTGAACAAGAAGATGGGCTGTCCCAAAAATTCTTGATTTCGGTTAAGATCTGCTGGCGCACCTTTTCAATCTCACTTGGTACAAAGGTTGCCTTGGTAAGAACCTCCATTAAAAGCTCTAACCCTTTTGGCAAATCATCACTCAACATACTCATGCTGATGCTGCCAGGGCTCACGTGCAACGACATACCACGAGACTCAAGTTCCTGCGCCAATTGCGCAGCAGTATGCTTTTCAGTTCCTTCTGTCAGCAAGCTTGCGACAAAATTATAAATACCTTGCTGATCTTCTGGTTCGTAAAAAGATTTTGCTTTAAGTTCAAGCGTTAAATCTATTTTAGCAGTTGCTGGATTGTTGTAGCTGAGCAGTTTAATGCCGTTGTTTAGCTGGCTTACCGTTGGTTTAGGATAATCGAAAACCCCTGGTTTGCCTGGCTTTATGCTGTTGGCATAGACAGGCGGTTCGACTGGCTCTGTACGAATCCGTGCTGACAAAATGCGGTTATCCTGCGCATCAGACTCTTTTTGCAGTTCCGACCAGTAGGGCTTGTCTTTGCTGTCCAATGGGAGCACCATCGCACGATGCATCACCGATGGACGGCAATATTTTTTAAAGACCTCACGTAATTTTGTATGAAGCTCATCAAGAGGCTCTTCAACAGACGTAAAGACATAATTTTCGTCGCCGGTCGCCAAAAATGCCTTCCCTATTTCATAGGCTTGGCTCTCGGTGCTTTCAAGCAGACTATAATGGTTCATGCGTACTTTTTTGGCCGCACGCGTCAGCTCTAAGGGAGTCAAACCATTCTTAGCAATAGCAGTGATTTCTGCTGTGACGTACTGAGCTATGGTGTCAACATCTTCAAGGCGCTTCGGTTCAAAAGCAACCATGAATAACCCACTATCAAAAAGATCCCACGTAGAAACTTCAAGTGATGTGGCAAGCTGTAGGTCATCAACAATCTTTTTATAAAGACGCGATCCTTTTCCGGAGCCCAACGCCAATGCTGCGACTTCCAAAGCATTACTTAATTTTTGCGTGGCACCAGGCACTACAAACGCTAGCATTACCGTCGGTTGTTGTACGTCACGGTAAAGCGTTACCGATTTTGAGACAATATCATGACTAACATTAAATGTTTCTGGCGCATAGTCTGGGTTTGCTGGAATTGAGCCAAAATACTCCTCAACCACCTTAAATGCCTGATTAACATCAACATCGCCAACTATAACGAGCGTAGCGTTGTTGGGACAATAATGTTTGCGGTAGAAATCACGCAACATATCTGCATGCGCATTCCACAAATCCTGCTTATAACCAATGACTGGGTAATGGTATGGGTGATCAGCATAGATAGAGGTCATCAATGCTTCTGCCGCACAAAGACTATATTTGTCATTACGCATCTTCAGCTCTTGAATCACCGCCTTCATTTCAGAACTCAGGTGCTCTTCTTTAAAAGAACAGTTGATCATGCAATCGGCCATGATAGGCAACGCTTCCTGCCAGGTATGCACGGGCAGATTGAACAAGTACCCGGTATAATCGTACCACGTGAAGGCGTTACAGCTGCCTGAAAGCTTATGAGTAACGGTGTTGATGTCAGATTCGGACAGATTAAGGGACCCTTCTCCTTCGGTACCCTTAAAAATCATGTGCTCGATAAGATGAGCCAACCCTTTCTCACCAGTTTTTTCATCTTTTGCTCCTACATCATACCAAAGCTGTAGTGAAACCTTGGGAACGGTAGAAACGGGGCGGACTAAAACGGTCAGTCCATTACTGAGAATTTTTTTGTGCACAGGTGATTGCATAGCCGATTCTGATCCTATAGTTGAGGGTAATTCTTTCGTATCACATGCGCCCTGACAAGGATGGGATGCCAAAAAGCAGAGCGTTAATCCTAGAGAGATTTTTAGGTTTTTTTGCATCATTTTCCCTTTTTTTTGATTAAGACTACCCATTTTTTACACAAAAAGCATATCTATCGATTCCAGGCTACTCCAGGTTTCAGTATACCAACAGATACCCTTTACGCTATAGGAGTAACCCTCGAAAGCGCATAGCTCTGAAAATTTTGTGTTCTGGCATAGTTGCCAAAGGGAGCGAATCTGTCTACACTAAAAGAGCTCTTAAAAAAAGAGCTCGGTAAAAAGCATCAAATCTTGATGCAGATGGTACAACAACATATTATTCACAGATTAATAGGAAATTACGATGGCAACTAGTAAATCCGGCGGTTCGACCTCGAATGGCCGAGAAAGTCATAGTAAGCGATTAGGCGTTAAACTCTTTGATGGACAGGTAGTTAACGGCGGTGAAATTATCGTTCGCCAACGTGGTACCAAGGTGCATCCTGGCCGCCAAGTAGGCAAAGGTAGCGATGACACGCTCTTTGCTATTGGCAGCGGTGTTATCAAGTTCCACAAAGGATACAAAGGACGTACCTTCGTATCGGTTATTTCAGCACTCTAAAACATGCTGGTAACGGTAGTCGCCTATCCTTTTTTTAAAAAAAGCGTAGTAATAAAGTAGCCAAAATCATTTATATTCCAGAATTCATTGTATATGATGTTCCGGGGAGCTCAATGAAGGTTTTTACAACTCAGTCGGTGCGAACAATAGACTTTCTTAAGTACAGTCGGGTTGTACTGTTTTGCACAGCTCTTGTTTTTGCAGGTTCTGCTGGACTTGCCCTGTATCGCTCTCAAACGAGAGGATCTGCGTTTATGTACAGCGTCGATTTTACCGGCGGTACTCAGGTGCTCCTTAAGTTCGATCATGCAATAAGCTCGAGCGAAGTAAAAAAGTCTCTTGAGGCAAAGGGGTGGACCGGCATCATGACGCGCGAGTTCCCGAACAATGAATTATTGGTGCGCGTGAAGGCTTTTGAAAATGACGCGCAAGGCCTCGGAGTACTTATACGTCAAGCAATTATGGAATCGGCTCCAGGTACGCAAGCGACCATTCTGTCAACAGAAGCGGTTGGTCCTGGTGTGGGGGCAGAGCTGCGCACTAAGTCTATCTATGCTATTCTTTTTGCATTGATAGCGCTGTTGTTATATATCGCAGTCACCTTTTGGTCCTTCTCCTACGCCGTTGGCGCTGTGGTCGCGTTAATACATGACGCAATCATCATGTTGACCTTTTTCTTGCTTTTTGATCGTGATATATCGATTACGGTTATTGGCGCTATTTTAGCAGTTTTAGGATATTCGATTAACGATACGATTGTGATTTTTTCTCGCATTCGTACCAATTTAAAGAAAATGCCTCAATTGCCCGCTGCTCAGGTGATTAACTTGAGTATTAATCAGACGTTAACGCGCACATTACTTACGAGCTTTACGAGCTTATTGACAGTTGCTTCTATGGTTATTTTTGGTGGAGAAGCTTTGAGAGATTTCTCTGTCGTGTTATTGATAGGTATTATTTTTGGTACCTATTCTTCCATTTTCATAGCAAGTCCTGTTATGCTATTATTCTATAAGCAGGAAAAAGCTCTATAGCTTTCCTCTCTCTCTTCAAGACATATTACATGAGCTTAGTGGGCACGCTAAGCTCATGAACTAAAAATCGCTGTGCAATTCGAAATCACTGTAGATTACAAACTAATTTTCATGCGAAGACCAAATCGTTTGGTATGCGTCATCTCAAGGCATCGCCCATCGTGGCAATGCTCCCTTTTGGAGGAATAAGTACATGTCAGATCATGACAAAAAAGAGAAAGATCCTATGGATCAACAAGAAAAAACTGCCTCTGTCAAGGCAAAGTCTTCTACTGAAAAAATTATTATACCTGATGTGGATGAGATTGTTGAAAAAAATCATCAAAGCCAAGAAGCTCCATCAGAGTTATCTCGCGATCAACACTCGCCTGAATCATCAGGCGCAGCATCAACCTCATGCGTTATTCCTGATGCTGCAACTCCTGCCACTGTAGTAGCGCCAAAAAGCTCTGGGCGTCAGCCGCGCAGCCGTATGGCCGGGCCTCGCGATCAACGCTTTCGTGAGCCACGCCAACAACATGCCGATGCTCGACAACCGCAAGCTGCACCACAAGGAACTCAACAACAACCTGTTTCAGCTGCTCCTCAGTCTCAACCTCGTCAAGGACACGAAGGGCAAGGAGCTCAACAGACACCAGCTCGTCAACGTCCACCGCTTGAAGAATTGAACATGCAGGAGCTGTTTCAGTATTCTAAGCGTTTGGGAATCATTGGTGCTGCATTAATGTCGCGCGATAAGCTTATTGAGCGCATTTTACACGGAGAAGCTAATCCAGACCTTGAAGTTCACGTTGAAGGAGTCTTGGAACGCTTACCGGATGGCTTTGGGTTTTTGCGCTCTGCACGATTCGACTATATTTCAGGCCCGGACGATGTGTATGTCTCACCTTCACAGATTAGACGTTTTAATCTAAAGACAGGTGATACGGTGTCTGGTGTAATCCGCAAGCCAAAAGATGGCGAAAAATATTTTGCGCTGCTTAAGGTTGATAAGGTTAATCTACAAGATCCTACTGCGTATGGTGACCGTCTTGATTTTGATCGTTTGTCGCCATTGCACCCTAATAAGAAATTTGTGCTCGAAACCACGCCGCATGCGATCTCTCCACGAATTCTTGATATCTTTTCTCCTATTGGTAAAGGTCAACGCGGTCTGATCGTTGCTCCACCAAAAGTTGGTAAAACCGTACTTTTGAAAGAGATTGCATGCGCTTTCACGAGCAACTATCCTGAAGTGTATCTCATCGTTCTTCTGATCGATGAGCGCCCTGAAGAGGTTGCTGACATGAAGCGTTCTGTCCGTGGGCCTTTGGCAGAAGTGATCAGCTCAACGTTTGATGAATCGCCAGAACGTCACGTACAAGTTGCAGAGATTGTACTTGAAAAGGCAAAGCGACTTGTTGAATCGGGCAAAGATGTCGTTATTCTTCTGGACTCGTTAACACGTCTTGCACGTGCATATAACACCACCGCTCCAGCTTCTGGTAAAGTGTTGACTGGTGGTATTGATGCCAATGCATTACAACGACCAAAGCGTTTTTTTGGTGCAGCTCGAAACACCGAAGAAGGCGGCTCATTAACCATCATAGCATCTGCGTTAGTCGATACCGGATCACGTATGGATGAGGTTATTTACGAAGAGTTTAAGGGTACGGGTAATATGGAAATGCATATGACACGTAAACTTGCGAACCGTCGTACCTACCCTGCGTTTGATCTCAGTGTTTCTGGTACACGTCGTGACGACCTATTGCAATCTGAAGAGGACTTGAAGAAAGTTTGGGTATTACAAAAATTCTTATCAACCATGAACACTGTCGAAGGTATGGAGTTCTTGATTGAGAAGATGAAGAAGACCAAAACGAATCGCGAGTTCATCGATTCTATGACGGTGGCAAAAAAAGCGGGTAGTAGTAATACAGGCAGTTAGCAGCAGCGCTTAAGATGCTCATAGCCTGTTTGACTAGCTTGAGTTAACCTATTTTTTTACCTTTATCTGGAAGTAAAAACCAGAGCTTGTTTTAAACAGAAAGAACATTCTCATGCAAAAGATTTTATTCATTATTGCTCTATTCTCTACAATGACATGCCAAATATATGCGTCAGAGAGATTCGCAGTATTCGGCAACCATGATACTATAAACAAATTAGACCCAGATGGTATGCTTAAGCTCCACAAGCAAGTAAGCAAAACAAATATTGAAGACTTCCGCAAGGCCGGCATGGTCGGCTTACTGATTTGCACTAAGGCACTTGTCTACGAGCTCCCAAAATGTAATAAAAATGCTTTACAATTTGCCTTGGAAAATGCCACAAAATTTCCAAAAACTTTGGCAGTTGTTCAAGCAGCAGCTTTGCTTGAGGGCACAAATGAGCAAGCCGGCCAATCTGACCAATACCTACAAAAAATGCGTAAAAGAGCTCAAAAAACTATTAATAAACATATTAGTGATCTGCTTTATGCGGATGAAGAAGCTAAAAACTAAACGATATAACGCAACAGCATGGATCCCAGCCGTAACTCATCCACGCCTTCGTGCTTGACAAGTATGGCGGATAGGATCTGAAAGCTTCTTCTAGATAAAAACGAGCTCCTTTTTGTGTTTTAACGACAAAAAAGAAGCTCGTTTTTGAATGTGTACAATCTCGTTTAATGTTATCTGTTCAGATCTTTGGTATCGTTTAGCGAAACCTCCGTAACATATTTACTTCGTTCTAAGAACTATAGAGCGTCCATTTTGAAAACGGCACAATTAAAAGAATTTATAATCAAAAAGTTCCTTGTTTAAAAATTGAACAAACTGGTTAGCAGCGGTATCGATATCGGCAATAAAATTATTGTGAGTAACTTGAGCTCTGCCAGCCTTCCAAACATGTTCTTGAGGATTTAACTCAGGAGCGTATGGAGGGAAATTAATAAGATGAAAATTATGCTTTGTTTTTGTTAAAAAATGCTTAATTTCTGCTGATTTATGCCAAGAGGCATTGTCCCAAACCAAAACAATCTTGTAGCCCTTGTATAAATTGCCAAGCGATTCTAAAAAATCACATGAGGATTTAGAGTTTGCACGCATCGTTTTAAATGCATGTTCACGCCCACTTTTTACGTTTAGTGCACCATAAATACAACGAATTTCACGCTTGCTTGAAACATCAATTTTTGGAAATTCTCCCTGAGGAAGCCAAAGCTTTTGTGTTGTTGTTTGAGTTGATAACATCATCTCATCGGCAACGAGCAGAACAGTACTCTTATCATCAAGATATGCCTGAATTACAGGTTTGTTTGTTGCAATCCAGAGATCAATAATTCGTTGATCTCTGGCATGATATTGTTTGTCTGGTTTATGATAGGTAAAGCGCGCTTCTTTAAAAAGAATTGATATCGGCGTGCGTGATTTATATTGAACGTTATATTGTTCTTTAATAAGCGCAGCAAGAATGCTTGTTGTCCAATAATCTGTATCAATACCGAAGGCTTTTGGTGTCAATGTCTTTATATTTTTTATAACTTCTTCTCTTTGCCCTTTGGTAAGTAAGGCTCTTGGCTTCTTGCCTTTCCGATCGTTCAGCGAAGTAATACCGCGTTTAATATACTTTCTTCGTAAACTAGCTGCGTACTTTCGATCGTATTCAGTTAAGTTTTTTATGAATTCTGAATCAGATCCACTATCAAAAAGAATTATTGCAAGAACTCGCATCGCTTCTGTGCCGCTACGCTCATTTTCTCTTTTATAGTTGGTCAATTCTTGGGTTTGTTGTGGGGTTAATTTTTTAATCAATTCCTTCATCCTATCGTGTCTATCTTGCGACGATAGAATACTACCTTTTATGCCGTTTTCAAAATGGACGGTCTATACACTGAGATAGGCTGAGTCATGCCGGACAATGCAGAGATAACCCTGAGCTTTTAGAAAATTTGAATATCACCTGACCAGATCAAGATCGATATCATCAAAAAGCCCTTGCTGAGCTTTGTAATGAGCAACATAGGCAATCATCCCCGCATTGTCGGTACAATACTGAGGGGCTGGCACAAAGAACTGCATACCTCTGCGGGCACTAAATTCGCCCAAGGCCTTACGAAGATATTTATTGCAGCTCACACCACCCACAAAACTAATTGCGCGCGCTTCGGGGTGTTTTTTAAGCGCTAAGGCTAATTTCTGCTCAAAGATATCCTTAATGCATACCAAGAGTGAACTGGCAATCTTTGCCTTAAGGTCCGGGTCGTCATTGCCTAGATAGGTTTTAGTGGGCATATCGTATGCGCCTCGTTTGACCAGATCATAGAGTACTGCCGTTTTTAGCCCAGAAAAACTAAAGTCTAAGGTTTGGCCATGCGTTCTCGGGTACTTAAAAAAATCGACAAATTCTTGAGATGCTGCCAATTTTTCAACAACGGGCCCACCGGGATAGCCGAGGTTGACGAGCTTAGCTATTTTATCAAACGCTTCACCTGCGGCATCATCAAGGGTTGAGCCTATAGTCTCGTACACGCCAAAATCATGCACTAAGTAAAGAGACGTATGTCCACCAGAAGCGGTGATGCAGAGAAAGGGAAAAGGAATATTGTTGTCGATGTTGGCAGAAAAGGCATGCCCTTCTAGATGATCGATGCCGATTATGCGTTTATTTTTTGCCCAAGCAATCGTTTTGCCAAAACAGACACCTACCAAGAGCGCACCGGGTAACCCGGGCCTATTGGTTATACCAATGACATCAATATCATCAAGCGTTACTTGAGCTTTAGTAAGAGCATCGTTGAGTACGCCCTGTATTTTTTCTAAATGGTACCGCGAGGCGAGCTCAGGCACAACGCCACCATATGCTTGGTGAATAGCAGTTTGAGAGAAAAGAAGATTTGCCTGCATACCAAGCGTGGTATCATAAATAGCCACCGCTGTTTCGTCACATGAACTTTCAATACCAAGAACTTTGATGATCGTATCCTTAAGCTACGTAGTAATCGTTATAATTGTTTTGTGATCATCTGCAGGACGTATGTCTTTATCGAGTTCTCGATGTATAGCATCCATACTGAGCGCTGCACACAGTACCGTATCTGAAGCATCTTGCAGTGATGGCTCACCAAGTGTCGAGACAATGGTAGGGTCAACCTTGATAGTAGGCAATTGCAGCGCACTGCCACCTTCAAGCCCTGCTATAAACTTTGGTGGATAATAGACAACGATCGCTTCATCCGGCAAACGGAAATTTCCGACATCATCACACAACAATGCAAGCTCGGCAGCCTGCCAGAGCAGCTTTGTTTTTTTAGTCCCCTCATCAAAATGGGGTACCAACTCAAGTCCGTAGAATTTATACGGGGTCTTTTTATCAAGATACAAATACACAATCACATTATTCTTGACCATTTTAAAACGAACATCTTGAGCTATGACCAGATAGATCCCTCGCTGTTGCCGCAGTCCAGGAATGTTGAAATTAATGGTCTTGCTATTTTTATTCGTTTCACAGGCGATCGTATGCCCTGCCCAATAGACGCGAACGGCGGGAACCTTTTTGAGGCTATGAGGAAACTGTATCGAACCAGAGAAAACCACCTTGTTATCGCCCGAGTAATTAGGGCAATAGGCCAAAAGGCAACCGATAGTGTATACTATAAAAAAAGAATGCTTGTTCATTGGGATCCTTCCGGTATCAAAAACTACGCCTATAACGCGTATAGTATCTTATGATAGCCTAAATAAGGTTTGGTTTCAAAACGGAAAAACAAGCCTCAAGATAAAGGGACTCAACTAGGGAAATATATGATAAAACAGCGCCTAAAAAAGAACCTTTCACGGTTAGTGCAACCAGGCAAATCGCCAAAAAAGCTGGCTCGCTCATTCTGCATAGGTACCTTCATAGCCTTCTCTCCCTTTGTGGGGCTGCATACGGTTATGATATTTGCCCTGTCTTGGGTCTTAGGGCTTGAATGCGCAGCGGTATTTGCTGCAGCATGGCTTATTAATAACCCATGGACTATGTTGCCCATCTACGCCCTCGATTACCACGCTGGTCAATTTCTACTCTGCAGGCTCGGTGGTCTTGATACAGCAGCTTATAATCCTAGTTTTATAGAACCGATAACGACACGCGTGGCAAGCCTACTCGGCGCATCAAACATTTCGATTTGGTCTTTTATTGTTGGTGGTAATATAGTTGGTCTATGCGCTGCTTGCCTACTCTACCCCTTGGTAAAGCCTCTTTTTGAAAAACTTATTCGAGAACAAGAACAAAAGGATTTATAAAGCATGAAAGTTATTGCGCAGAACAAAAAAGCATTTTTCGAATATGAGATTCTCGACAAGCTAGAGGCAGGCATCGTGCTGACTGGTGACGAGGTAAAATCTTTGCGCGCTGGCCAAGTTTCTCTTATCGCTGCTTTTGCGACCATCAAGCAGGGTGAGCTGTTTCTTATCAATTGTAAAATCAGTCCCTACCAACAGGCGTATACCAAACGTGATGACCAAACTGAACGATCACGTAAGCTTTTGCTGAAAAAGCGTGAATTAAACCGCATTGTGGGCGATATTGCCCAAAAAGGTATCACTATGGTGCCGCTGAAGCTTTATTTCAACGACAAGAATCTGGTCAAGGTTGAATTGGGCGTCTGTAAGGCTAAAAAAGCCGCGGGCAAAAAACAGGCGATCAAGGACAGGGATATTGACCGCGAGACCAGGCGCGAGATCAAGGGCGTGTATAAGTACTAACGGCAAGGCTTACGCATTTAAAGTTGTCTATCTTACAACCAACTTAACTGAGCGTTCACTCCGGGTCATCCCCATGGAAATGGGGATCCAGGCCGAAACACAAACAAAGACATGCTCAAGAAGAGTTGATTCTATAGCGGACCCACTAAGATTCGCATGCTGGATTCCCGTTTTCACGGGAATGACCCGGGGAGCAATACTTAGCGCGGCTTGGTATAATGCGTAATTCCTGTGCAAACGACCCAAGCCCTATGCAATACCGGTAGAGCATGGTATTCTTAGATTACTAAGTTGATGGAACTCCTATGGGAGAGCTAACCCCATCAACTGCGTTTGAAATTTTTGGGGGCGTACATGGTTTCGACGTGTTGTTGAGAGTTATAGGGGCATGCCGAGCGTTGACTGAGTGCTCGTTAAAGAATTGGTTAAAACACTAAATGCAAACTCTACAAGAGCTGCAATTTCAAACTTAGTAGCTTCTGGATTCTCAGCAAACTCATCTTCAATGGTGGCTTTCGCTTAAATCTAGTTAGTTCTAGTTTGATTGCTTGTTACAACGACGTGCCTATTAGTTGCTGTAACTCGTATTACCCAAATGGGACTGCCACATAAGGTTTTTTGGTTGTGTAACGTGGTTAGTATCACAAAACCGATCTGATAGCGATGCGTTGTCTTTGAAGCCGTTATCAGGAACTAGCAAAGACTGTGCATGGAGTACCAGTAATTTGAGATAATGCGGACACGGGTTCGATTCCCGTCGCCTCCACCAGTCTACGCTCCTAGCGGAGCTACGTCTGGTAAACCAGTCTTTCTAAGGTAGAAAAACAAGTATTGATAGAACCTAAAGCGTAGACTGTCCGAAGTAGTTCTGAGCCTCGCGAAGAACGTAGACGGACCCTTTTATTGAGTATTCTTATATGTATTTTGTTTATGTAATCAAATCAATCGATTATCCAGATCAAATCTATATTGGCTATACTGCTAATTTGAGCGGTAGACTTGAAGTTCATAATACTGGTGGATCACCACACACAGCGAAATATAAGCCTTGGGTATTAGTAAGCTTCTCTGGTTTTTCAAGTAAAGACGTTGCTACTCGATTTGAAAAATATTTAAAATCACAATCAGGAAGAGCTTTTTTACATAAACGACTCATATAAAATCTCAATAGATACCTCACAAAAGTTCGGCATTGACTATCTCTATGATCAGAACTATATTTCGGCCGTCGGCCCAATATCGTTTTAATCACAGGAGAGATAGCATGACATCGTTACGCAAAGCAACACTGGCTGCCTGCATTTTTTCAGCAAACGCTGCCGCCATCCTACTTGATCAGCAAGATCTAGCAGCCTATAAAGTGGGCATCAGCCAAATGGTCGAAGCAGGTAAAGATTTAGAACATGCTGACAAAAACCAAGCTCTGGCAACATACCGCACAGAAGAAAAACGCTTAGCCGCTTTCAAAGAACCCAACTTTGGCTTTGACTCTACAACCGCAAAAAACATTGCAGTCCTTGTTCAGCACACCAAAAACTCAAACGAGTATAGAAGTGCTCATGATGCGCTTATAACCTCTATGACAAAAACAACATACAGCGAAGAAAAAGCGAAACTACTTACCAAAGCAGCGGCTGTCAAACTTAAAGAGCTGCTTATCCCTATGGGCGTCCGTTACACCGACAGATGTGGCAACAACGTCGTAGGACACAAAGCCTTTTTAGAAGCAAATGCAACTATTACCCAAGCGACCGCTGAAACGCTCATCCCTGGTTCATATGGCCTCTTTCACTTTATGGGCGAAACGCGCAGACTTGTTGGCACAAGAACCCCATCAACAGAGAAAAGTACTGAAGGCAAAGAATAATCCGGCATAGCTCTATTTTCCAGTAACAAACCTAGCCTGGCCACTGTTGATACTACAACTGTCCAGGCTGACGCCATCTTTTCATTTGTCTTATCTGAATAGCGACTAACCAGCTCTTTTTTCTTACCTCATAAGAATATCTTGATAATTATTGCCTATGTGAATTATTTTAAAAGAGATACCATAACGAGATGATCGTTACAAAAAATCTTGTTCTAAGATAGCTCGGAGAGGTCATGAAAAAGAGTATAAGTTGCCTACTCCTGTGCGCCATGCTGTGCAATAGGCCACTCTACACCTTTATTTATCAAGTCATTGTCCTTGAGCGAATAAACCCTGCTTCTGGCAAAAAACAACGCTTTATTGGGCTCAGTGATTTTCATGACAAAAAAAATAGCGCCAACGCTGCCCAACTATTCTGTGTAAAAGATTTCCTCCACAAGCAAGACAAAGCTGCTTCAAAAATTATCCTTGAAGATTTAAGCAGCACAAAAAATGGCGCTTATGGAGGCTGTAGGCGATTTCAAATCAATTCACGCGGTGGCATTTTGGGTGGACTTGCCCAAAGCTGTTCTCGCAAAGGGCTTCAAGTCGACAACGTTGAATATCGCTACTGCCGCGTTGCAGCATTAGGGCCCCTGCTGAACAACGCACATAAAAAAATTCATGATTTCCCTTCAACCTGTGGTCTCATGGTAAGCGACATTGTCGATGAAATTAATGCCGCTATTGTAGATATTGTGAAATATACAAAATGTTGCGCAGCTCTTCAGGCTTACCGTGAAAGAATCTTGAAAAAAATATACCCACACATGAGAGAACTTAATTTGACGAAAGAATTGAAACGATCCATGGCTGACTATGTACATCAAGGCTGCTTAACCAATAATCGCTTTCAACTCTTAAAACGGCTCCTGATTTTTGACAGTGCCTTGCTCGACCTTAAGCTTGCGCAGAGCATTCTTGACGCAGACACATGCGACACCATCATTGCAGTAACTGGTGGGTCACATATCGCACGCGTGCAAGAGATTTTGGAATCTGCTGGCTATACACCGATCTACAGCAATCCCAGCAACCCAAAAAAGGAGCCGAAACCTCTCGATCTTGATTTTCTCAAAGGCTTTCTACGGTAATCGATGAGTAAGCGCTACAGGCTTGACCTGATCTGCAAGCCGTTTTAAAAATGGCGCATCATCAGCATGCCGCAAAGCTTCATCAATAAGATGAGTTAGCTCAACTGCCATAGTTGTTGTCATCCCGCGCGTAGTCATCGCCGGCGTACCGATACGTATCCCGCTCGTAATCCAAGGCTTTTGTGTATCAAACGGTATACAACTACGGCTAACCGCAATGCCGATCGCTTCAAGTGCCTGTTGTGCCACAAGACCAGTGATATTCTTTGAGCGCAAATCAAGCGTAAACATATGATTATCAGTACCACCCGATACGATTGCATAGCCAAGCACCGCAAAAGTATCAGCCATCGTGCGGGCGTTTGTGAGCACCTGTTGTTGGTATACCGTAAAATCAGGCTGCATCGCTTCATGAAAAGCGACCGCTTTTGCAGCAATAGCGTGCAACAAAGGGCCACCTTGCGTGCCGGGAATAATAGCCCGATCAAGATGCTGCGCGTACTCTGCCTTACACATAATAAGCCCACCACGTGGTCCACGTAATGTTTTATGTGTGGTGCTGGTGACAAAATCTGCTACACCAAGTGGGCTTGGATGCAGTCCCGTGGCAACAAAACCTGCTATGTGCGCAATATCGGCCATCAGAAGGGCCCCTGTGTTACGTGCAATAGCAGCAAAGCGCTCAAAATCTATAATGCGTGAATAGGAAGATGCGCCCGCAATAATCAATTTCGGTTTATGTTCATGCGCTAAGCGCTCAATAGCATCATAGTCGAGTAGCTGTGTGTCGCGGTCAACGGCATATTGTACTGCTTTATATAATGAGCCTGATGCATTGACACCATGCCCATGAGTCAAATGTCCACCCGCATCAAGACTCATGCCCATAATAGTGTCGCCCGGCTTTAAAACCGCTTGGTACACAGCAAAATTTGCTTGGCAGCCGGCATGAGGCTGCACGTTGGCATGCTCTGCGCCAAAGAGTTTTTTGCAGCGCTCAATGGCAACAGCTTCAATCTCGTCAACCACCGCACAGCCGGCATAATACCGCTTGCCGGGGTACCCTTCGGCATACTTGTTGGTCAGCACTGAGCCGGTTATACGCATGATCTGTTGCGAGGTATGGTTCTCTGAAGCAATAAAGCTCATGCTTTGCTGCTGACGCACCTGCTCAGCCGCTACAAGATCCGCTATAAGCGTATCGGCTATGGAGGCCGCAGGAGTGATTGTTTCTTGTAATAGCTGTTTATTGTGCGTATTTTCCGACTGACTGTGCATGTTCAACGCCTTTCATTACCCAAGTGCCTAAAAACACCCGAAGTATACCTATTGTGGCAATAACCTTCGTCTTTAAAAGATTATAGCCCAAGCTATCGATCGGCGCAAAAAGTCTAGCTTAGCTATTTTAACAGAACTGTTTTTGTGTGGATTTTTTGCAGATACGCGGATAATAAGCGAAACGTTAGAAAAACTGGCCTGCCAGTCATTTCTCAAAGCAAACCAGAAAATATTCTTAATACTGTTGGGTTATGCCAACGTAGAACATTCAATATCACGCTATGAAATGACTGGTGCCGGGAGTCGGACTCGAACCGACACAATGTTACCATCGCGGGATTTTGAGTCCCGTGCGTCTACCAATTCCGCCATCCCGGCCTATCAAAAAAATAGAAAGCTCTAAAAGCGATCTATCCCTTATAAGGTACTTGAAATGGCCCTTTGCGTCAATAACAACTATTGTTGACCAATAACATGAGACATACTGAAAATCGGTACATACACCGCCATGATAAGCGCCGTAATCATCAGCCCCAAGAGAATGGTCAAGCAGGGATTCAGTAACGTCGTCACCAACAACAGGTCCTTCTTCACCTGCACATAGTACATATCCGCTATGCGTGCCAACACAGGCGCTAGGTCTGCCGAGCTTTCAGCCAGGCGTATAGCGGCGATCAGAGCGGGGTCGAACATGCCTTCATGTATCTGCTGCATCGCCTGACTCATCGATGCGCCGGCAACAACCTGCTGTTCTACATACAGAAACTGTTGTCGCAACAGGCTGTTGTTGCTGTTTCTTGCAACCACATGTAAAGCTTTTACTAAAGGCATGCCACTACCAACCAACATGCCGACCGAGCGCAGCCCATTGGCCATCACATAACGGCGCACGATTGCCCCAATAAACGGCATGCGCATCAAGAGGCGATCAACAATCGGTTTGCCATGTAGGCTCTTGCTATACCAGCGCAGGAGCACTCCGCATACAATCGTTGCTGCCACCAACGTCACTGCCACCCAGCTGCGCAGAGTATCGCTCAACGATAACAAGTTTTTGGTCGCCCATGGTAGCTCTGCTCCATGCATCGAAAAAATGGCCGTAAAGCGTGGCAAAATAATGAGTACCAAGACTGCAGCAATCGTTATAAAAAATAAAAAAGTAATGCTGGGCAACAAGGCTGCCGATCGCATGCGAGAACGTAGATCCTGCTTCATTTCAAGATCATCACACAATGCGCCAAGCGCCTGCGCTAAACTGCCCGTATCGCCGCCAACGGCCGCCATCTGAATCGTCAACGGATCAAAAATCTGCGGGTAGGCCGCCAGAGCGCTACTCAATGCAGTACCTTGCTGTACATTCTCCACCACGGCGATGATCATTTCTTGCACACGCGGCTTGCCCTGCAGCTGCTGACTCATCAGCGTCAGTGCTTCTGATAAAAAAATGCCCGAAGACAACAGCGACGTAAGTTGCCTGAAGAAAGCGATCTTGAACTGATTATCTGCCTGTAATCTATGCCACCAGGGTATACTTTTTTGGCGACTGCGCATGACTGCAATGTCTCGCACCAACAACTGATGCTCGAGGTCCTCTTGCGACCGAGCACACAAGCTGCCCTTGCACAGATCACCCGTTAGAGTAACCCCTTTCCATGCGTAATACGGCATAAAACTCTCCTTTTTTTTGTTAGCCCGCAATAGTAAGCTGTTTTGGTATGCCAAGCTTGTGCAATAGCTCATCAGGCGCAAGCGTTAGTGGTATACGGATATATTTGGTGCGACCCGTTGCACCAGCAATAATCGTCACATCTACCTGAGGCACACCAAGCGCCTTGGCTAGCAGCTTCACCAGCTCTTTGTTGGCCTGTCCTTTTTCTGGTGCTGCAAGCAGGTAACATTTCAAGCGTCCCGCTTTGTCGAGCGCGAAATACTGCTTACCTGAGCTAGGCGCAACACGAACTTCAATGACGGACCGCTGCGCTGCAGCCTCACTGTATGCCATGTGACCCCTTGTTGAAAATAGTACGTAACACATTACACTTATTGTGTACATAATATAATTTTTAACTCTTTTTATAAGGACATGCACATGCATTCGGCAGAAAATTTTTGTGGGAGCAAGAAATTGAATAGCTGTTTTTTAGCGCTTGCTGTATTGATAGTGGCGAACACCAGCATTGCAATGGACAATGGTAATCCTTTTTCGCATCCTCTCCTTAAGGGCTATGCCCTTATGGTTGGTGATAATGCCAGGGTCTCAATAAGTAATAGCTCTCTAATTACCGAGCAAGGGTACCCGATTGAATATATTGAACAAGATAGACGATTTATTTGTATACAAAGAGTAGAGGGCGACAAGAAAATAGCTGTAGATTTAACGATTGAGCAAGTCGAAAATGCTTGTAAATCAAGAATGAAACAACTTGATCCCAAAAACCATGCTTCTAAAACCTCAACAGCCTTTACGGGGTCTACTTCCTCTATGCCATCACCAAACACTCTGCAACAAGACAATAGACCTTTTCAGGGCGTACAGCAAAATGACGCCGCCGTGGCAAAGCAGCAATCAGCCAAACTCGCTACCTACAGCCCTGCCATCACCGCTACTGCCGCTATCGCCGGCGTGCTAGCCGAGGAAGCAGCCAAAAGAAAATTCGAAAAGAGCAAAAAGAAGGCGTTTTTTGCCGGCGTAGGTGCTACCAGCGTGGCATCCCTCATCGGGCAGAGACTGCAACAAGGCGAGCATACACCCGGAAGAGTCTTCACCCAGGTGGCTATAGACGCTGCAGTCTACACTGCAATCCACCATGTTACTAACTATTTCTTTTCGACAGCAAAAAAACAGAAAACAGACCCAGAAACGGCTAAATCCTCGTCGCACAACGCTCGCGGGTAAACGCTCCCAAAATAGTGAATTACTACACAAAGCGGCCTTGTCTAAAAAACAGGGCCGCTTTTGCTGTTGAGCCTCTTTTGGCGCCCCGTCCTACCCTTAAAACAGGATACATATCACATCGCGAACAGGCTACAAAACTTTTCTATTAGAGCATCATCCAGGCAAAATCTCTCATTTGAGAGCATTCTTCACGACACACCACAGCACTTCTTATTGAAAACAATACGTAAAAAACTATACTTAATTGTGTAGAAACGTATAACGTGTGACATTTTTTTATAAGGATATGCATATGCACTCTGTACAAAGCTCTTGTGGGCGCAAGCGATTGAATACCCTTTTCTTCGCGTTTGCTGCATTGACAGCGATGAGCTTCAGTCATGCAAGCCAAGCCTCTCAAGCTGGTTGTGACAGCACCGAAAAATATAAGCGTCATGATCTTTTGGTAAATGGCAAGCCTGTACTCCACAACGGAAAACCAATTTACTACTTCAAAGCAGATGAGGGCAAAGTCATATATTGCATCGAAAAAAGTGACTCTAGGTCTGATATTGTCAATGCCGCACAGGTCGACAAACTGATGGAACAGGCGAAAGAACAGTCTCTAGAGGGCTTAACTGTAGCGACAGCTGCAGCAACGGAAGCATCTCCTGCCAGCCAGGTTATCACGCCGCCTGCTCCTCAACACGCTCACACTAGCGCAAGCACTACAACCACAACAGCTTTTCTCTCTACATCACAAAGCACCCAACAGCCATCTGCTACTCTAGGCGACCAAGCTCTCTCAAGCGGGCAAACTCCACAGCCCTCTGCAGCTCCCATCATCCCAGCAAGCATCCCGACTCCCGCTCAACACGCTCAAACAAGCGCAAGCACTACTACAACCACAACAGCTCTTCTCGCTACATCACAAAGCGCCCAACAGGTGTCTCCGCAAAATAACCCAACTCCTACCCCTGCTCAAGCCACACCAACTGTCGGTAGCGCTACACCTGCAATAATTCCTCAAGCCTCCAAGCACGCTACCTACGATGCTACCACAACCGTTATCGCTGGTAGTGCTGGCTTAGCGACCGAATATGCAGTAAGAAAAGCACTTGGTGACGACGAAAAGAAAGCACTTATTGCGGGTTTAATCGCTACAAATGCAACATCGCTCGGCATGCAACGCGTACAACAAGACACATTTACCTGGTCAACGGTTGTCACACAGCTAGCTATAGACAATATCGCCTATCTTGCATTCCATCATGGATTCAATTTTTTCTGTCCACCAGAAAAAAAACAAAAAATAGCAGAAAAACCTGTAGTTCCTGCTTTGCCAAAGACTACCGAGAATAGACGGTGTCCATTACGGCTCCTCATGCCTCGCGGGTAAACGCTCCCAAAATAGTGAATTACTACACAAAGCGGCCTTGTCTAAAAAACAGGGCCGCTTTTGCTTGTATGCTCATTTTTTGCGCTCACAGCATTGTTGTACGTTTTGTTGAAAATCATATGAAAAAGAATAGGCTTATGCGCTGGTAACATATAGCGTCACTTTTATTAGGGAGCCTTTTTTTATGAAACGTACTCTTTCAGCAGTAACACTTTCTGCATTAATCATGGTTGGCACAAGTTGCGCACATGACACCTTAAAACAGCTTAAAAAAGATGTTTTTGCTGGTGCAAAGCTTGGTGCCGGTGCAGCTGTGGTTTTCTCTGGCGGCAGGATGGTTACACAAGCAGCAGCTAACAAAATAAATCAATCTGCTCCTACAGTTGCGCAAGCATTACAAGTAGCTCAGGTTCCTCTTTGCGCTGTAATTTTGGTTAAGCATAGCGATAAAGTTGCTGAAATAGTAACATCAAAAGAATCAAGTTTACAATCTCAAGCTGTACAAGTTTTATCAACCATTGCTGCCTATTTTGGCACCAATCTTGTTATCAAACAAATCGCAGTACTAGCTGGCTCACTGGCAGGACAAACACAGAAATAAGTAACAGTTCGAGCGTCTAAGATTCGGCTCTGCTTAAGTACAGGTGGAGCCGATTTTTTTAGGGCTTACAAACTCTATAGATCATAATAACACAGAACTACTTGCATAAATTGCTAAATCACGTATCCTTTTCAAAGTCCTGGCAGAGCTTTTTATACAAAGCCTATTAGGGAGAGATGGCTGAGTGGTTTAAAGCGCTTGCCTGCTAAGCAAGAGTTTGGGTTATACCGGACGCGAGGGTTCGAATCCCTCTCTCTCCACCAGTCTACGCTCCTAAAGGAGCTTCGTCTGGCAAGCCAGTCTTGTAAGGTAGAAAAAATACGTAGTGAAAGAACATTGCGTAGACTGCCCGAAGAAGTTCTGAGCGTTACGAAGAACGTAGACGGGCAAAAATTGAAACAGGCTTAAAGCCAATTGCCATACATTTGATATATCATGCGCCCATAGCTCAATTGGATAGAGCGTCAGACTACGGATCTGGAGGTTAAAGGTTCAACTCCTTTTGGGCGCACCATACTTCGCTCCTGCGGAGCTTCGTATGGCGAGCCAATCTTCCCTTATCCATGCTTTTCTGCTCCGCTAACATGTTCTACGAAATTTTAACACCGTAAAAAGCTACGAAGAACAGATCAGGCTTTCTTTTTCCAAAATCAAAATTGCGCTATTGCGCGTAAAAAAGCCCGACTCGCTCTGGTTCAACCGCAGCATGCTTCCACTGATCAATCAATTGATCAAGAGAATTTGATGGTATACGTTTGAATAGTTTTACCAGATCGCTTACGCGATACAGCACCGGAGCAACATTCTGCTCCTGCCAGTGTGCTGGCGTGCAACATTTAAACTGCCAAACCCCCAAACCGCCATTGAGCAACTCGAATGGACGCTGCGCCTCTGGTTGGTCTGAGTGCTGAGCAAAATCGTCACTATTTAAACCAAAATAAAGCGCATAGGCATAGGTACGCTCAAGCTCATTAATAGAACCGTAGAGTGCGTCATGACTATCGACAGGTGCATCGACAGATTTAGTAGTAGGCTCGCCGAGCATGCCGTCAAAATCATCGTTAGCATCAAACAGGCCATCAAAGGATTCTTCAAGCTCTGAGACAATGGCATCCGACAGAACAACTACATGATTTTCTGGTATCGATTGCAAATAGGCCGACAGTTGACCGCTTAACAGGTTGTTTCCCTTTGTGTCTGCACCCAAAAAAGTTGCTGTTGAATACTGTTGTGCCAGCGCAGCATAAGCTGCCGCATCGTCAGTGTTGGCATTACAAAGCACACAACATGATGAAGAGCTTGGCGTCTTGCTGCGGCTTTTTTTCACCGTTTGTGTATGCATAAAATCAAGCAGATGGCGCGTATGATCTGGTGAATGCGAAATCAGCAGCACTGCAGACCCTCGATTTTCTTGACGATCATGCACGACTGCAGCATCATCACGATTGTGCAAGGTCGGATATACCTTTTGATTCCGCAAAACACGGCGCACCGTTTTTTTTAGATCATCGCTAGAAACCTGAAAATCATTTAACGGTGTAATAGTACGCGTTAAGAAGATGTCAGGGATAAACTGTGTGTGTGTGCCACCCATTTCCATCATTGGCCACATGATAGCCGCATCATACATAATGGGTAGTAGTTTGCCTTTGCAAGGACCAGCATCTACTATTAATGATTCTATTTTTATACATTTAAAGCACCATGCCCGGAACGCGCGCAACCCTGACCAGAACCATTGGTAACACCAACGATAATTTTTAGCATCAATAATATCTTGTGGTGTTTGTGCAGCGTAGCCCAAAATCGGTATTTTGTTCTGTAACGCGGCCATCGGCGGCCAGTTGATATATTGCGCATACGACAGCCAGATGTTGCCATCAGCGTGCACTCGATTAAATTTTTTCAACACATACTCATGCGCAAACTGATCATCACCATCAAGAACCACTATCAGATCATTGTCATCACACAAATGCACGGCTTGGTAGATATTCATAAGCGCTTTACGATTATATTCATTGTGAATGATCGTCACGCGGTCACTCATGCCTGATTCATGTACATACTGCTCAACCAAGCTGCCTGTACCATCAGTTGATGCGTCGTTGATATAAATAACGCGAAAATTACCGTAGTGCTGCTTAAAAACGGATGCCAAGTTATCCTTGCAATACAATTCATTGTTATATGAAGGGATGATAACGGTGATCGGTAGTTCATCCGGTTCTTCATAGAGAGCACTGCAGATCGTATGTTGACTTATGCATACCTGAGCAAGAAGAGCTACTATGCTCACTATTCTTTTCTTCATTAAACACCTTTTATAACGAATTTAATGGTTGATATCGCTGTCGTGAGCATAACTCTTTACGCAACAACTCCTGTTCTTCACGTCTATCATGGAAAAAGCTGAGCTGATTTGCATCATTGTAGATATACAAAATTTCTTCAATAAAACGAATATGCTCTCCTGCCATTTCAATCATCGGAAACATAGCAGCAACATCGGCACTCATCG
This sequence comes from Candidatus Babelota bacterium, assembly GCA_018266085.1. Classification (GTDB taxonomy): domain Bacteria; phylum Babelota; class Babeliae; order Babelales; family Vermiphilaceae; genus JAFEAZ01. The sequence goes on from JAFEAZ010000006.1 coordinate 51,871, forward strand.
GCACAAATGCTCCTTTATACTGCAGGTCTTCTAACTGTATGCGCTGGAAAAGGCCTGCATAAAAGGTGCGCACATGTGACGTGACCCAGCGGGGGTATGAACGAATATCATTGTTTTTGATAACGGCATCAGGTAGTTTGCGGCAAATGCCCAGACGATTTTTTTGCCAATACCAAAATTGACCATACGTAAGCCATGCATCACCAGCAGAATAAATAGTATGTAAATAACGCAACACGTTGTTGTGTGCAAGCCAATCGTCACCATCAACAATAACGATGACACTCTCTGGCGCAACAGCATGTATTGCATGGTACTGATTGTACATGTGCCCATGCCGCTGTGCATTGCGTATCAAGGTGACTTTGTCAGATTTGTCACATGCATCTACATACGCACGGACAGCATCGACTGTGCCATCAGTTGAGCAATCGTCAATATACACAAGGCGCCAATTGTCATACGCTTGCGCAAAAATTGAGCTCAAGTTCCGCTCAAACCATTCAATATTATTATACGAGGCGGTCACTATGACAAATGAAGTAGTCTCAGACTGTGTGCCAGTGTCTGTGTGCCGAAACAGTGTATGCTCTTGCGCTCTATCTGCGTGAGCAAGTATCGAGCACACAAATGGTAACAAGAGAAATAACAAGCGCCTTTTTTTCAGATCGTTTAGCAATTTCCGTAGCTTCATTCTGCTCCTTAGTCACGATGGTAAACTAATGGCAGGAAGATAGCACAGCAGGCTCTTTGAACGCAAGAGAGTGTAACAATATATAGAGTGAGATTATTGGATCTCTTGCAGATACGGAGTCTGCCAACTCGCAGGTCATCAATGTTTTGCGATTGAGAGATCATCATTAAAACGCTGTATAACAGCGATCATAGCGCAATGATACTTTGGAACTACCGATAAAATGATACGCGCTGATTCAATATTATACGTATGAGATGTTTCATTACGACTATCTACCATGTCGATGAAAATATTACCCTCTTCTAAACTGCATATTTCCGCTTTAACGCACGCGCGAAATACTTTTTTAGAACTTAGTACATCTTCTATTAGATGCACATGTTGTAGATATAGTTTAAGAAACTTCCAAAAGCTCTCATAACAATATTCAAATCTTTGGATCACTGAATCTTCAGCAGCTAATATGATATCTTCGTTGTGCACCGCTTTACACGTTTCTAAAAGATCTAAAGCTTTAGAAAGTGTCTTTAAGGCCTTATTTAATTGCATAAGATCGAGCTTTAATTTTTCCACACTATACCCTCTTTAAGAATTAAATTCTTAAGCTCAGTTGGAATATTGTGCATATCAACTACGTCTATATCGAGTGCAAGCGGAAGATTCTCCAGTGTCACTCTGATGCGTGCCATCTCAGATAAAGAAACAGGCTCTCCAATGTCGATCGCTACGTCAATATCAGAACCAGGCTTGTGCGAACCTCGAGCTCGAGAGCCAAACAAAACAACACGTGCTTGCGGAAAATGATAATCTATAGCCTTTAAAATTAATTTTTTATATTCGAGTTTCAAACCATCTTTGGCAATTAAGGTATCCATGTGTTTTTCCTGTAGTTAATAGAATTACTTATACCAAACGCTTTGAACGTTTCTTCAACCGCTTAAACTGTTGCGTAAATTTTGCTACAGCTGCTGCGTCATTCAAAATGACGGCATTCTCTTGGTTACAGAGTTGCGCAGAGCGGGTAAAATTAAATGAACCGGTCCAGACGAGTGGTGTGTGATCAAGCGTGTCTGCAAAAATGACAAACTTATTATGCATCAGGTCATTCATAAGACGATTCTGCGCTTTTTCAGGCACGTATTCATACACGGTAATGCCAGCTTTTTTCAGCAGATCTATTTTACTCCATCGATCACGCACACACATGTTGTCAGTAAGAACGGTGACTTTAACACCACGCTCGTGGGCGGCAATCAAAGCGTTAATAATCTCTTTAGTCGTGATCATAAAGATCGCCATCTTCAACGATTCTTTTTCATTGGCAATCAACGTAATGAGCGCTTGCTGCAGATCATCATCTGGAGAAAAAAGCACACGATGCACACCAGCTTCGTGCGTAAGCTGGTCAGCTGATACTGAACGAGAATGTGAAGATCGGTGAGCAGATGTAGTGGATGCCTGATCATGCCGCGTACCGCCGCGCTCTTGCTTGGTATGTGGATATCCAACAATAAAATGAGTTCTGCCAAATGATTTTGGCATTTTAAAACTACCGACAATGCCTAAAGCACCAACCACTATGCTCAACACAAAACCATATTTTGCGTACTTCATATTGCCACCTTAAAATTTAAAACGCATTTCAACTTCAGCTCCCATATCTCGGTGCTCATCTCGAATGGCGCGCAATTGCACATCGTCAGACACTTGATACTCGAGTTCAAAACGTGTGTCTTCAGTGAGATTGAAGTTTTTTTGGATCATTGCGCGCCAACGATCATTCACTTCAATATCAATAGCGCCACGTACACCGCCACGACTTGTCTGATCAGAAAAGCGCGGAATAATATGAATATCTTTAAAGGGTTGCATAAACCTCTTAAAGACGCGTTCTACCATAGATTCTGAACGGAACGAACCAAATACTAATGATGCCAAGTTTGTCATGATAAGAGTCGGCATGACAATATTCAGCGACTCTTGTTCTGAACCAACTAATAATAAAGCGATAATCTGTTGCTCGGTCAACGGAGGCGTCGATTCAAACATCAGATGATGCTGCAGCAACGAGCCGGTCACATGCATCGTGATGTCATGATTGCGCACCTGATTCTGCGCCACCAGTTCAATCAACGGGTCATCCGGACGGTCCTTTGTCATGGTAATAACCCCTTTGGTAATAGCTAAAGGGCGATAGGGAAAGAGCAGGTTGCCCGACTCCACGTTCAACTCACCCGCAACCTTAGGAGCATTCATCGTGTTACTCACCGCGACAGCCATACGCGCATCAGCCTTTAAAAATGGTGTATCAACGCTCAAAGGGGTAACCGTATCGAGGCTGATATCACATAGAATATCATCATCAATGAGCGCTGTTTGCGAAAAACCGGCTATACGTTTTTGAAAAGCGTTTGCAAAAATATTTTCCTTAATGTGTGATTTATCTAGAAACAAGGCTCCTTGTACGCGAGGCAACGCCCCGCTACAATAGGATCCGGTCAGTTGACCTGAAATACTTGCAAAGAGTGTGCGGTTGAAGGTAACAAGACAATTTTTTAACAGAAGCGGCACATACCAATGTAACATCCTGTTGCCGGCATGAGCAAAAGTAGCATGATCTATAACGATGCTACCCTTATGCAAAAGACAGGTAAGATTTGTTATCGTGCCTGTCTGTTTTGTTGAATCATACGAAAGATGCGCACGCATACCTGTGATAAGGTTATAAATATGAGGAATACGAATAGTACCCTTATTAAGCTGCACATTCGCTCGCACTATATCGGCAAACCATGCATCAAAAGAGAGCGTACCACTTGCCTGCAGATCATATTCATACAGTGTGGCAAGTAGTTTCTGCACACAATCAATTTCTATCGTACCCTTAACATGAGCTGGATTATCTAGTGCTGCATGCATGCTCATTAAAGGCTTTTTTGCAGCATCATAACAATCGAAAGAGCGTAAATAGCGACGACCGAGATCAACGGTAGCATTGTACTGTGTTTCTCCACAGATACCCTCCAATAATGCCTGTCCTTCTTCTACCCTCAAGCTACCCGTACTTAAAAGCTTATTTTTTTTATATTTATGCTCAGCCTCTATGCGATAGGTGCCGGTTACAAGACCATCAGCATTGCAGATTGCATCGAGCATTACACCGCCAGGAGCACTCAGCCATCGAGGTGCTGCAGGTAATGATACCGTGTCACTATTGCGTAGCTGTAAAGATCCATGTCCAGTCATGAGATTATACTCCCATGAACCTGTGCAACGTTGCGTCGTGCCAGTAACATCAGTGATCGTTAATGAACCCTGACATACATCTCCTTCTTTGTTGCCGGAAAGAAGGCATGATCTGCCAATAGATTGGCCAGCATAGGAACAATCGTCGCATACACAAGTAGCAGTGACATCATACGTACCGTCATGAATATCAACGGTCGCTTGCCCTGTAACGGCTCCAGAAAAAAGATCCGTATGTGCAAAGCCAGCCAATGCTGCACATTGTGCTGCTGTGCCATTCATCGTTGCTTGTATGCGAAAACCGTTGCTCGTTTTTGCAAGGGAAATAGGAACCGCAAGGGTACGCTCACCATTGATAACAGAACAGGACCCTTGCCCATGTGCCCAACTACCAGAAATAAAACAGTCGGCCTGCCGCTCAGGCAACAGTGGTACGACACAGGAACATTGTCCATTGATCTCGTATCCTGACAAAGCACCGTCAGATGGAAAATTCATCAACACAAACCCTTGTGTAGCTCGAGCAATAGAAGCACCTTTGACCGAACAAGCACCATCAGAAATGCTCAACAACGCGCAATAAGCGCCGCCAATACTGCGCATGGTATAGTTCATGTTGAGCGTACTGTTGAGCTGAGTCTTTGGATCCTTAAGGGAAAAGAGCGCGCGGTTGATAGAAATCTCATCAAGCCCATAAACAAAGGTGGACTCTGTTGGTTGCACCATCAAACCGATATGTTGTTGCAATGCTCCAAATGCATCTAACGATGGCACAGTGGCAACAAGATCATCTAGATGGACATACATATTGATAATGCCATAGAGCAAAAAATGCCACCACGAAAAGCCTATGACCAAACGAGATGCTCTCCATTGCCAGGTTTTGCCCTCACTTTTATCACATGAGCTGACAATAACATCGGTGCAGCACAGGGTCGGATGGAATAATGAGACCGATTCAACCTCTGCAGATACATCGCACGCATAGGTTGTCGAAAAAAAATCTTTAAATTTGTTTCCTGCATGTCTGCACGTCCATTGGTCATGTTCGACCATAAACAGAGCCGCTAACGCTCCTAACAGTAGTGCAAAGATAAATTTTCTTATCACGTAAAACCTATTTTATTATATGAAACGCTGTGTCATATCTATAGCAGCGTACGTATGGCACCTGGGTAATGGCTGAGCTCAGCGCATATTGATACCGTTTGCCAGTATCAACAAGATAGACCGTGCCTGCATTGAGCGTACCTTCAACCGATGCTCTCATGCGAGAATCCTGAAAAGTGATAGGCTTGGTAATGCGGGTGTGCGGGTTGCCCGGAGGGCCATACACACCCTGCTTGACACCAAAGATAACTGATTGTGGTAACACTCGTCTATGATTGTCGCACCGATAACTGTTTTTTTCTAGGTCACACACAATTTCGCAGGGCTCATGGTTGATCTGCGCCATCTGTTGTGCGTAGCAACAGGTTGCATGCAGAAGATTGAGTTCGGTTCTGACGAGCAATCGATCAAGAAACGAGATATTGGCAAGCGCGAGACTTAATAGACAAACTACAATACTGATGCTGACCAGCACCGTTATAAGAGTAAAACCAGCAACCGATTTCGCCATGCACCGTCTACCTGAACTATTCCGCTTGCGTCTGCTCAATAATAGCAACCGACAACACTTCATCTATCGTAGTCAATCCCTGCAACACTTTACGCGCACCATCATCAACCAATGGTGTCATGCCATCAAGTATTGCCTGACGTTTCAGTGTTGCCGTGTCGGCACGATCCATCGTTAATCGTGCAATAGCAGATGACATGGTCATCAACTCAAAAATAGCAAGACGACCGCGATACCCCGTGTTGTTGCACTCCTTGCAACCAACCGGTTTGTAGAAGGTAACACCACGCGCCTGCTCTGGTGTAATGCCAACACTCGCAAGCAGATCAGCAGAAGGCGTATCTTTTGCCTTGCATTCAGAACACAATTTACGTACCAATCGTTGAGCGACTGCCAATACAACTGAAGAGGCAACCAAATATGGTTCAACACCCATATCTAAAAGACGCGTAATGGTTGCCGGCGCGCTGTTGGTATGTAAGGTACTGAGTACTAAGTGGCCCGTAAGCGAAGCTTGTATTGCTATCTGTGCCGTTTCATGATCACGCGTTTCACCGATCATGACAATGTCAGGGTCTTGACGCAAAATTTCACGCAGTGCCGCTGCAAAGGTAAGACCTATCTTTTCACGCACTTGCACCTGGCCAATACCGGCCATCTGATACTCAACCGGATCTTCAACCGTGACTATGTTAACCTCGGGACTATTCAACTCGCCAAGAATCGAATAGAGTGTCGTCGTTTTACCAGAACCGGTCGGTCCTGTAATGAAAATAACCCCATTAGGGCGATGAATGGCAGATTCTATCGTTGCATAATCATTAGACAGAAAATCCATATCTTTGAGTTTGCCAAACGTACGTGATTTATCCAACAGACGCATTACCACACGCTCGCCAAAAGCAACAGGTAATACCGAAACCCGTATATCGATTGGACGGCCCGAAACACGAATATCGATACGACCACCTTGTGGCATACGTTTTTCGGCAATATTCATACCGGCCATAATTTTAATACGCGAGGTCAAAGCTCCTTGGATACGCTTTGGTGGCGTCATTATTTGATACAAGATACCATCAATGCGATACCGCACGACGACCTCTTTCTCAAAAGGCTCAATATGAATATCTGATGCTCCACGCTTGACTGCCTGCAAGAACAGCGTATTGACCAGTTTTATAATGGGTGCCTCTGAAGCCATTGAAGCTACGTCTTTGTCTTCAATATCTTTAAAGTCCATCTCTTGCTCAAGTTCGCGGTCTCCCTCTTGCTCAAGCTCGTCAATCATCTGTTTTGTGCCTTCAAGCGGATAGTACCGATTGAGCGCGTCAAGAATCAGCTTTGCGGTTGATACGGCATACTGTGCGCCGCCCCCCAATAAGAGGTTAAGCTCATCAAGTGGTTGAAACCGTAGCGGGTTGGCGGTTGCAATCAGCAACTCGCCAGCCTCACTTTTCAACGGAATTACTTGATGATCGCGCAAAAAAGCTAACGGAACTCGCGCCAACAAAAGTGGCTCGGCCATCGACTCAGGTATCGATTCCAGATAGAGAAAGCCTGCGGAGGCGGCAAATGCCTGCGCAATAGCCTGGGCTGTTGTGTAATTGCGATCGATAAGACACTGCTCGAGCGAGGTTGACCCATCGGCTGCTACCTGTCTACACTCATCTACCTGCTCGGCTGTTACGAGTCCTGACAAAATTAAAATCTCTTCGATACCCTGCATTGCACCACCTATAAACAAATTCTAAATAAAGAGCTTCTAGTAGCGTAGCCTATCTTATAGACCGCGGCAACCAGAGCAAAATCTGCCCCTTTTGTTCACCTCAAAAACCATGGTATAGTGAGAGTACTTGCCCATAGTATGCTTTGTATACCTTTTTTGTTATTTGGGGATCTTCTATCATGATATATTCTCGAAGAGTGGCTCTTGCTCTCTGCTGCCTGGCAACAACAATCAGCATCACTGCAGCTCACGAAATTACCCTTATGCCTACTGACACTCATGCCGAACGGCATGTTGCAACGGCACCTCATGCACAAAAGAGTAAAAAGGAGAAAAAACAACACCCTGAACCCATCGCTACCCCTTCCAAAAGAACGGACGATCTGGTTGTGGCAGAGGGCTGCCCAGAGGTAACCCAATCAACACAGAAAAAGCCTTATTATAATAGAAACCGCGTAAAACCCTCCAACAGAAAAAAATGGGTCGCACAAAAAAACAAAACATTGAGCGATATGAACTTTGAAGAGCTCAAGGTAGCAAAAAACCGTGCAGTCAAAGCGAAAAACAATGAAGTAGCTCTAAAATATATGCAAAAAATGTTACCGCTCTGTAACGACCTGGTTGAACATGCCACTCTCATGCTTGAAACAGCCGACACCTTGCTAGAAACCGGTGCAATCAAAGAAGCAAGTAGCATGTACCAAGATTTTTCTACGATGTATCCCGGACATGATCGTATCACCTATGCTTCATTTAAAGCGATCGAATGTTCGTATGCAACGGTATTGATTCCTGAAAGGGATCAAACCGCAACATTGACCACCATTGAACGAGCAGAGGCCTTTTTAAATAACAGCAACCCAACACTCGATTATTATGAGCAGGTAAAAACTATTTTGCATGCTTGTTACAAGATACGTTTGGATAGTGAAATCTCGATCATTAACTTCTTCTTGCACCAAAAAAATATCGCTGCTGCCCAAAAACGCATAGAGCATATACGCGAAACACAATTGCCGATCTTTCCTGCTGCAGAAAAGGAGCTCATTGAAGTTGAATGTCTTCTTGCAAGCACAAAGAATGATACTGAACTCTTGCTACAAAAGCAGACAGAGCTGGCAACTAAATTCCCGGCACCAGCATCTTTCGCCGTGGCAAGCAATAAGCGCCGTGTTGATCAGGTTGCTAAATTTTAATGGCAAACTTCATACATACACGAGCTCATGGGCTTTGTGGCGAGTCTCGCGTAGCGCGCTATCTTGAAGAGCGCGGCTTTACCATTCTTGCCCGTAACTACGCGCAACGTTATGGAGAGATCGATCTTATAGCACAAGCAAAGGACCTGGTTGTCTTTGTTGAAGTTAAAATGAGAACTAATAGCGAGGTGGATCCTGGCGAACTGGTTCACCGCTCAAAACAACAGAAGCTGATATTGACCGCAAAGCGCTACTTGGCAAGCCATTATACTGACAATGTCAGTTATCGTTTTGATGTTGCCTGTGTTATGGGTGATCAAGCTAATGCTGAGATCATCTATCTTGCCGATGCGTTTAATGAGCAGGAATGATCTATGCACAATGCACTGATGCGTTTATGCACCGGGGGACTCTTGGTTGCAACGCTTGCCTACCTTATCTTAGCACCTCTCTGGGTTACCACACTCCTTATTGCTGCAATTCTACTACTGATACTCACGACCGAATGGCCGCACTTGGCGCACGGTTGGTTATGGCTACTGACGCCTGTTTACCCCGTAGCGCCCTTTTTGTTGGCGATACTGCTCAATCAAAACAATGAGTATCGCTTTATGCTCATATTCCTTGTTGTCTGTGTAGCTACGCATGACACGGGTGCCTATGTTGCTGGCAAACTGTTTGGTAAAGATAAACTGTGCCCTACCATAAGTCCCGGCAAAACATGGCAAGGCTTTTTCGGCGGTTGTCTGTCTGTAGCGGTACTCCTATTTTTTGGGACTCTGTACACGGCATCAGAAATATCCGCTATGAGCATTCTGCTGGTAGCAGCTACTATTGCCGTTGTGGCCACAGCGGGTGATCTTTTTGAATCATGGCTTAAGCGACGTGCCGGGCTGAAAGATTCTGGCTTTTTGCTGCCGGGTCATGGCGGATTTCTTGACCGCTTTGACGGTATGATGAGCTGTATGTATCTGTTGTATTTTTATAAAGATGTAGTTGCGCGCTGGTTTTGAAGAAAACTATTATTGTCCTGGATTCCCGCCTTCCAGCCTTCACTTATCCACGCCTTCAGGCTTGGCAAGTTACGGCGGACAGGGCGCGGGAATGACTGTACAAAACGATTAACTTAAAATTATATCTTTTCTTCAAGTCATCTCCGAGACATCGGAGATCCAGGCTCTTAGTTAACGAAAAAAGATTATTCCATGCATTATTATGTATATATCTTAAGCTCGAAAAAAAACGGAACCCTCTACATAGGCGTAACGAACAACCTTGCTCGCCGACTAACAGAACATAAAGAAGCTGCTTGCGAGAGCTTCACACAAAAATATGGCATCACTCAACTTGTGCATGTCGAAAAATTTCTAACGGCGTATGAAGCAATTGAACGAGAAAAAAAGATAAAGAAATGGAACCGTGCTTGGAAAATAGCACTCATTGAAGAAAATAACATTGACTGGGATGATCTGTCTGACTTTATAGAAGAAGAAGTATAAAGCCTGTTCGAGTCATCTCCGAGGCATCGGAGATCCAGGCTAAAAAAATCATACTATCGCTTTTTTAGGCATATTCTTCGCTACAAAGTAGTATATGGCCTCAATCGCTAGAAACGTGAGTAAAAATCGGAAAGAACCATACTATAGCCTGGATCCCCATTTTCATGGGGATGACTATAGAGAGCAATGATTATAAACACTGAGTAAGCCAATTGACAGGTGTAAGATCGCTTGAGCTAAGACAGTCGTGCGAGTGCTTTCGCTTTACCGTGAATCTGTATTAACCTTTAGACATAGCTTGCAACGCCTCAATCAACGCTGACTGAGCAACACGTTGTTCAGTACCGCTGTTCATATCTTTAAGCATCACTTGATTCGCCTGCTGTTCATCGTCACCAATAATAAGAGCATAGGCTGCGCTCATTTTGTTCGCGCGCCGCATCATAGCCTTGAGTGATCCACCCTCTGCCATCAGATGAGTAGTAAGTCCATGCGCTACCAATTCATCAGACACCATCAATGCCAACGGTACCTGCGCTTCGCTCATCGGCATGACCACATGCAATGCAGGCTTTACCGGTAATGGCAATCGGTCTCTGATACCATCAAGCAACAGTAGCACCCGCTCAATACCAAGCGCAGCACCAACCGACGGTTCGTCCTGCTTGCCACCGACCTGTTTGACGAGTTGATCATACCGTCCACCAGCGCAAAAGGCATTTTGCGCGCCAAGACCACCACTGACAAATTCAAATACCGTTTTGCTATAGTAGTCCAAACCACGAACCAAGCGCGGTTTATATACATAGGATACCGACAACATTTCAAGCCATTCTTGCAACTGTTGCCACTCCTTGCTACAGGTACCACAAAGAGTATCTGCTGTGCATGGGGCAGTAGCGTAAAGCTCCTGACATGTCGGCGTTTTACAATCAAAAATACGCAACAGGTTTTTCTGTACACGCTCACTGCACGTTGAGCAGACTCTTGCTACCTTGTCTGGTGTTAAAAATGCGCGTACGGCATCTTCATACGCAACGCGATCAGCCTGGCACCCTAAATAATTGATAAGCAGAGCAACATCGGTGAGCAGTAATCGCTCATGAAACAGACGGTCGAGCATCACAATCAGCTCAACATCTTGCGCCACGCTTGCTGACCCGATTACTTCAAAACTTACTTGATGAAACTGACGGAATCTCCCTTTTTGAGGGCGCTCATAACGGAACATGGGGCCATAGGTAAACACTTTCCAAGGCGTCTGTTGAACGCCATTTTCGACAAAGGCGCGTACTATTGAAGCGGTAGCCTCTGGCCGTAAACAGACCTGGTCTTGCTCGTCACGCATCATGACGCTAAACATCTCTTTCTTTACCACATCGGTATATTCACCCAATGAGCGCGTGAAAAGCTGCGTTTGCTCAAACAGTGGAGTTTCTATCTGAGTGTAGTCATAGGTACTGACGTGCGCTTTGACGGTAGCGAGTAAGAAATTAAAGAGCGTCAGGTCTAAAAAATCTTGAGTGCCTTTAACGCGAGTAATCATACAAATCCCTTTTTTCTGCACACATACTGATCTATGGAATTCCAGTATACCACCTATCACGGCAAATGTTCATAATTCACATCCTTGTCGAGGGCAAGCAATACTTTGGGCCGCCCGCGCAGGGCAAACTTAATCTTGATGACAAAAAAAGGTGCCTTCGCTGCGCATTTTTTGATATAAATAGAATAGAAACACGCAAAACATTAATTTATCAAATTACAAATTGCTTGACTTTAACAACCGCCAGATGTTAAAACCATCCATGTCTGTGAGAGGTTGTATAATCCCGCTGTCAATGTAAGGAGAGTCGTCTATGAAAAAATTTCTTTTACTCGTATTGATGCTTGTAGCAGGCATGGGCAGCATGGCGCTCGCCGACAGCTGCTGCAACACGAGTTGCAACACTAGCTGTAAAACAAGCTGCAATACGTGTGACACATGTTGTGTTGCAAGCCCAAAAGAGTTATGTAGTTCGTGCGATTGCAAATATGTAAGCCACTCTTTCTACTCAATCAGACCTCCATACCAAAAAGGTTCTCCTGAATTCGAATCATTCTTTAGAGACAATATGCACGCGCGCAAAGACGGCATTGGTGGCTCTCTAGAAATAGTTCCATTCGGTGGTCGTTCAACCAAAGAACCTCGCTTGGCTGCATACTTTGGCCCTGACTGCAAAAACGTGTTCACCGTTAATGAAGATCCAACAATCGTTGGCACCGATCTTCTTGCGCGTAACTTCGACATCACCCAAGTCGGCTTCAGCAGCAAGATCAGCTTCAACCCGCGCCACTCATTTGCTGGTGTAGGCTTCCGCTACAAGCAAGGCCTTTGGGAAAGCTGCTCAGGACACACTCTCTTTATCGACTTCTCTATGCCAGTAGTACACGTTCGCAACACTCTGAACTTCTGTGAAGAAGTGTTGAACACCGGTACACTCTTTGTTAATGGTGTACAACTTACTGCATGTGGCGCGGGCAACATACCAAACCGTTCATGTGGTTCATGTGACACATCATGCACCGATCTTTGTGCAACCTCTACCTATGTAACCTCTTCAGTTAATAATATGACTGAAGCGTTCAGACAAGAAGCATGGCAGTATGGCAGAATCGGTTGTGGTTCTGAAACAAAAACTGCGGTGGCTAACTTCGACGTACGTCTCGGTTATGAAACGGTTCAAAATGATCACTGCCGCCTTGAATCATACTTCGGTTTCTCAGCGCCTACTGGTAACAAGGTACGCAGTGTTAACCTCTTTGAACCTATCGTTGGTTACAACCATCACTTTGGTGTAATGTTCGGTACCGATGCGAGCATCGAACTCTGGACAAGCGAATGTGAAGATTCACATCTATGGATGGAGCTTTCATTCCAAGGTCTCTACCTTGTTAAGAACAGCCAAAAACGTCTTGTTGACTTAAAAGGTAAGCCATGGTCACGTTACATGCGTGTCTATGCTAATGAAGAACAAGCAGCGCTTGCTCTATCGACCGGCAACGAATGTCTCAACACTCCTGGTGTGAACATATTTGCGCTTGACGTTCATGTTAGCCCAGGCTTCCAACGTACCTATAACTCGAGCTTCGTATACACCTGCGGCGGATTCCAAGGCGAACTTGGTTACAACTTCTTCGCTCGCTGTGCAGAGTGCATAGATCTTAAATGTCCATGGGTAGAAGGCCCAGCTCTTGTTGCCTACGAAGGTCTTCGTGGCTGCAGCGGCGCGGGCTTCATTCCTGCTATAGGTTCAGCTGGTGCAACCGACCCAGTACAAAACATCAACCACAACTTTGGTGACCGTAACACCAACTCTGTAGCAAACTATGCACAAAGCATCATTAAATGTGATGAGTTGGATCTTAACTCTGCTGCTCACCCAGCAATGTTAACACACAGCATGTTCGGTACAGTTGGCTACCGTTGGGATTCATGCGGTTGTGTAGTTCCGTCACTTGGCATGGGTGGTTCATATGAATTCTCTCGTGACAATGCCGGTCTTAACCGCTGGATGTTGTGGGGCAAAATGGGCTTATCTTTCTAAGATAGACCTATTGCGCTACGCGTAAACAGTACATAGAAGGGAGGGGTTTAAACGCCCCTCCCTTTTTTGCTCTTCTCATTTTTTCAATAAAACTATTGCTATTTGAATCACGACCTCTCTACACTGGGTAATGAAATAGAGTAAAAGTTTAATGTTGTACCAATTTTATTATCCTTAAAAAAAGAGGAAGTCCCATGAAAGTATACCGTTTTCTCTATAGCCTGGGGCTCGGCCTATTGGCTGTAACTATGACCCATAGCCAACAGGTCCGAGATCGTCGTGGTAGGAATGTGTATCAACCTATCAAAGGCCGTGAGCAAGAAATTGCCGAGGATAAATATTGGCAAGAAGTTGAGAAGCGAGAACGTGAACTGAATTTTGATATTCGTTGGCAAACGGCATTATTGATCCCAACCAAATGGGCTAAGGATTTTATCATTATTTATGCACAGCCATCGCTCCATGTTAGCGACTACTCAGATAAAAAAAGAGAACACGATCAAGCGGCTATTGCACAAACGCTAGAAGCTCTCCAAAGCGTATTGCTTGAGCGTGAACCTTCTTCCGACAAGAGCGAAATTGATGCAATTTTCGCCAATCTAAAAAGCAAGGGCCTGTCAACAAACCTAACACGTGCTTTTAATTATTTAATTGTTAGGCCAATCAATGAAATGATTGAAAACGACCGATATCTTGCCGAAGCAGCTGAAGGGGCTAGAATCGCGAGAGAAGAAGCGGAAAAAGCGGAAGCAGCTGCAGACGAAGCTACCGAAGCAGCGAAAGCTGAGAGCGAAACAGCGGAAGCTGAGAGATTGGCCGAGGAAGCAGAAGCTAAAGGAGCAGCAGCCGCTAAAGAACCAGCGAGCTCTTCTTCGTCATTGTTGGGCTCAATAGGGTCAGGCGCTAAGACAGTCCTTGAGGGCGCTAAGACTCTCTTTACGACTCCAATCGCAGCAATTGCACGACAAACAGAAGACCTTAAAACAGCAACTGATATTGTAAATAAGGCTCGAAACGCAGCTCGTGCAGGCAACAACTCGTATAACGCCAAAGATGAAGCTGCTTCTGAGATTGTGAATGTCTATAGAAATTATGAGAGCCTAGAAAAGGCGCTTAATGAATATCTGCTAGCGTCAGAAAATAAAGTTGTTGACAATGACCATCGCTTGTTGGCAGTAGCTAAATTAAAGAATAGTCTACTGATTAGGCCACGAAAGGAAGAAAAAGACACCTTGCTTGAACCCCTACTTAGTCATTTGTGGCAAGACCTTTATGGAGCCGCAGCATCAGTGCCTGCAACCGCTAGGGATCGACGCAACGGTATAGTCAGCAGCTTAAATAATATGCTGCCTCAACTTAATATTACGAGTGCTCCAGCAACTCAACCTGTAAAGGATAAATACATCGCACTTCTTACCAATGAAAAGGTGGTCGAAGCTAGTCAGCTGCCTAAGGCTAAACTCTTCGCGAGTCAAGAAGATAAGATGAATTCTAAGCGAGGTGACATAGCTAGAATAGTACAGATCATTGCTAACGCTTATAACGACAACAAAGAATCTCGAGCTAACGCCTATAAACAAGACCTCTGGGCAGCAGGAAGAGAGACCATAAATCAGGCAAGAAGAGGTGCGGGAGTACAGGAAAATTGGGATCAAGAAAAGCTTAAAGATCAATTTGGATCACCGGTTGAGGAAGAAGCTGCATTGGATGCGATCATAGACTTCTATCTGCTAAATCCTAGAACAATAACCTATGAACCTGCTCAATGGAGCATTACCGAAATAACGAATACAGGTAAGGATGCCAATCTTTTACAAAATGCAGCAACTACTGTTTTAGGAGCAGGGAAAAACGCAGCTAGTGCAGCATCGAGTGCAGCATCGAGTGCAGCCAGCTCAGCGGCAGATGCAGCGAGAAGCGTAGCCAGCTCAGCGGCAAATTTTGCTGGATATAGACAAGGTGATGACATAACAAGAAGCTATGATCAAGACGTAACTGATGTAACACGCGATTCATCGCAAAGTGGTACAGCCGTGGTGCATGTAGCACCTGATGGAGGAGAGGCGTCAGCAAGCAGCATCTTTGACTTTGCTCACTCTGCCGCGGATTTATAATCTCACACAACCTTCAACGAACTAAGTGAAAAGAAGCGAGTCGGTGTGCACAACGCACCGACTCGCTTTTGTTTGCTTACAAATATCGCTATCAAAACTATTGCTATTTGAATCACAAAAAAGTTACTCTTATTACAACAGAGTGATTGTCAAAAAAACTTATTAAGCATGGTCTCACAGTAAAAAAAAGAGGAAGCTCTATGAAATTGTACCGTTTTCTCTCGAGTCTCGGCTTTTGCCTGCTGGCTGTACATATGACACATACAAAGCAGGAAAATATATGGAAGAAGAGTGGCAGGATAAGGGTTCAGAATTGTCTGGAGAATTCTTTAGTCAGGATGCTCAAGAAGCAGCACTGAATCGGATAATAAATCACTACATAATTAAGGAAACACCATGACAAAAAATCTCTCCTTGCGCGGCCTTGCAACTCTTGCTCTCTGCCTTACGCTGTCAATAACAGCCAGACAGGGAATGACCAAATATTACGCCGTCAACACAACCCCTAACACCGTCTATGTAGGGCTTTTTACGGTGATAGGAGGCACTATAACTGACTACAAAACACGCAAAGCATATAAACTGGGACCATCAAGCGGAGTCATAAAGCAATATGCCGCTTTTGATCTGACGACAACGGATAACAGAGCTCAACAACAGTTTATCTTTTCAAGGAATCTTACCGATCTAGAAACAGTACTCACCACTGGTCAAATACCAGTCGACACCAAAACTATCTTCATGCAAGAAGTTGGTGAAAAGCCCGTTTTTGAAATCGGGCTCATCAAAAAAGGCTTCCAGCACCTATTTATGAAAGAGCTACAATCGGTCGAAAAACCTAAAGGGGCTGCCGTTAGTGAAAAAATGGCAGAGATTAATGTTTCAAAATATAAAGAGAATGAACGCTTGTTGAGACGCTCAAAACGTGCGCAAGAAGAAGAACAGACAAAATCACAAAGAGGCCAGGCATTACACGTTGTTGAGGAACCGCAAGAAGCAGCCAGCGCTGACAATGTTGTCAGTGAAGAGGTTGGTGGGGTTATGTTCCATTCGAGTGCACAGCCAAAGGCTGAGGCGCAAGTGCAACAGGCAGCGTCTGTTCAAGCTAAACCGGTAAAGAGTAAAAGCAAGTGGTCGTTGTTTTAACGATGAAATGTAGCGAAATAAGAATTGGTGCAAATAAGAAAGGGTATTGAGATGAAGAGTGTTGGTAAAATTTTGAGCGCGTGTGCAATTATTTTAACCGTTGTTGGATGTCATGGGGCGGAAGAGCATCAAGATATATACATCTTAAACAAATCTCAAAGCACCATACGTGGCGGTGTCTACCCAACCACAATTGGCGGTAAAGTTACAAACGCACAAAGCAATAAAGTACAGAGTATGTCGCAAGCTATGGGTAAAGGTGGTTGCCGAATAATAAACATTACTAAACCAGCAAATCTAAAAGCTACCCAATACCACCGACTTATATTTGCTAAAGATGTGCTCGGCACTGACGGAGAAGTAATAACTGGAGCTGAAGATGTAATACGCGCAAAAGTCAATCAAGATCAAGATAAAGGGGTTTATTCAAAAGTAATAAAACAATTCACAAGCGACAAGCCATTGTATTATGAAATACATGATGACACAACTACATTTACTCGAAAACCGAGCTTAAAATTCAAAAGAGTTAGCAATATAAATTGTGGAGCATTTAGAGAAACGGTGGGTAACATCTCGGGTAGAGCGCAAGAACTCTTTGGCAGCGCTAAGCGCGCGTTAAGTCAAGCAAGCGAATCACTTGCCAAGGCACGGAATGAAGGAACGGGTGCACCAACTCCACTTCCAAAGACAAAAGAGAAGAACCCAAAAGTAGAAGAAATCAGAGCTCGGAACGCCGCTCGCCAGTAAGTAACGGAGTTTGATGATGAAGTCTATCAATAAACTTATATGCGCATGTACCCTGCTTCTTGCAGGGTCTGCATACACTGCGCAAACGCCGATGGTCGCGCACGAAAAGCCGGTGGTCACACAAACCATAAGTATATACAACGATACGGGGCTAAATATTTACGCCAGCATCTATTTGACCAACTTAATCGGTACCAAAAGCATTAGGTCTACTTATCCGCGACAGATTGAGGCAGATGGTAAATGTTTGACTTTCACCATCAAAAAGCCGGCTAATAAAAAACGCACAGAGTTTCATCGAATTGTAGTCTCTGAAAATGCTAATGATATGCTGGGATCAAAGGCAGACTCAACGATGATTGAATGGTTTTCGGGTAATAAACCGCTTACTTACAAGATAACAGCAAATAAAGGAAAGTTAAAAGTCTCACGAGACAAAAAAGTGAGGTGCAACACTCCGCCCGAAGAAATAATCGAACTTTTTTACTAAGCCAAACAAAGAGAGAGCAGGTTTTTAGACCTGCTCTCTTTCACTTACTAACATCAATTCTTGTATAGCAGACTCTATTCTCTTCACATATACACATGCTCTTTAGCCTGGATCCCCGATTTCTCGGGGATGACCCGAAGAGGATTTCTATGTATTTGAACTTCAACTAGCCTACTATAAAGACTCGTATTACAAGTTCGGGAAGAAAAGTGCCAACTCCTGTTGAGCAGTTTCCGGCGCATCAGAACCATGTGTCGCATTAGCGCCAACATGTGTACCGAACAATTTGCGGATGGTTCCCGGAGCCGCTTTAAGCGGATCAGTAGCTCCCATCAAATCACGCCATCCAGCAATGGCTCCCTCTTTTTCAAGAGCAAGCAACACCACAGGCCCAGAGCTGACAAAATCGACCAACTCGCTATAAAATGGTCGTTCCTTATGTACCGCATAAAAAATACCAGCTTTATCTTTAGAAAGCTTTGTCTTTTCCATGCCAACAATAGTGAACCCGTTACTCTCTATAAGATCAATTATTTTGCCCGCGTTGCGTGCTGCAACAGCATCAGGCTTGATCATGGCAAATGTGCGTTCTACCACGGTATAGTTCCTACTCAGTATCTGAATCGTTGTCGTCTGACTTTGTCTTTTTGCCACGTTGACGTTCAGCATGCTTTTCAAGTTCCAACTGGAATGCATTCTTTGTTTTAGGTGCAGACTGTTGTGCTTGCGCAGCAGCTTTAGACTCTTTTTGGCGCTCAGGTTTGCTTACAGGAGCTGCTTCAGTCGCTTGTTCTTGACGACGTGGAGCGCTTTCTGATTTCAAACTCAAGCCAAGTTTACGTTCAGCGCGATTCACATTGATCACGCGGAATGTTGCACGTTGACCAACCTTCAACACATCATCAACCTTGTCGACCTGTTTGTCGGCCAATTCTGATATGTGTACAAGACCTTCGATACCGGTTGGGAGCTTCACGAATGCACCAAATGCTGCAATCTTAGAAATCTCACCTTCAATCATGGTGCCGACTGGATATTGTTGCTCGATCGATTCCCAAGGATCTTGCTGTAGTTGCTTGATGCCCAAAGAGACCTTCTTGTTATCTTTGTCGATAGCAAGAATAACCGCTTCAACCATGTCACCACGAGCAAAAAGATCTAATGGGTGATCAATATGTTCTGTCCATGAAAGATCAGAAATATGAACAAGACCATCGATACCTGGCATCAACTGAACAAAAATACCAAAATCGGTAATATTGCTAATGGTGCCCTTGATCTTTTGTCCAACGCTGAACTGTTGATCAATAGATTCCCATGGATTGCGTCCGAGCTGTTTAATGCTCAACGACATACGACGGTTATCTTTATCAAATGAAACAACAAGCACTTCTACGCTGTCACCAATTCTGAACTTTTTGTGCAAGTCGGTGATACGATCGGTCCATGAGATTTCAGAGATATGAACAAGACCTTCAACACCTTTTGCAACTTCAACAAAAAGACCGTAATCGGCAATGCTCGATACAGTACCTTTGATCTTGTCGCCAACTTTGATGTGGCTTGCTGCTTGTTCCCAAGGATTTTCGCTCAACTGTTTAAGGCCGAGAGAGATCTTTTCATTGTCTTTATCGAATGAAAGTACTTTTACCGTCACTTGGTCGCCAATATTGAGCAGTTCGCTTGGATGTGAGATGCGTCCCCATGTCATATCAGTGATATGCAAAAGACCATCAACACCACCTATGTCAATAAAGACACCATAGTTGGTGATATTCTTGACGGTACCTGGCAATATTTGACCTTCTTTAAGAACGTCGAGTACTTTCTTGCGAGATTCTGAGCGCGCTTCTGAAAGGTACTTACGGCGTGAGATGATCACGTTGCCACGTTTTTTGTTAATCTTAAGAATGTTGGCAGTAATCATTTGACCAACATATTGGTCGAAATTGGTAACACGTTGCAGGTCGATTTGAGAACCTGGCAAGAATGCTGGAATACCAATGTCAACACTGAGACCACCCTTAACTTTATGAGTAACCATACCTTCAACAGGCTTGTTCTCATTAAAGAATTTGGTAACAATGTCCCAAGCGCGAAGCTCTTTTGCTTTTTCATACGAAAGAACTACGTTGCCATCAACGTTTTCTAACTGATCAAGCATCACTTCAATAGAATCGCCAACCTTAAAATCGCGCAGCTCATTTTCAGAGAATTCGTGACGCGAAATAAAGCCGTCTGATTTGTAATTGATATCGATCAATAGACCATCAGAATCTTTGCGAATAATGGTACCGGTCAACAATGCGCCGGGCTTGAAGTTCTCAAAAATACCGGCATAGAGGGCTTCAATCTCTGTGCGTTGCTCTGGCGACAACTCAAAAACATCATCGCTAATAAGATATGCGGGATCGGCCTTGGCGAATTGCCCTGGCCTTAACAGTTCTCGTGCCATGCTGGCATCTCCAAACACCAACGGCATGCGTTGGCCCTGCTGTAGCAGGATAGTTAAAAGGTTAAAAAATATCTAGTTAACGCCATTTTAGCAGATTTTTACACTATATCAAAGATAGCCAAGCCATCCTAATCCTTTGTACCAACCTTATGCCCACCAAAAGCATGGCGCATCAACGCCAAAAGTTTAGTCGCGTAACTACCACCCGTTGTGTGCGAGTCGGCACGCACCTGCAACGCCGCCTGCAATGCGGGTACGGGCACCTGATGAGCAACGGCATCTTCCAAAGTCCACTGCCCCATGCCAGTCTGATCAACGCTCCCTGCAACGTCGGCTAACGCTTGGTCATGCTCTAAAACCTCATGAGTGAGATCAAGCAAAAAAGAGCGTATAACCGATCCATGCTGCCATACGCCCGTAATAGCGGCAAGATCAAGATTGGCACCTTTAAAGCTACCGTCACGTAACAGATGCAAACCTTCGGCATAACTTTGCATAAGCCCATACTCTATGCCATTGTGCACCATCTTTACATAGTGGCCGGCGCCAGAAGGGCCAACATGCGCAACCCCCTGCGGTGCAGCAATCGCCTTCAAAAGCGGCAGCACATTGGCATATATCTGTGCATCCCCACCAACCATGAGTGAAAAACCATGAGCAAGGCCGTGAACACCGCCTGAAGTACCAACGTCAAGAAAATCGATCCCCTGCGCTGCAAGCTCATGAGAGCGCCTGATAGAGTCATGAAAATTGCTGTTACCACCATCGATCAGAATGCTGCCATGTTCCACATGCGTCACCAAATCTTTCAATAGACTGTCAACGATACTGCTGGGAACCATAAGCCATATAACCTGCGCGTGACGAGCAACTTCATAGAGATTCGTCGTCACCTGCGCGCCAGCATGCTGGCCAGACAACCTGCCAGCATGCGTAGGGTCGAATGCCCAAACCGTATGTCCTGCTGCAACCGCACGTTGTGCAATGGCAGCCCCCATTTTACCAAGACCTATAATGCCAAAATTCATGCTTTCCACCTCATGCCATGTTTGCGTTCAAATGCTGCTATCTCGTCCGGCCCCGTGCCTCCCTTGGTATACGTATATAAAGGAGCCTCTATCTGTCTCATCTGTTCAACCGCTTGCCATGCATATTCAATCTCATCAAAGCGAACGGAAACTGATTGCTCATTACGCAACACATCTTCAATAATCACTTCGTATGATTCTGGCGTTACCGGCCCAAATAGCTTGCTGTGCGCAAAGTCCATCGATACCGGTACAATCTCCTGAGATTGGCCAGGTTTTTTTGCATTCAAGGTGAGCGAAAATGAGGCATTTGGGGTGATACGAATGGTTAAATAGTTAGAATCGGTAGGGCAATCTTTAGCAAGCAAACAATCGACCTTTTTAAACTTTATAAAGATCACCGTCTCTTTTTTGTCTAAACATTTACCCGTCTTTAAATAAAAAGGCACCCTTGCCCAACGACGATTTTTGATCATTAACTTTACCATCGCAAAAGTTTCTGTGGTCGAATCTGATGATACACCAAGCTCCTGTTTGTACCCTTCATATTGGCCCAACAACAGATCATCTATGTTGATGGCTCGCAAAACATCAGCGCGCTTATTGCGGATATAATCACCGGTTAATTTTTCAGGCGTTTCCATACCAAGCAGCGCCACCATTTCAAGCATGTGATTTTGTACTACATCAGCCAAAGCGCCGTAGTTGTCATAATAGCGACCGCGCAATCCCACGCATACCTGTTCGCTTAAAATAATCTGAACATGGTCTATATACTGGTGATTCCATAATGGCTCAAACACGCAGTTGGTAAAGCGCATCAAAGCGATATTACTCACTAACTCTTTGCTGAGATAATGATCAATGCGATAGATCTGCTGCTCTGCATACAACTGCGCAATACATTCATTAATTGCATGAGCTGAAAGCTCATCATGGCCAAACGGCTTTTCATACACAATACGATGGTACACGGTATCATCTTTGTGCCATTTTTTTGCCAGCTGCGCAACAGCAAGCTGCTGAGTAATCTGACAGAAAAAGTAGGAGGCGGTTGCGAGATAAAAGATACGATTGCCGCTCATGCCAAACGACTGCTCATAGCGCTTAAGCTGCTCTGCCAAGCGCACGAAATCGTCGGCATTGCCAACATCAAGCTGCTGATAGCGCATACAGGAAGCAAAGGCTGTGTACTGTATTGCATCATAATCGGTAATAAAGGTACGCGCACCCTCTAATACCTGGTCTACGGAGAGCTCTTCAAGAGCTACCCCAACTATCAACAATTTCTGTATACGCTTGTGTACGTATAAGCGATACAATGCGGGGATCAACTTGCGCTTTGCCAAATCTCCCGATGCACCAAAAAGAATAAACGTACAATCATTCATGAGCCAGAATCTTTCGTGTTTCAACTTTATACTTTTCTACATGGGGTTGATCGAAGGGATTGACTGCCAACAGATGACCTATATACATCACCTCAAGCATTTTCAGTTGCAGCAATTGCCCTATAGCATACGCGTTTTTTTCTGGCAGTTGAAATAACAGGTAAGGAAGCTGCTTGTGCGTATAAGCGGCCAAGGTGCCATGAATAATAGCATCCATAAGTGCCGACAGTGACTTGCCTTGAATATGAGCGACAAGTGATTCAAACTCCGGATACCAAGGGAGTACGCACTGTTCATGGTCTGTTTGCACCGTTACAAAGGTTGTGCTCGCTTTTTTAGGACCACCCAGATACAACTGCCCAACTGAATGCAGATCGATGCTGCCGATCGACACCGTAGGTGTAATACCTACTTCAACACCAGTAGTCGAAGATTTGCCCAGACTTTCGCCAACCAACTGACGGTACCAACTACCGACTGCTGCAAGCTCAACGGAAAATAAAAATATATCATGTATCGTCAACCCTTGACGGTAGTGCTCGACAATAGAGGCGGCACTCAACGCCGCAGTATTATGCTCTAATGAGAGCTGTGTACCAGCAGTCACCATGCTCTGTGCACCCGCTACAAGACCCTGCAGATCAACACCCAAAAAAGCCAATGGAAAGAGTCCGACGGCAGAAAAGACCGAGTACCGTCCGCCAACCAAGGCGGGAATGGTCAGACTGGTCAGCTGCTGCTCGTGCGCTAAACGCCACAACAAAGAACCATAATCGGTTGTTACCACAACCTGTTCATGCCATGTTGTCGGGTAATAGCTTTTTAAAAGCTGCAAGAACAGCTCATAGTTGGCTATCGTTTCAGTGGTACTGCCCGACTTGCTAATCAGATTGACCAAAATATGCTCACCACGCTCAAGCAGCGCTTGAACGAGCATCAGCACATCGGCTACCCCCTGCGTATCGACCGTTTCGACAAAATAAAGCTTAGTGGCTGTAGTTTTTTCGTTGTAATACAAGCCATTAAGCGCTTCATGCACCGCTTTGGTGCCCAGGCTTGACCCACCAATCCCAATAACTATCAAGGCTGCCACCCGCTTTTTCTGCTTATCGCGCACCACAGCCTGCACCTCGTCAATCAACGCCTGGTCAAAAGGCAGATTCACGCTGGCATACTTGGTCTCATAGCCGAGCCAGCGAGCGGCAGCCACTCGCTCAATCTCTGGTTGCAACTGCTGCTGATATACTTCGATCTCTTGAGGAGACAACTTCCCTGCCGGCCCCATGTTCATAGCTACTTGTTTCATGCCTCAAACCACCTTTTTACCGCTTTTTATGTCACTGTATGACAAAACTGTCTCTGCAATAAACTCTATCAATCTCTGGAACAGTTGCGAATCTTTAAGCTCATTGCAACAGTCAGATCAAGCCTGTTCTCATTTTTACACAAAATACTTCCGCTGCCTGCACCTTTTTGAGTATGCTCACCGGTGACAGAGGCCCTCTTTCAAAAAAAATATATCAGGAGCTGTTATGCAAAGTATCTCCAATTTCAGAATGATTATGCTTGTCTTTATTATTGCATGCATAGGTATTCTCACCTTCCACCTTATCAATAGACGCGAAGCAGACAGAACATCTTTTTCAAACACAGAACTGGTAACCGTCGTAGAGGCGGAAGAGATCCCTGCAGAAAGACCTGCACAGCCAAGCACTGAAGTAAAGCCAGCAAAAGCGGCACAAACATTACAAGAAATAACCAACAAGGCAGAGCTTGATGAACTGCTGTCAAACACTGATAAACCGGTTGTGGTGAAATTTTTTGCCACCTGGTGTCCACCCTGCAAAGCATTGACTCCTATCTACAAAGCAAGTGCTGGCGAACTTTCACATAAAGCATATTTTGCTGAAATCGACATCGATCAATTTGCTGAAAAAGATCATTTGGATTCCTTGGGCGTGCAATCTCTACCAACCATCATACTCTTTAAAGATGGTAAAGAAGCGAAACGCCTTAACTCATTGAGTGGCAAGGCACTGGCTAAAGAGCTTGATTCTCTATAACGCTCTAACGTAAAGGTTTATTGCTATGGCTGGTTTGCATACCAAAAAAACGGTTATTGTTGCCTATACGGTCGGTTTTGTCATGATCATGGGTTGTTTGATTATTAAACAGAAACCACAAGCGACTGAGATCTCTGAACAGTTAGCAACTGAGCTGGATCTGCCAGTAGAAGAGGTCAAGGAGCAATCAAAGACATTTGAACAGGTGGTTGAGCAGCGACTCAAACCAAAAAGGGCGGTAAAAAACAGATCTCGCTTCCCGCTCGATATTGCCGAAGCTCCTGAACAAGGAGTGTATCATATCTACACCGCGCAAGGGCTTGAAGATTTCATCTCTAGTCATACCGACAAGCCGGTTGTGGTAAAATTTGCTAACAAAAAGGCTTGTTCTCCATGTAAGGCGCTGGAGCCTACCTATCTGTTAAGCGCAAAATTTTTAGCGCACAAAGCCTACTTTGCCCAAATAGATGAAGGAGAATTTGATGACCTCGATTATTTTGCAGAGCTGGCGCCGATCATACCAGCCTTCAAAATTTATATCGATGGTGAAGTGGTAGCAGCAAAAGAGTTCCAGGGCTTGCGTAGTCGTACACACCTCAAAGAAGAAATTGAAGATGCGCAGCAAGAACACCTAAGAAAGAAAGCTGCATCTGGCGGCTAAGTATACAACTAGCGTCTTTGTAAGTTTTTTTGTAGATAATTAAAAGAGCCTGCATGTATTCGTCATGCAGGCTCTTTTTTTATGTTTCGTGTGATGCATATCAACGCATCAAATAGTTACGCAACTTCTTCAGTAGCAACTTCTTCAGTAGCAACTTCTTCTACAGCTACTGCTGTTTCAACAACTTCTTCTGTTGTTGTTTCTGCTGCTACTTCGGTAACCTCTTCAGCGCATACTGTTTTTGCATCAGTTGTACGCGCAACGATCTGCACTTTGATTTCGTCATTGTCTACTAAGGTGACCACATCATCAAAAGCAAGAGTAAGACTTGGGATAGTATCACATGCTGTCTCGCCATTTTCTTGAACGCGAGAACAGGTAGCTGTAATCACTACAGCACCATCTTGTTCACTAGGAGTCAATTGAGCTGCAACACCATTGCCTACAAATTCAGCAACTTCATTCATGCCAAACGCTTTGGTGATAGCTTCTTGACCAGCTTGTTGAACGGTAATTTCAACAAACATTTCCGCACGTGCTGCAAAAGAAACTAAGCAGCCCAATGCTACAACTAAAGATTTTTTCATAATATATTTCCTTCCTAGATAGCTTTACGTTATACCAACGATATACGACACACGAAAACAGTACGCAGATGAATATACCATTAAAAACAGTAACGGGATAGCCCAAAATAGTGGCAAAAAGAGCTTCTGGATGGGCTGTATCGAGTACTGATTACCAAAAGGTTCCGTATGCATCTCAAACGACTAGGTTATACGTATTATGGTCTTAGAATTTTTGTAGCTCTTTTTTTGCCGATTTTTTGCGCGCAATCTGCCGACACCGTGACTCATAAAAGAGCTTCAAGAAGATTCAAATCCCCATATCCTCAAAAAAAGCGTCTTCCATCACCAGTTGCACAACAACAGCCTGCATCAGAAGATCATGATGCATTTTTTATACCACTTTCATCTCTTGAACGGGTTCATAGATTCAATAAAGAGGGTGATCCTCTGATAGCCGATTATGATCGTAACAATGGTGCAAAAAAGTACCAAAAAAACGACTGTCTTGCCTTCTTTGTAAGACTAAAAAAGAGCAGGCCTGATGCTGATATTGATCCCGGTATTATTACAGCATCCTATTTTTTTTATCCTAAACAATACGTCTGCTCTGTATACCGTCCGCACAACCCCAATGGGAAGTTGCAACAATATCTTGCCAATGACACATTCGATGTGCTCAAGGAGCTCTTTGCACAACAAGAAAAACAGGAAAAAATGGAGACAGCATTGAAAAAATTAGCAGACGAACAGTGCCTCTATGAAGAACTCGAGCGTAACACCCGCAATCTCTGTAAAAAAGTTACTATGCATCTTAAAGATACATCTATCACCCCGTAGAAGGAGTTATTATGCTTTCAACAGCTCAATCGATTAACACAGGGTTACTCTGTATGCTCCTGATGAGCAGTTGTATACATGGCATGGATCAAGAACTGAAGATCATGAGTCAAACACCCGCAGGCAGCGCTTTCAATTCATCACAGATAAGAGCTCAATGTCTGCAGGATATACAAGAGCACACAAAAACCATTACCCTAACACCTGCCAGCAGGTCTGGTATCACTCATTATTACGCTCGTTTGGACAATGGCAACTGCGTGTCTGCCTGTTTAAATAGGCCAAGCGAAGCCTTTCACTCATATCTTGTTTTTTACGGGATCACACAAAACAACGTAAAAACATGTAGAATTTTAGACAAAGAAGAGGATGCTCGACCTGTTTACGAAGCTCTCTCCAGGCTTTGCCAAACAATGTTGAAAGAAGATCTTAGATTGGGTAAATAGAAGTCTATTTTCTGATCGCTACTTTAAGATCCATGCTTGAAGCGCCAAAATATTTCTTGGCAAAATCAGCAAGCTCATGAGCATTATAATGTAGCGCGCCTGACAAGGTCAGATGTACTGCATTAGTTTCATGAATAACACGACCAACAATATACATATCATCGGCAATTTGCATAAAAATAGATCCTGCCGATCCACTCATGAGCGACCCATCACACACGATAAAGCGTGCATCTGCATGATCGTTAAGCTTCAAACGCGCGCACAGCGTGGCAAGAAAGAGCTCAAGCTCTTTTGGATCACGAATGCGCTGATCATAGCAGGCATGCAGATCAATACGTGCTTCTAAAATGACCGACTTTGGCGAACGAGCAATTATTTTTGCTAGTGCTGCGTGCGAACTGCTGGTGTAATCTTGCTCTTTTGCCTGCAGCGACAACCCCATCATACCTAACGCTAAAAAACTGATCAAAACGGTATGTACTCTGATTTTCATAGAAAGCCTTTTGTTCGGTGATTATTACAGATTTTGAGCATCTTTAGTGTGCACTACGTTTGCCCAGTAAACTTTGTACTTTTTGATAGGCACACACTATGCCATATGCTGTCAGTATAATCAAAATCGGCTCAAACGTCATCCGGTAGCGGCAACAGCCATCCATCCCTGTCATACCCGCCAGAGTCAGTATAAACAGGGTACATAACCAAAAAGGCACCCATGAACGCTTGTGCCAAAGCATCAAGCAGGCAACCAGGACACAAAACCAACGTATAAGGCTCCAAAAAGCCTCAACCAGTGCTACCCACCCTATCCAGGGGCGCACGGCGCCGCCGATCACATAGTTGTATATACGGCTAGCCAACGAGCCTTGTAGCCAGAAAAATGAATGTGGATGTTGCGGGTCATTGCGGCCAGCAAACAGCTGTTTGAACTGTGTTGAAAAAAGACCAAACAACGTTTTTGCTACATTCTCGCTCCATACATAGGCGCAGGTTGCTGGGTGTGTTATCACCGTCTGCCAAAATAAGGTACGAGCCGTCACCCAGCCTGTTTCATCAAAAGCGTTGTCCGCTTTAAATGCCAACGTTGTCTGAGCAACCTCATAGGATGAACGCTGCTCCAATCTGCCAATAACTTTTGATAAATAACATTGGTAGATATTTAAACTCATCATAGGAGCCAAAGCAAAGGTGGCATAGAGCATATAATTGCGCACCATGTACAGCAGAACAAAACCATAGCTCATCATGCTCATCAACGCAATGCGATATAAATCACCAAAGCGACGCGCTGTCTGCGAAAAACAGGCGATTACGAGCAACACTGGCGGCACTACAAGCGCAATCGGTTTAACAATGAGAGAAAGTCCCAACGCTATGCCCGATTGCAGCGCAACAGATGCTGAACGTCTGCCTGTTGCCGTCACCCAGCGCTCAAAAAAGAGCATTAACAAAAAAGTGAGTAGTATTTCGGCAAGCACTATTTGTGAATAGGTTATAAAGCCAAGGTTCAGAGAACACAACAACAGTGCACCGGTAGCAGTTGTTGCGCCAAAAAATAGGCATGCTATGCGGTAAGTCAGCAGCATCGTCATCATCGCCAAAAAGAGCTGAAAACCCACTACCGCCGCCACGTTATTATTGCTCACGCGGTAGAGCAGGCTGACAAAAAGTGGATATATAACCGTTTGAATAGGCGCTTGTTCAGCATGTGCACTTACCGTGCCACCGCTGGCAATACGCGCGCTCGTGTCATAAAAAAATGAATCATGGTCAAAATGAGCGATAGCATCCGGAATCTGTTGATAGACTCCCCATGACACGCATGCAAAGAGCAGTAAGCTGGCTAGACACAGCACACTATGAACCGACAATATATCTTGTATGGCTTGCTTGATCTGCACCGTTTTTGCACATGATCGGTAGAGTAGGTTCTGCTCCATGCTGAATAGCCCCTTTTTTAGGCATCTTAAAAGATCTCTTTTTTTAGACTGTTTAGTGTTGCCATCATAACAGGATAATATGTTTTTATATTCGTATATATCGTTTCGGCTAGCTCTTGATTGTAGGTATGAGATGTCAAATTTCTATCTCGTAATATCGCTAACCAGACACGCTCATTATCAATCAGCTTCCCTGCAAATGCTTCACGCAAAACATCTTTTGGGTAGGCAACCTCGACCCCTTTCGATGCAAGCAGCAGTTTTAAAAGCTTCCAAAAAAGTTCGATCGAAAATTCAAAACGCTGGATGGTCGCGTCAAGGTACATCGAATCGACATCAATCGGTTTATCTATTGCGGCACCCAATGCTTGCAGTGCTTTTTCTACTCTTAAAAACGCTTCTTCTAGTTGACGCTTGCTCATTATGGCTCCTTATTATAAACAATAATACCGTCTGCCTCGATCGACTTTCTCAACGAAGAATCATGAGGCAAACCGTCGAATCTTACACAATCGATTTTCAAGAGAGTGTCTGCTTTCTCAATGATATCAAGCACAGTGAACCAGTCACGCTCGTGCGCACGAGGGCAAACAAGCGCAATATCGATATCGGAACGCTCTCTGTGGTCTTGCCGCGCACGCGAACCATATAAAATGATTTTCTCAACAAAATCCAGATCGCTTAGTTGTTTAAAAAAATTATACTCTTGCAGTTGTCTCATCATGCACATCTCCCTTATGGTTGCTGAAATGCCAGTCTATCCCGGCAGCGCAAAGGTAGCAAGAAGGCTACAGCCACACTATACC
Source organism: Candidatus Babelota bacterium (assembly GCA_018266085.1). GTDB lineage: Bacteria > Babelota > Babeliae > Babelales > Vermiphilaceae > JAFEAZ01. The sequence continues at coordinate 82,145 of JAFEAZ010000006.1, forward strand.
CCGAAAAAAGCGTAAAAAACAGCTAAAAACCAGTCTTTTCCCTGTCTCCTTGCCCTGGATTTTTCTTGATTTTATGTTACTATAAGAAAATAAACCGTGGTTTTTGACTACTCAAAGGAGACTTTATGAATTACAGAACTCTCATTTTGACTGCTTTCATGGTCATCGGCTGCATGAGCAATGCCGCTGAGCACAGACCTCAAACAAATACTGGTAACTCTTTGTTGAATGCCAGCATCTGGGCACTCGGTGGCCTCACTACATTTCTTGGCATCAAAACTGGGTATCACTTTGTGCAAGCACGCCGTTACGATTCTCAGGTACGCAATAGCAAAGATCAACATAATCAAAAAGCTCAAGATCGTGGAGTTGCAAAGTTCCAAGAAGGACAGTTACTAGGTGGTGAAAACAAAAAAAATGCATATGATCGCGTGAGTGATGTGCAATTTTTGGAAAGTATCAAGGATTGTGTATTTCGTGGCCACTTGGGCTTTCTGTGGAACAAAGTGCCCGAGACTTCTTACCCCCTCACAGAATTAAGCGAAACTGAAAAGAACAATTTATCGGAAGCGAAAAACAAGATTACTGCATTAAACGATCAATCCATTTATCACACTGACCAACACATGAAAACAACTGCATTGTTTTTTCTTTCTGGTTTGACCTTAGCAGGAGCTTATCTGTTCAAAAATCGTTCTAGCCAAAAATCGTAATTTTTACTACTCAAAGGAGATTTTATGAATTACAGAACTCTCATTTTGACTGCTTTCATGGTCATCGGCTGCATGAGCAATGCGACCGAAAACAGACCTCAATCAACCTCTGGTCAGTCTTGTTTGAATGCCAGCATATGGGGACTGGGCGGACTCACTGCATTTTTGGGCATCAAAACTGGTTACCATTTTGTACAAGCATGTCGTTACAATAAACAATATCCTCAGCTGCCCTATGCCAAAACCGCTCATAATAAAGCAGTTATGGATGCTGGACGTTCTAAGTTCGAAAAAATATCACAAAGCTTATCATCATCAGGTCTTTTAATACCTGATATTGAAAATATTATTATAAACAAATATAGTAGTATGTCTGGATTTGAATATTTCAACGAAAACAAAGACTTGTTCTTTCGTGACGCTTTTGGCATGTATCTCAGCAAGCTCAACACCGCAGGAGCCTTTGCATCATTAAGCGATGATGAAAAGGATCAACTAAGAACTCGGAAGCACCAAATTCAAGAGCATGTTCTGAAGCACCAAACTCAAGAGGATGCAATGAGAAAACTAAACGAAAGAAGATTCAAGCAGCACTCAGAACAACAATGGGTAACAGGTACTCTGTTTTTCGTTTCAGGCTCTGCTTTGATGGGAAGTTACCTGTTCAAAAAATCGCTCTAGCCAGAAATAAACTCAGAACTTACGCACAGTGCATCTGCAAAAACAGATCACGCCATACAATCTTGCTGCTGCCAGGCATCAGTGGTCGCGTCAACCACAAACGCACCATGGTGACCATGCGCAACGCCTCCTTCTTTTTTTTCATATCATTGAGGATATACGCTTGGCGCAGCTGCGCAAGCCAATAGAGCAGAATCTCATCTAACAATGCTGATGTAGTTTGTTCAGATGGTTTACTTTTTTCAAGCTCTTGAAAAAAAGCTTGGGGACTTTGAAAGTTCGTCGTCATAAAAAATGAGCTGAGTATACCATCGCTTGCCGACGATGGAGCAGTATGCCATTGCTTCACGAGACAACGCGAGCGAAGCGTTGGCAATATATCATCAAGGCGCTCTGTCAAAAAGATAAAATGGTAGCCCGCTGGCGGTTCTTCGACCGTTTTTAATAAACGGTTTGCACTAGCAGGACTGAGCCTGTCAGCCTGCGTAATGACAAAAAAATGGTGCGTGTCTTGCTCAAGCGCAAATGATATCGTATGTAACAATGGATCTATATCCTCAAGTAGATATGACGCGCCCTGAGGTGCAAACCAAGAGACGGCATGATGCTGTTGTTGAGTAAGCGCGCGACAGGTAACACACACCTGACAGGCATTGCAGGTAGCAAAAAATTTCTGTAACCATTGGTACGTGTAAGCAAGAACTTCATCATGAGCTCCAACCCACAGGTGTGCCGGCGTTATGCGTGTCGGAGTATCCACTACGACATTCCTTTACGACATAAAAGCTCATACACAGAGGCTGCTGTTTCTTGCGCCAAACTAACCGGATCGAGCGATCCATCAACAACAAGCACATCCTGTCGCGGTGCTACTAAACTTTCGTAACCCTGAAAGAGCTTGTTGATAAATGAGTCGCTTTCCTTTTCGTAAGCCGTTATAACGGCACCCCGTTTTTTAATACGATCTGCCGCTAGTGCAGGCGTGACACGAACATAAATAACCAAATCTGGCATACGCCCTTGGGTAACCCAATAGTTGATGGTGCGGAGTGTATCGAGCTCAAGCCCGCGAGCATACCCTTGGTAGACCAATGAAGAATCGAAAAAACGATCCGATATAATAACGTTGCCACTCGATAACTGTGGCAGTATAAACTCATGAAAATGTTGAGCCCTGTTGGCTGCAAATAACAGATATTCGGCTTGGGGACACATCGGCACCGATCGCTCTTGAATGAGCGCGCGGATTTTCATACCAAGACCGGTTTGGCCTGGCTCGCGTGTAGTAACAACAGCAACCCCTTTGTCAGACAAAAGGCGAGCAAGCTGAGCGGTTAAGGTTGTTTTGCCACACCCATCGATTCCTTCAAGCGCAATTAAATATCCGTGGGGTATATGAAGCATATGCAACTCTTTGCTATACTAGTAAAAAATTATAAGGTTTTTTAAGAACCTATACCAGTATACACTAAAGAGATTATATGGGAAAAACTATTACTATAAAGCCTGGCTGTATTACCTGCGGAGCCTGTGAATTTATAGCTCCACAAGTGTTTCAAGTGACCGATATTTGCCATGTCATGCCAGACGCTGCTCTTGCAGAGCATGAGCCTGCTATAGTTGCTGCAGTCCAGGCTTGCCCCGTCAATGTTATACAGTATGATGATGATTCTCAGGTTCTTTAAAAAGAAGTTGGAGACCAATGGCACATCGAGCACATGAGAAAGAACTGTTTAAAAAAGCGTATGATCAGCTGTGTCAAGGTAACGAACAACTTCCTTGTCTTGGTAGATTGTTACAGCGTACTGCCCGCATGGTACCCCACAATACGGCACTTTTTTATGAAGACAGAAGTCTAACCTACCTTCAGCTGTATTTCTACGCTACACAACTGAGTAAAAAATTGCAGGCATCAGGCGTTAACCCACGTGATCGTGTTATTTTACTCTTCGAAAACATGCCAGAATTTTATATAGGTTATTTTGGCATCGTACAAATTGGTGCTGTTGTCGTCCCGCTCAACACTTTTTTGCAAGCAAATGAGATCACTCATATCCTCGATGATGCCAAACCCTCCATGATTATCGTTTCGTCATCACTTGCGCAGATGGTTCAAGAGGCGGCTACCGCTCGTTCAATTCCTCTGCTGACAGAACGCGATATGGAGTCTGGATCTGTACCGGCAGTCCTTACTCATTTTGAAGTGACCGATTTAGACGCCAACGAGATGGCAGCTCTTTTATATACGTCCGGAACAACAGGAACTCCTAAAGGAGTCATGATAAGTTCGAAAAATATATTTACGAACGTATTACAGGGTGTTGCACGGTTTGAGCTGCAGTATACCGATAGAGTTTTTGCTGTGTTACCCTTGTTTCATAGCTTTGCTCAAAACACCTGCATATGGTCCAGCATATTTAACGGATCTTCTATTATTCTTGTACCAAAAATTGATCGACGCGCCATACTCAAAGCACTGCAGTATGAACCAACTATTCTGCTCGGCGTTCCTGCACTATTCGGCCTTTTGTGCCTTATGAAAACTGCACCACTTGATAAAGTACGTATTTGCATAGCAGGCGGCGATGCATTGCCTGATCGCATACGAGCCTCATTCGCCCTTGTCTACCGAAGAAAGTTATGTAATGGGTATGGACTCACTGAAACAAGCCCTATTGTTTCAGGTGATATTGAAGATGAATTAACCTGTGCAGCCAACGTAGGCAGACCTGTTGTTGGTATGGAATGTCTTATAAAAGATGAGACTGGATACCCTGTGCCGCAAGGGCAGATCGGACAGCTGTGGGTTAAGGGTGATAACATTATGCTTGGTTATTATAATGCACCCGAAATGACCGAATCTATACTCAAAGATGGCTGGCTCAGCACTGGCGATCTTGCTTACCTTGATCACAAAGGAAGAATTGTCATCACCGGTCGGTATAAAGATTTGATTATCCATAAAGGATTTAATATCTACCCTCAGGAGATAGAGAACGTTATTCTCATGCACCCTGATACACTAAGGGCTGCAGTTATTGGCAAACCTGATGCCACTAATGGCGAGATCCCTATCGCTTACGTGCAATTAAAGCAAGAGAACAACAATATAGGCGCTCAGCTTGAAGCATTGTGCGCTAAAAATATTGCTACGTACAAAATACCGCGACAATTTATCTGTAGCGTTGAACCATTACCTCTTACCGCTACCGGTAAAGTTGACAAAAAAGTGCTGAAGAGACTGGTATAAAATACCATGATCACGATAGCACATATTACTGCAAGCTTAAAAAAAGGGGGCGCTGAAGAGATTCTGTGCTCCCTTGTCACCCATCTTGATACCACGCGGTTTATATCACATGTACTTTATTTTCATCATGGACCACATGCCGAACATCTGCGTAGCAAGAACATAGAACTTCACCATATACGTGGCCTCATCTGCATGTATGACCCGGTATTTTGGTTTCGCTTGGTGCGTACTGTATATCTGATAAAACCTGACCGTATTCATGCCCTCTTATGGTCCTCTCAATGCGCAAGTCGCATTATTGGCTGGTTCTTGCGCATACCCGTTATAACGGTATACCACAATCAAGCTACTTTAGAATCTGGCATACGTCTTTTTATAGATCGTATAACGTTGAAATGCACCAACAACATAGTGGCAGTTTCAAACACGGTTGCTCAATCGATAAGAACTGCTCACGCTTACCTACCAGCGTCACACATTGCCACCATTACCAATGGCATTGACACTCAAAACATCGACAACTATCTGTCGACACATACCCAACCAAATAAAACAGAGCTCAACATACCAATAGATGCTCAGATCATTGGCACTGTTGGCCGGCTGCACTCAGTCAAAAACCATGCTCTATTGTTGCGTGCTTATGCATTAGTACTTCAGCAACACCCAAATAGCTATCTTATTTTGGTCGGAGACGGCCCAGAACAGAGCCGCCTTACATTAATGGCTGCGCAATTGAATTGCGCAGCTCAAGTCATTTTTATTACCCAAAAACAAGCCTACCCGTATTATGCCCTGTTCAATTGTTTTGTTTTGCCATCAGCACAAGAGGGCATGTCATTAGCTCTACTTGAAGCGCATTATTTCAAATGTGCGTCGGTGGTCGCGCATAACTCACCAGAGCATGATATTATTACACACGGACACAACGGACTTTTAGTACAACCTGATAATGCGCATGACCTTGCACGCGCCATACAGGCAGTGCTGGAGAACAAAACAGTACAACACAAGCTGGGCAATAATGCGCATAATCATGTTACACAAAAGCATGCCATTACGCATATGGTTATGCAGTATGAGCAACTGTTTACGAAAGTCTCTTAGTCCATATATACATATAGATCATCGTCGAATCTCTTGCGCACAATAAACACAAAAGTATATGCTCTTTCAGTCCCCAGCTAATTACTACAGGGCGCAAGGAGCAACTATGCAACATACATCAACCACGCGACTCTCCACTCTTTGGTTAATCTGCCTATTGGCAAGTAATTCCTGTCATGCATGCACCGATACCCTCTCTTGGTTGCACCGTGTAACAGGCATTGACGTAGGTGCACACATGCCTGAGTCTGGTGAACTTTTAAAAGCTCTTGGATTAGTCGTTGGCGTAGCGATAGCGATACGAGGGATACAGGAAATAGAAAAAATAATCGTTACTAGTCTCGACCAAGAAAACCTAGAGCAACAAGATAGACGGTTGCCGCCTACGTTACATGAAAGAATATTCTATCATGAACTGTCTGCGCAGGATGCACAGGATGCAATCGAACAAGAATATGAAGCAAGAACAAAACTTATTTTAGACTGGCAACAGGAAAAACCTGCAAAAAAGAAGAAGCATGCAGAGAGACCTATCTCTTCAAGGCCAGTGCTTTACGACAGCACAGATGAAACTATGAAAACCGGTTGCTTACTATTGGACCTCAAAAAAACAACTCCTTAAAGATGTTGTCAAAAAACAAAAAAAGCATTCCGGTTCAGAGCGTGTAAGGCCTGAGCCACCGGAATGCTTTTTGTATCTAGACTACGTTAGAATTTAAACTCAAGCCCTGTGTTAAAGGTCAGAGCGGTATGATTACTAATGTTAGGAATCAGCCCCTCATCAAGACTCTCTCGTATAAATGCATCAAGCTGCTTGCTTTGTTCGCTGTTTAATGGCTTTCCTTTAATATCACTATAATGGCTACCAGGAACAAAGACTGAAATCGTGGTAAACCAGCGAAGGTTTTTGAGAATATCATACTTGATAAAGAGGTTGATTTCTGTTCCCAAAAAGGTCGACGCATTAGCTTCGCTATTTTTTTTGGTCAGTATATCAAACTTCTTTGTTGGGAACTGTTCCCAGTATGCCAACACGTTGGTATTGATAGAAAACTGCTTTTTCCAGTCACTTGGTAGCCAGGTCAAACCAGTACCAGCTAAGACTAAATCGGTAAAGCCGTTCACTTGCGCAGAATAGTTGTTTGGCGCTTCTTCACTCGGCACCGACAAAGGTCGTTTTGCTCGACCAGCACCACCAAGTAAAAAGGCGCTCGGTACACGTTTGCCTGAATATGCCTCTTGCAAACCGATAAAACCTTTATAATTGCCATCGATAATTTCTTCATTAGGATTAGCGTCACCTGAGGCAACACCGCCAGCTATTGCCCACTTTAAATCTCTCTTATAGAGCCACCATGCAGCATCGCCGACAATCATCCATCCTTGTAGCTTATTGATGTATGGGTCACGGAACCTATTGCACGCGTTATAGAGATCATCAGTTGGAACAGCCGTTGGAGATGGAGCATTAACATCGGCGGTAAAACCAGGCACCGTACCTATCTTTTGCCCATTGTACTGCGCTCCTTGTGGAGCACTGTTAATGATAGTTTGTGCCTCTTTGCCCACTTTGCTTAAAGCAAAGCCTGGACCCACTACTTTAGGAGCATGAACAGCCTTGTATTCTGCTTTTGTTGCGCATAGAGCAGAATCTGTTGGATCAGCATTTAACAATACGTGACTATTTACAAAAGTCAGCACACCGTTACGGCTTTCAGTCTCAATGATGTTACGATCCCACCCTTTTACTCGTTGATAGCCAAAGTTCATTGCCGAATCAAAACCGAACTCCCACATGTTGCCGGCATATTCCAAGGCCAAACCGGCTGTGCCAAGCTTTGTTGATGCGTCAGCAAGAAACTGCACTCTTTGCTCTGGATCGCTATTGAAAAAGGCGTACGGTTCTATCATTAAAGAGCCTAGCTTGGCAACATCAAACACTTTCCATTGAAAGCGTCCAGCTATGAGATAATTAATTTTACCAAACCCACGCTGAGGGCAATTACGCCTGCCAAATTCTTGGCTCAGAATTTTTGCCGATGTTTCGGCAATACTACCGCTATTGTTTTGTAATAAGGCAGCATAAAAATCATATGACAAAACATTTGGAAGAATATCTCCAGAAAGACGCACACCTGGTGCATATTGATCAACAAGACTGTCTGAATAAAAACCGAGACTATCTTGGCCGGCGGCATATGAATCGCCCAAAGCAATACCACGCCCCAAATCAAAAGCAAAAATACCAAGTGTGAGATCAATGCGATTTTTGAAATCAAGACCTACAGGGCGCCCAAGCGGAAAACGAATATAACTCTCGCGCATCCACCACAAAATACGCGGAATTGCGTGATTATGTTCACCCAAAGTTGCATCAAGAACTCTAATCTCTGCACCCGTTGATTTAAAAATGTTTGCATTTCCCCAGAGATTTTTGGAACGGAATGTGGCACGAAACTCTACCACAGGTCTTTCGTAGGTCTTTTTACCGTAAGAAACTTCACTGGTAAGATCAAGGGTTTGCCGGGCAAAAAAGGCTTTATCAAGCAAGTCGTTTACGTTGAAAAAATTTAATCTGTTACCCCAAAAACCCTCAGGCTTGTACTTTCCAAAAAAATTAAACTCTAGATCTGTCCCTTGTCCCAACCTGCAATCTCCATAAAGAGTAGATGCAGATACGACAAAAACTATAGAAAGAAGACTACGGCAAGACTTGAAACTACGCAGAATCATGGGGATACGCTCACTACAATGCATGAATTTGTGATTTCTTTTCGGAAACGAGAGCAAAGTCCAGGGTGTTCAGAATACGCTTTAAGACTCGACTGGTAGTTTGCGAAAAACTTTACTGTATAACCCTATAAAAGTACTATTTTCACTCAATTTGTCAAACCATCATGAGGGAATTATGCTGCTATAAAGGGCATAAATCCCATATCGTTACAACCACATTACCGTGAGATCATGTACTATGAAAAAAGAACACCGACTACTCCTGGGCGCTCATCTGTCCATTGCCGACGGTTTTGATGATTCTATACAACAAGCCATGTCGCTTGGCTGCACAACCCTGCAAATTTTTACCAAAAGCAACCGTCAATGGCATGCAAAGGCGCTCGAAGCGACAGAAGTAAAAGCTTTTTTAGCAGCACAAAAACAGAGTTCTATAGCTCCCGTGGTTGCTCACGCATCCTATCTGATCAATATAGGCTCTGCCGACCAAGCTCTGCGCTCAAAATCTATAGATGCTCTATTGCTTGAACTTGAGCGGTGCTCAGCACTATCTATTGCTTACCTTGTATTACACCCCGGTTCACACACCAAAACCGATGAGATGCTCTGTTTAGCAATAGTGGCAGATTCTATTAATCAAGTCCTGGCTCGCTATACAGGCAATACCATGCTTCTCTTAGAATCGATGGCAGGGCAAGGAAGCACAATCTGTTATACCCTCGAACAGCTTGCATCTATCCTCAAGAAACTAACCAACAAAAAACGCGTAGGGATCTGTATAGACACATGCCATGTTTTCGCAGCAGGCTATGACATAAGCAATTTTGAGGGGTACCAAGCATTTTGGCAGGCTTATGATAACATTCTAGGGATTGGCACCCTTAAAGCCATACATCTGAATGATTCGAAAAAACCATGCGGGTCTCGCGTGGATCGCCATGAGCACATTGGTCAAGGAATGCTTGGGAAAGAAACCTTTAAGCTTATCATGAATGACTCGCGCTTTTTCGATGTGCCAAAGATCTTAGAAACACCATTGGACGATAGGGGCGATTTTGCCTCGAATCTAAAAACCCTTAAGGGATTATTAAGCAAAGAAACAAAAACAGCACTGAATTGCTCATAGCCCATTAACTACTGACTGGTTTATGGTTTTTTGCCTGAAGAGGCTGATGATTATGAGAAAGGCAGTGAAGGAAACCCTAAAAACTTATAAGAGCTAAAAAGGAACTGTCGTAAAGTTTTTTTGATTAAGAATTTCCTTCACCACCAACTTCTCAAAGTAAGCAGTGTATTTCAACCATTTTTTCCTAGATCACACCCAGAAAAAAATTACCTTGGTTAAATACGAGAACAATTTTCTCGCATACAAAAAAAATCGCAAAAAATTTTCCACATCAAAAAAAGCAACAACACGAAAAGCGCGCATTAAAGCCATTTTTTTAAAAATGGCTGCTTATTTTGTAAAAAAAAAGCAAAAAGCAACAATATTTTCACATGAGAAATGCGTGTTTTTACACCGTTCTAATTGTCAAAAAACAGAGCCATGTCATCACAAGAAAAAGAGCGCTAATGCTGAATTCAACAAGCGAAATCTGTTGATTGAAAAACAGAATCGATACGCCTGCTATAAAAAGGGATACAAACCCTATATACCAAAGTATAGATTTCTTGTTCCAGCCATTACGCACGAGATACATGCTAAAATGATCGGGGGATGGAAGATAAAAAGGAATTCCTTTATAGGTCCGTATCACAATTAATGCTACTAACTCAAAAAGAGGAACAAAAAAAATAAAAAGAGGTATAAGATACCCACTCATCGCGTGACGGCTCCATGGGTACAAAAAGGTACAAACAGCTAAAAAACCCCCTATAAACAATGCGCCAGCATCACCCAGATAGATACATGCTGGCGGCTTGTTATACCATAAAAAAGCGAATAGAGAGCCTATTAAAGCCACCAACAACACCAGAATTGCTGCCTTTATGTACAAAGCTATAATTGCCAACGACAACGCTATTCCCAATGCTGTTGTCGCCGCAAGGCCATCCATAATATCAATAAGATTGAAAGCGTTGGTGACTGTTACAATCCACCAAAAAGAAACTACACAGGTCATAAGACTCGGTATTGATTGATCAACAAAGCAGAAACCCATTTTTAAGAAAAATAGAGCAGCTATAGATTGGCAAAAAAATTTCTGTCCTGGCGTCAAGCAAACTCTGTCATCAATAAGGCCTATGAAAAGGAACAAGGCTGAGCCAAACAGTAGGAATCTTGCAAATTCCGCATCTGTATGCAGCAATGATAACGATGCAACGGCAAAGCCACAATAAACAGCAAGCCCACCTAGATTGGGAATAGGGCTCTCATGTTTTTTAATGACTCCGTCGGGCATATCTACAAGGCTGTACCGACGCGAAAACCAACAGAAAAGTGGTATTAAAAAAAACGTGAGTAAAAAAGCTATACTGCCTGCTTTGCATGCATCAATAAGCAACGATACCAACACGCTCTCCACTTTTTTAATGGGCAACAAGTACTATTTTAGCAGATATTTTTTAATCAATAACCGTGAATTGACAGGTTATTGCTGGATATAACATTCTGCGCGATCGCCTTCGGCCCACTGATCAATACCTTCAACAAGGAAGGCACACTCATAACCAGCCGTAACCTCTTTAACTATTTTTCGGTCACGTTGAAGGCTTTTAATTTTGCCTTCGCCAAGCTTAACTTTGCCGCGCCATGCGATAATGATACCATCTTTGACAAAACGGCCATCTTTGACGTAACAACCAGCAATGATTCCTTGTCCTTTGATGTCAAACACTTTTCGCACCTCGGCTTCACCTGTCTTTGTGCGAATAACCTGTTTGACCTTATACGAATCAGCTATTTCTTCTAATCGCTCAAGAAGTTTATAAATAATATCAAATGATTCAATGGTAACGTGGTGTTGTCGAGCCGCCTGAACAACAAAAGGAGATATCTTACAATGCAAGCATACAATTCTCGATCCAGATGCTTGGGCAAGATTGATATCGCTTTCATTAACATCGCCTATGGTAGCGCTAATGACAGCAAAAGGCTTATCATATTTTTTAGAAAGCTTAGCTATTGCCTCAACCAGAGCTTCGCGAGACGAATGATTATCCGCTTTTACCACTAAGTTGATTGCATTTTCTTTAACAAGCGAAGCCGCAGGAACCGATTCGCGCGAAACACCAGCCGCACGCGATTTTAAATAAGAATCCTTATCTACAACCTCAAAATAATCTCCCGCCTGGGCAAGCTCAGAAAAACCTGCTACGCGAACTGGATGAGATGCACCAATACTGGTAACACGAGCGCCATGAGAATCTATTAACGAGCTAACGCGCCCAGTAGAATCTCCACACACAAAAAAATCGCCAACACTAATAGTGCCATGTTGAGCCAAAACCGTAGCAACAGGCCCGCGGCCCTTTTCTAAGCTTGATTCAAGAATGTATCCTTTTGCCCGACCAGCCGTATCAGCTTTCAACTCTAATAATTGCGCCTGCAAAATGATCATCTCTAACAGCTGATCTATGCCGGTGCCCATCTTTGCCGATATAGGGACAATGACAGTGTCTCCCGCCCATTCCTCAGGAACCAATCCATGCTGAGAAAGATCTCGCTTAATAGCCTCTAAGCGTGTTTTTTCGGCTTTATCTATTTTATTGATAGCAACAACAACAGGCAGGTTCATAAGTTTGATATGCTTAATAGCCTCTATGGTTTGAGGCATAACACCATCATCGCCAGCAACAACAAGAACAGCAACATCCGCCAAGCCTATACCGCGAGCTCTCATACGAGCGAATGCCTCATGGCCTGGAGTGTCAATAAAAACAAGACTGCCATGTGGCGTTGTAGCTTCATAGGCGCCCAAATGCTGGGTAATGCCACCCTTTTCGCGAGAAGCAACCCGCGTTTTTCGTATATAATCCAAGAGCGTTGTTTTACCGTGGTCAACATGACCAACAACGACTACTACCGGTAAACGCTCTTGATAGGTGCCATTTTCAACAACAATACCCTTGGTAACCGCATGCTCTTTGCCTGCATGTTTTACAGTCTGCACCCCAAAATTTTCCGCAAGACGAGCAACAACCGCTTCATCAAGCAACTGATTTTTGGTAGCAACAATGCCCCAACGAAGCAACGTAATAATAAGCATAGCAACAGGTTGTTTTAATTGTTCCGCAGCATCAGAAAGAACCAGAGAGCGCACAACAAAAGGAATTTCTGGCGCAGCCTGAGGCATTTGTGCCTTCTTGGTAGATGAAGGAGTTACTGGAGTGGTAATTTTTTCAGCTTGCACATCAACAGGGGTATTTGGAAGAACTGAAGGTCCCTTTGATTGCTTAAATAATTCATTCAAAAAAGTAAGCTCCTTTGCGGTAAGGACCGACATGTGACTTGCAACCGCAAAGCCACCTTTGGCAAGCGCATCAAGTAATTTTTTAGTTGGAATACCGGACAATTTAGAGTATTCGTAGACGCGCATTGTTGACAATTGAACCTCACCAAATACAAAAAATGCTTATATACTACTTCCTAATTCCACCATACTATCGCAACCCGCTATTCAAAGTGAACCTCAAGAGTATCATTTTCAGCTGATTTGTTGGTTTGAACAAGCTGAATTTCGACACCAGTCAACTGAGAAGCCAATGCGATGTTTTGACCCATCTTACCAATGGCAAGAGAGCGCTGATCATCATCAAGCCACACGCGAGCAACGCCATCACCAAACAGCTCAACTCTATTGATTTCAGCAGGCTTTAACGCCCCTCTTATCAGAACCTCTAAAGAGTCACTCCAAGCGATAATGTCGATTTTTTCACCGCCCAACTCCTTGAGGATTGGTTTTATACGAACGCCGCCAACACCTACACAGGTGCCCACAGGGTCTATATTTTCATCGGTTGAAGCAACGACTATCTTGGTTTTGTAGCCAGATTTACGCGCCATTTTCTTTATCTGCACAAGTCCTTCAAAGACCTCTGGGACCTCTAGCTCAAAAAGTCGCTCAACAAAAGTCGTTGAGACGCGATCAAGAATGAGCTGATTTTCATTGCGAGGCTCGACAAGAACCTCTTTGAGTAAGGCGCGCAATGGATAACCAACGATGTACTTCTCTCCTGGGATAGTTAGAGAGTGAGGCAAAAAGGCCAATACATCTTGAATTTTTACAACGACGCCACCGCGCTCACACTTGTGAATCATTCCTGAAACAATAGTGCCTTCTTTATCCTTGAATTGGCCATAGATAATATCAGCTTCAATTTTACGGATTCTGCTGGCTATTACCTGACGGGCTCGCAAAATTTCTATACGCCCGATAGGTCCTGTGAAAGGGAGCCACACCATCTCATCTACAGACGCTTCTTTGCCAAGAGAGCGTAGCTTGCGAATACTGATCTGACTATCTTCGTCTGTCACCGTTGAAACAACCGTTTTTTCTACCTCAACGAGGATCGAGTCCGTTTTCTTGTCGTGGCTTATGCGGAAATTCATGTCAGGGTAACGACGCTGGTAAGCAGCCAACATGCCTTCACACACAACAGCGCTTAGGGTTTCTTTATCAAGCCCACGCTCTTCAACAAGTTCATTAATTACAACAGATAAATCCACGCCAACCTCAAAATCATTCAATACGGCACATCACGAATTGATTCAAGTCTACCAAAAAACCTGAAAAGGGAAAGAGGAGATTTAACCCCCTGCGCTTTTTGAGCTAAACCATTATTAATTAGTTAATAACTATAGTTATATATAACTAGTAACAGTAGATGGTGGGCAAAAGTGGTGGATAACTTAGCAATAACAGCTCCAGATCGGCGAATCGAGTCCACCACCAATGGTGGATAAGTGGTGGATAACTTGTGGATAACTTTTTTTTGGCTACGATTCGCGTCTGGATGTGTTGATCTAGAGCTGTTATTGAGAGGTGGTGGACTCGATTCGCCCTCCAGATGGTCGTTTCGGCGCTTTCGATAAAAGTTATCCACCACTTATCCACCACTTATCCACCACTTATCCACCAGACAGACTGAATGATTTTGCTTTTTGAAGCGATTTCTGTTTTCTGTCTGTTATTTTTTATGTGAACAGGTAAGAATATATGAAATGAGCCCACTTGTTGTTCGCGGCAAAGGGAGTCTTTTCATATGAAAAGTGCAATTTGTTTTCGGGGAAGTAAATTGAAATACCTCGGGCTAGTGCAAGATTAGAGCTCGCCACGTTTGCAATGACTATTTCTTCAACGAGGCTTTTTCCTTCATTCAGCAATCGAGAGAGTTCTTCTATGGATTGTTGGTTGTGTGGTGTTTGTAATCTGGCGATATTCGCTTTAAGGTTTGTATAGAAATGATGAAGATCAACATAGCTTGGCTCTTCAAAGTGAGTGCAGTTATTTTTGTCTCTGCTTGCCTTTATTCCGATTTTGAAGTCATTTCTTTCGGTCGTTTGTAATCCTTGTACCAGCAATTTTGCCAACGCGTGTACATTGGCGCTCAATAGTTCAATTTTTGATAGATCAATGGCCGACAAGGTGTAATCAGTGGTCACTTTGTTGTATGTTTTTTCATACATCGCGACAATATGCTTTGCGAGCGCAAGAGGTGTTGGTGATTCTTGCATAAATTGTGATAAGGCCAATTGGTAGTTCCATCCAGTGCCAAGCTCAACCTCTTGCGAACCTATCATGAAGTCAGCGTATTCCTTGATGAGATCGGCTACTTCAAGCATGGACATTAAGCAGGCGTCGAATCCTATAAAAGCTAGTTTTTTGCCATTATTGCAGGTGTTGCATATATACTCGAGTGCGCTTTGCAGTTTTTGATTGGTAAGATAATTTCCGGTGGTATCATCCCAGCATATGCCTCGTCTGTTTTGTTGGTTAATAAAGTCGAGAAACTCTGTATTGCGGTCCAGTTCAAGCTTGTTGTTGTGTGGGTTGAATGAAAAAAGTTCCGTAGCATGCACAATTTTCCCTGGTCGCGGATCGATAATGCCGGTCCCATGGTTCCATAGTATTAACCCATAATGTTCTGCGGGATACTTATTCATGGCCCAAGAGCAGCAAGATATCAATGTTTGTTGGTCTCCGCTGTCCATTTTTTGCGTTGTTGGGTCATCAGCGTTAAGGTGGACTATGCGTCCTTGCTCTATACAATAACGGCGTGTAATTTTTTTATTTCCTGCAAGGCGTACATGGAGCTCTACAACTATGGTAAGTTCTGCGTTCGATCCAACAGTAGTCATCTGTTTTATATTACGAGCGGCAAAGTGGCTCAGGTCATTATCTGCTGCCATGTAAACAATAACGGTCCAATTTTTTTTTGGTTTCCTCTGAGTGAGGTTTTCTGTTTCTTTTGTAAAATCGGTGTCGATAGCAACACCTTGGTCCTGCATGTGTTCTAGTTTAAATAGATCGCATTCTTGAATAGTTGCGCTGGTTGCTATGAAATAAAAACAGAGAAGGGTTCCTATAAGGGCATAAAAAAGAGTTGAGCCTGTGTTATTTTTTGATATGGCGACCATAATGACTCCTTTTTATAGGTCAAGATTATTGAGGGAAGAGTATGGGATGACTCTAAACAAATGGGGTTTATTCGAGCAATACTTTTATGAATACACTCTTTTTGTGTGAGCATGGTTGAACCAGGCCAGTGCGTACGTCAAACCAAAGCTTAATTGAAAATCAAGACAGAGAAGATAGGCTGGCGATATACATAAAAAACTCAGCATGACTAAAGATATGGCATGCATGGGGTCAAGAGGTGTTCTACCCCAATTTCCAATTTTATAGAGAATAAATGAAAAGCACGCTCGATCAAATGATATACTCGACCAACTGAGCAGGTAATAGGAACATCCTAAAACGGCTAGTAGTAGATATCTGCTACGCTCTAAAATGGGTAATCTTTGTAAAAAAAGAACCAATAACCAGCCTGCGATAATCAAATGTAAACCGGATCGGGCGAGATGGTGGCTTATTCCCCACAGAGAAAAATTATGCGTTATGTAGCCACTCATGGGAATATCATGCTTGTTGCCAAGAAAAAGAGCGGTATACAATGGTTGTAATGATGAGTCTATCTTCGCACATACAGCGCGTAGCGTTCTTGCGCGGAGATCAAAAAGATATCGATTGAGCGATTGATGAGTAGTTTTTTTAATAGAGTACGTATTGTTTTGGGCAAAAATAAGAGCAATCACCCCGCTGCGCATTGTTCTTATAAGGTCAGCATTCGTCTTTGGTTTTTTTAGAGCTATGGCATCAACGCTCACTTCATCATCGATAGAGCATGTAACGTGTGCCGGTGTGTATAGGTAGATGACAGTCTTTTTTTTGAAGGAAAAGCTTTGATCTGTTACACAAGAAATCGTATCTGTTGTGATGGTTATTCGTTTTTTAAAGTAGGGATGGTGATAGGTTGTTATATCACAGACGCGCCCAGTACAAAAGTATCGATCGGATGGTGAGCGAGAAAAAAGCGCGTCATATGCTGTTTTCTCATATGAAAAACGAGTCATGCCGGCTACAAAAAAGAGTAAACACCCAAAAGTAATAGGCGTCATGTTTTGTGACAATAACAATAATAGACGTGTTCGGATTGCCCTTGGCAGGTTATTTGCTGGAATAGAACCTGTGTTGCACAGGGACGCGCTCCAGACTAACCAAGAGCTGCTTAGCATTAAAAGAGATGCCAGAATCAATACCCACATGTTGCTCTGATGAGCTTGTACTGCTATTCCTCCTGCGAATGAGACCACAAAAAAGGATATGGGGTGAAGGTTATAAAAAGTTGTCCAGCGGTCTGAAGAAAGCATGGGGGTGTTTCTTATGGCAATAGATGTTTTTATAAAAAACGGGAAAAATTCATCAAGAAAATAATATCAAAGATCGCAATTATAGCCAACTCGTGGTATTTAGTCTCAGCGATTGCTCTCTTTGCTTTACATAGTTCAGCTTAAAAAGAGAGATAGTAACAACGTTAATTCTTGAGAGTAATACTCGCTTTGCAGTCCGATGGGAAAGTAGTGGTCGCTGGGCGCGTATAAGCGGCATGAGTGCAATTGTGGTTGCTCGGTACACGACTGGTGGCAAATTTATTGACAAATGAGTTCTAGATGGTACTATTTCGAATATCGTACATGATCAGAATCTACGTGCGGGAATAGCTCAGTTGGTAGAGCGTTGCCTTGCCAAGGCAAAGGTCGCGGGTTCGAGTCCCGTTTCCCGCTCCATACATATATAAAAACATATGCCTTTTGTTAACAAACCCCTCTACATTGTTTAGTATAGTTAAGAAACAGGTGCAGTAATACCATTGAATATAACTGCATCAGGCATTTTAAAAAAATTTGAGTGAAAAGGTTTTCATCAATGAAATCGATCGTTGAACAAGCATCAACTGTTCTTAAAGCCATTGAAAAAGGATGGGAGCAAGCGGGTAAACCGGCCGAATTTACCATTAAAGTCTACGAGCACGGCGTTAAAAATTTTTTTGGTATGAGCATAGAACCGGCAAAGATCTGCATATTGTTTGAAGACAAATCTTCTAAAGCAGCGCATCAAAAACAGCATCCGCGCCACGAAGCATCGTCACAACAGCAATCGCACCATTCTGCTGGCCATCAGCAACCACGTAAAGATACGGCAGGATCTTCCGAGCAACGCAGACAAACGAATCAGCACCAGCAACGCTTGCAAAAACCAGCGCTAGCTAACCCTGTTGCGCAATCACAAATAAAAAAAGAGCCGTCTATAGAGCGTCCAGCACAGCCTGTATCAACCAAGATTATGTGGGATGACGAGCTTATTAATGCCTGCAATGCTTGGTTGACCGGCACGCTAGGGGTCATGGGCAAAAGCAATTGCACTTTTAAGGTAGACGCGAAAAAATACCACCTTATTATTACTTTTGATCAAGCGGTACTTGAAGATAAAGAACGAGAAAAAGCACTGTTTAGAAGTTTCGCACACATTCTTATGCAATCGCTACGTAATCGCTTTAAAAAGGGGTTGCGTGGTTATAGAATTGTGCTTAATGCTCAAGATTAAGCTATCGTATGTTGTACTCTCATGACGATGATGTCATTGTTGCTCAATGTACACCGACCGGACCTGGGGCAATCGCTCTCATTCGCATAAGCGGTATTCAGGCAGTATCAGTTGCTGATGCTTTTTGTTTGCTTGCGTCAGGCAAGAAGATTGCCGACTGTGCTTCTCATACCGTTCATTTTGCCCGTATTATTAATGGTGCTGGTCAAATAATTGACCAAGTTATGGTTACGCTTATGCGAGCACCAAAAACATTTACTGGACAAGATACGGTCGAAATCACCTCACATAATAATCAGTTTATACTTGAAGAGATTTTAGCGCGTGCTATTGCAGCAGGCGCCAGAATGGCACAATCGGGAGAATTTACGCGGCGTGCTGTGCTCAATGAAAAAATGGATCTCTTGCAAGCTGAAGCCCTGAATGATCTTATTCATGCCAATACGCAACAAAGTGCTCGGCAAGCGCTTAGTCAATTGGAGGGCAGTTTCTCGTCATGGATTGCTTCTATTGAGCGAGAACTGTTACGTGCACATGCGCTTTGCCAAGCAAGTTTTGAATTTATTGATGAAGAGATGACATTTGATCAGCCAATAAAAGAATCACTGACTACTATAGTGCATATACTTGCTACGATTAAACGGACTTTTACGCCGCAACAACATATTCGCCAAGGTATACGTATTGCGCTTATCGGATCGGTCAACGCGGGTAAATCATCATTGTTCAATATGTTGATTGGCGCGCAACGAGCTATTGTGTCTCCTCAGGCAGGAACAACACGAGACACGATTGAAGCTGGTTTATATAGGAATGGTGCGTATTGGACATTAATCGATACAGCGGGGCTGCGGCACACTAATGATGCCATCGAACAGGAAGGTATAAAACGTTCTCATATGCAAGCTGAGAGTGCAGATATAGTACTGCTGGTCGTTGATGGCTCTCGCCTATTAAACCCTGTAGAATTGGCAGAATACCAACTATTGTATGAGCGTTATAATACAAAATCTCTCCTTGTCTTTACAAAGTCAGATTTACCTCAAATTTCGTATGACTTGACCTTTCCGCATCAATCATCATTACGCGTCTCGAGTGTGACATTGGAATCGCTCGGTCAGCTTGAAAAAATAGTAAACGAAAGAATAGAACAGATCATAGCGCAGGCAGCATCCCCTTATCTGGTCAATCAGCGTCAATATCACCTATTGTTAGGTTTAGAACAGCAATTGCATGCGATACAAGAGCAGTTAGGCGATACTATAGCGTATGAACTTTTGTCATACCATTTAAATGATGCGTTTGCTCTTCTTGGCGAAATAAGCGGTAAAAGCGCCAGTGAAAAGGCTATGGATGCTATCTTTAGAGAGTTTTGTGTCGGTAAATAAACTTACTAGCTTTAGTAAAAAATAACCGTGGTCAAGATTATTGCTATCAACATCTGAATATCCCAAAAAAGACTTTGATACCATAAGGCTAATTTTTTATACCATTTTTTCTTACCAAAATCGGTCTGTTGGAAGAAGATGTGCGCGGTTAAAATTAGTATTGTTACATAGGTAAAAAGGAAAAAATATTCGATATACATAATTTTTGCAGTAGCTGTTTGATCTCTCATCGTACGGTGTAAAAATATAATAGTGAGCAATAGGCCAGTATAGGCAGTTAATGTTTTTTCAAGATTAAGTTCGTGATTTTCGCTTAAATTAAAAAAGCAATAAATAGAAAACATGATAATAAAAATCGGCAAGAAAAAAATAAGAATTGCATTGAGTATATTACGTACCACGATGATATTAAAATTGAATGAGAAGTTGGCGGTTGGTCTCCCAAATGATTCAACGCCATACGTTGTTTTAGGTTTTACATTTTTAAATGAAAATGATGATTCCGCTATATTAAAACCTGAGAATTGTACGTTTTCGCTTAGTCCTGGTAAGTTGATGGCGTTCATATTTTGGTATGCGGCAAGGTCAGGCACTGGTAATATATTTCTGCTCAAGTCTGGATGCTCTATTTCAAGAGAGATTTTGTTAGCATCAAGAGGATATAATGACTCATTCCATTCATAAGGAATCTCTACAAAAAACTCCCATCCAATAATTGTCGTAAGACCAATTTTTGTTTCATACAATTTAACAAGATCTACCTTGTTAGAGGCTTGCGTAAAAAGAACACCAGGCTTAATGTCTTTATGTTTTATGGCATTATAATATTGCCAAATGAAACCAGAGATTTTAAGTCCACCTTTATCGAGAGGACGTATAGAGTCTATTTGGATACCTGTTGGGATGGGTATTGGAGCTGGTTCATTAATAATTGCTGCTATCTGTTTTTTTTCTGTAATGAACTGCTCTAATTCTAGCGCTGTTGTAATGGTATGCTCAGCAGGATCCTGAATTTCTTGCTGTGCATAACATATGTAGATTAACACAAAAAAACAGACCAAAAGCGGCGCAGACAAAGCAAGAAAGTGTCTTAACGGTGTTCGATTTTCTGGTTTATAGATCTTCAGCAGCAACATCAACGAACTTATTACAAAAAATAGTATCAATAAAAGGAGTGTTACATAATGATGGCGCAGAGAAGTTAATGATCCTTCAAAAAAATTTTTGGAGATGAATATGCCCAAGAGCCAGCCTGTACGATCAAGAGGAGCAAAATAAGCCTCTTTTTCGTCTTGAGCAGCAACATTTTTAAAGGCATAAAAGCCGTGAAGTTTTACTCCCCATTTTTCCCATAGATTGGTGAGTCCGGGGCTTGCAATTTTTTGAGCCATTTCAACGATTGTACTTTTATTCTCTTTATAATTAAGGCTAGGGTGATATAAAAAAACGCCATTTTTTGAGAGTAAAAACGAAGTTCCCTGAGCACCTAAATTAATCGCTTCTATACGTTTGGTAATGCTGTCCATATCAACAAAAACAGTAACAACAGCTACAAGATCTTTTCCGTCATGTGTATAAAAATCATTCGAACAGCCAGCAACAAACTTTTTAGTCAGCGGCTCTATTGTAGGATCTGTCCATAAAACAGCCTTTTCTTCTATACTGTCAGGGTAGAACATTTTATAAGAAGCATCATTTAACGATTTTTTCGTATAATCATAGAGCTCATCGAGATTGTAGGTTTCTATGCCATTGGCTGTACGCGCAACATATCGACCAAAAAGTCTCTTGTTTTTATCATATGCATAGGGAGCATATGCAACGCTAATTCCTGAGACGACAGGATTTTCAGTAATATAATATTTTAAACGTTCAATCAATTTTTCATTATCTAAATAGCCAAATTTAATCTTATAGGAAAGCGTCTGGGTAATAAGCTCGACTATATACGCTGATCTATTTATCTCGCGTTGAGTATCTGCGATGTGAGAAGCTATATTATTTTTCTTTTCTGCTGCAGTATTATACTTTAACAAATAGAAAGAACAGATGCAGCCAATACTGCTAATGAGACTGACTGCCCATACTATTTTCAACAATTGGCGTAAAAATTTTTCACGATCAGATCTTTTTTTTATCTCGATAATGGTTGTGTGTAGGCTGTTTTTGAATGGTTTGTAATAGATTATCGCTATAAAAAAGAGTATAGCTATTACAACAAATAGGAGCATGAGTACTCTTTTATACCAAGCGTTTGTTTTAAGCACCTCTTGGTAACTCAATTTTGCCGCTATGCCAAATTTCGCTTCAGGTACGTAACCCCAGGCTGCAAGTGATAATATATGATTGGAATCAAAAGTGACTCCTGCTCCTGTATATCCGTTCGTAGCCATCTGCATAGGACTCATATCAGCAGTATGAGATGTATACAAAAGCGGCGTAAATTTTTTAAAGGGTGCGTCAAGTTCATTGCGTATTCTATCAACATACAGAACACCGTTTTCTATACGTTTAGCTATATTGAGATCGCCAGTAACACCAAGTCCTATATAATTATTGCTAATCGCATACAAAGTGGTTTCGTTGATTCTTATCGCAGCAATAGCCTGCAATTTTTTATCTTTAAAAAGAGGGACAGTTATAAAGAGTGCCGGCGCTTTAAGCAGTGAGTCATATGAAAAAGAGGCTATATCAGTAGTCACCGTCATGAAAACTTGACGCACAGAAACGCCAAGAGCAGTATCTCGCAATGATTGATCTTGTACTGATAGATGATCATACACTGGTGTATCGGTGAAAATAACCACTCCGTTGAGATCAAAGATAAGACAGTTTTTATAGTCAAGGGTATTTTTATATGAGGTTAATAATGCCGAAAATCGTTTAGATAGTTCTATGTCCTGATTGCCCGTTTGTGCGTTGAAATCGTTAATAATGTCGTCTAATGCTTTCTTGACGGAATCTTGCCCAAAAACAAGCTGTATTGCTCGTTCATTATCATATAAAAATTGTTCAATCTCTGATGTACGCTTGTCGCGTATTGCAACAAGCTTTTGCTTTGTTTGCTCAATTTTATAATGCATAATCATAAAATATGAAGCGATAATTACTCCAAAAGCGGCGATGAACATATAAAACAATACATGTTGTCGCAGAGAGATTTTTTTTAAGGTGCTGACCATCGTTTTCCCCAGCCTTCATACAAACTCGTTAAAAAATCATTCCATTCATTTTTTGTTAAATATGCTGGATATATCTCGGGGCGAATGTTTCCTACTGATTTCCAAATCGGCATTAGATCACCATTGTAAGCTAGCTTACTTATAATCGAGTCTTGCCAGCAGTTTTGGTTTTCAGCGAAGTATATAATGCCGGATGGAGACTGATACGTGAGTCTTTTCATAATAGGAATGATGTCTTCAGGCTTTGAGCTTTCAGCTTGTTGATATGCTTGAGCCCACATATGAACAATAGAATAAGCAGACTGGCCCGATTCGCCAATCCGGGCATCTTTGCCATATCTTTTTTTATAATTCTCTATGAAGCGTATATTGAAAGGATACTGACTTTCGGCTGCATAATTAAAAAGAACATATGCACCTATAATAGATTTAAGCTCAAACTGATCAAAATCAGCTTGCGACATACGAACAGACATTGTTGGGACCTGTTCAGAGCTAATACCTGCTTGCAAAAGCTCTCTAAAGAAAGAGATATTCGTATCACCGTTAATAGTATTGATGATCATCTCAGGGTTAGATTCGAGAATTTTTTGTATATGGTTGCCGGTGATCTTCTCATTTACTTTTATATATTGCTGTCCGACAATTTCACCGTCGAGAGCTAGAACATGCATCTCGATTATTTTGTGTAGAGCATGAGATATTAATGAATCGGTGCCGATTAAAAAAAATCGCTTGCCAACATTATTGAAACACCAGGTGACACCCGGAATAATATATTGATTTGGGGTCGCTCCGGAATACATAATATTGTGAGACTCTTCAAGTCCTTCATAGTTAACAGGATAGAGCAACAGATTGTTATATTTTTCAACGACATCTTTAACGCGCTTACGACCAGCTGACAGCCAACAACCTACCAGCACCTCAACCTTCTCTTGCGTGATCAGGCGCAGTGCCTCTTTTTCAAAGGTCAATTCATCTGAGGCGCCGTTAGCAATGATTGGTTGCAACTTACGCCCATGTATACCCCCTTGCGCATTGATCTCATCAATGGCCATAAGTTCCGCATTGAGCAATCTTTGTTCATTTATAGCCATCGGACCGGTCTGTGAATGCAACAACCCTATTTTAATGGTACGCTTAAACCAAAAAGAGTGTTGCCATATAATCACCGCTGTACAGATAACTGCAATGCTACAACCAATTAGAATCAACAATGCTTTTTTCACGGAATATACCCTTTATGGCCTATTTAGCTTTCTTTAGCGACAGTTAAATTAAACCATTAAAGGAGCTCAAATTGCTATAATCTTTGCGTAATCGTTATAAAAAAGCAGAAAAAACCCGCAACAAAAAAGCGAGACATCCGGTTAAAGATGCCTCGCTTTTTATGATAAGCTTTATGAATCAGCGATTATGAGTAAATAACGGTGATTTCGTCGCGGCGGTTAGGCGCTTGTTGTTCACGGTTACCATCAACCGGCTTGCCATTAACAAGAGCTGGAACTTCCATACCATAACCAACGATCTTGATGTCTTCTCTTGATATACCAGCTGCCACGAACATATCGGCTAATGATTTAGCGCGCTTTTCTGAAAGACCTAAGTTATAAGAACCTGATCCGGCAGAATGGCAGGCATGGCCAGAAACCTTAAGTCTTTTGCCGTTACCGCCGAGCAATTTAGCCTCGTCAAGAATACGCTTTGCTACCTTGATGTCTTCTTTTATAGTCTTTTCTTGGTCTGCGCGAGGGGTAGATTTGTCAAAATCAAATAAAACAGCCTTAAAAGAGTCAGCCTGCGTCATATCTTCAATCCATGTATCGTTAATAGCATCAAAGGTTGCGGCAATGCTTTGCTCATCATCACTTAGATCGTCGATCATCTTGAATTCGCGAATCTCGTCCTGATCCAAAATCTTATGTAAAACTTCTTCTGCTAGGGGTATCTCAACTTCTGAAAAGAGTTCAGTTTTGTTTTTTTGGTTACGTTTAAGGGTATTGCTCTTTTTTTTGCTGCAACCAGCTAGACCAACAAGAACCAAGAGTAGGAGAGGATATTGTTTATTCATGCTTGTCTTAAGTCCTTTTCATAGAAGTTGTTGTACATTATTCGGGGTGGACTCTAACATATTTTTTGGTAATTTTCTACTCATTATGCGTAATATTAGGTATGCTTTACGAAAGCATGTAAAAAAACAGAGCTCTTTAAGAACTTAAAAAAGCACTGATACTTTCTAAAGAGGGGATCTGGTTGGACTCTATATGAAAAATATTATTATAAACCAAACAGCTTGGCAGACAAGAATTGCTATTACCCGTGATGGTAAACTGCAAAACGTACATTTTTCGGCACCGGTTACTGAAAGCCTTGAACGTATGTTTTTCCGCGGTACAATCAGCAAGGTGCTTCCTGGTATTCAAACTGCTTTTGTTGATATAGGGCAAAGCAAGGCCGGTTTTTTGCATATTTCTGAAGTTGACCGTGAGCTTGCTATTGAAAACATTAGCAAAATAACTCAATTGGACGACGAGCCGGTAAAGCCGGTCGTAAATTACCGAAATCAACCGAATATAAAAGATATTTTCACTGAAGGTGATCCTGTCCTGGTGCAGGTAAGCAAGGAACCTATCTATGAGAAGGGAGCCAAGCTTACCACCTGTTTCACCCTTCCCGGCCGCTTTATTGTTCTCATGCCGGTCATTCCACGTATCGGGATTTCAAAAAAGATCGGAGCTCGTGAAGAACGACAACGACTTAAAGAAATAGTCCAAAAGTACTTACCCGAAGGCATGGGCGCTATTATCAGGACTACATCTGAGGGCTGTACAGCAAAGCAGCTCAGCAAAGATATAGCTTATCTTGTTGAAACATGGGCAACTATTCAGCAAAACTACAAAACAGCAACAAGCGTATCGAAAATCCATGAGGATCTAGATTTGCCCTTGCAGGTTATCAGGGATTATCTCGATGATGACGTTGAGAGTATAGTGACCGACGATAAGAAAAGTCAGTCAGATATCTATAAGTTTATAAAGATTATAGCTCCTGAATATAGCCAAAAGATAACGCTCTATACCGGATCTCAGCCTATATTTGAGCATTTTGGGCTTGAGACCCAGCTTTCGCAGATGCTTGAAAAAAGAGTGACGTTAAAGTCTGGTGGCTCTTTGATTATTGAATCAACGGAAGCAATGACCGTTGTGGATGTTAATACCGGTAAGTTTATTGGTAAATCTAACCTAGAAGAGACTATTCTTAAAACTAACCTAGAGGCCGCAGAAGAGATTGTGCGGCAGTTACGATTGCGCAATATAGGTGGTCTAATTGTTATCGATTTTATCGATATGGCAAACACAGCCAATCGTCATAAACTCTTTACTTTTTTCGACAAAACATTGCGCGAGCGGGATAAGTTTCAGTCAGTTGTTCTGAAAATTTCTGAATTTGGCCTGGTACAGATGACGCGTAAGCGCTCAGGCAAGACTCTTGTGCAGGAACTAACAACAAACTGCACCAACTGTAAAGGTATGGGTTTTGTGAAATCGGTTCAAGCGCAAACATACCAAATCTTACGTCAGTTAGCGCAAGAGTTTAAAGCTAAACGGTGTGACGGTGCCGTTGTTGTTGGTGTGCATCCGGCAGTATTTGATTACCTTGTCAGCACAGAATATAACGCCATTTTAGATCTTGAAAAAACATGCTCTTGCAAAATCGAACTTGAGCAGGTTTCATCATTGCGGGTTGATCAATATAATTTGGCAAAAAAATTATTAAGTTAAGAAAGGCATTTGCGTGTCAAAAACGGTCTCTATTCTTGATCAATATCCCGCATATGAAGTGACTATCGGAATCGAAGTTCACGTACAGTTAGCTACACAGACTAAAATATTTTGTGCTTGTGCTAATGAAGTTGGCAAAGAACCGAATACCAATATATGTAATGTATGTACCGGTCAGCCAGGAGTACTGCCAGTATTAAATAAAAAAGTCGTTGATTATGCCATAGCGGCCGGCTTGGCAACCCACAGTACTATTGCTCCGGTATGCTCATTTTCTCGCAAGCATTATTTTTATCCTGATCTGCCAAAAAACTATCAGATAACTCAGGGTAGCGATCCAATCTGTTCTGAAGGTAATGTTCCCATTAGACTTGAAGATGGTAGCACCAAGCGAATACGTTTGATGCGCATCCACATGGAAGAGGATGCGGGTAAAAATATCCATGCATCAGGTAGCAACGAAAGTTTTGTTGATCTCAACCGCACTGGAACACCGTTACTTGAAATCGTCACCCACCCAGACATTGCGAGTACCTATGAAGCACGGACCTATCTGAAAGCATTACGTCTTCTTGTGCAATCCTTGGGAATCTGTTCAGGCAACATGGAAGATGGCGCATTTCGTGCCGATACTAACATTTCGGTACGCAAAAAAGGTGCTCAAAAATTAGGCACACGCTGTGAACTTAAAAATATTAACTCTTTTAAGTTCATTTCTGATGCAATCGAATATGAAATTGAACGCCAGATTACGCTCCTTGAATCTGGAGGTACCGTGCGCCAAGAAACACGTTTGTGGGATACCAAAGAGCACAAAACCATCATGATGCGCAGTAAAGAAGAGGCTGCAGATTATCGGTATTTAACCGATCCTGATCTGCCTTTGCTTGTTATTGATGAGGGATGGATCGATCGCATAACTCATACGCTGGCAGAACTCCCTTATGAACGGTTTAATCGCTTAATGGCAGATTATGGCCTTTCTCCTCAAGAAGCAGAAATTCTCTTAGATGATATGCCTTTAGCTATCTATTTTGAAACGGCGTATGCATGTACTGCCAGCAAATCGCTTATTAATTGGGTTGTGCGTGATATTATGGGGTATCTCAAAGAGCATAAAATAGCTCTTGCTGAGTGCAAAGTAACGCCAGAAAAATTAGCTGCGCTTGTTGCATTGCTTGAAAAAGGTACCATCAACAATCATGCGGCAAAACAGGTTTTTGAAACGGTTGCAAAAACTGGCCAAGAGCCAGCTGTAATTGTCAAAGAAGCAGGACTTGAACAGATGGATAGCAGCGATGAACTCCAGGTGATTATACTTGAAATTATTGCAGCCAATCCAAAGGTCGTTGCAGATTACAAGTCTGGGAAAGATAAATTGTTCGGTTTTTTTGTTGGTCAGGTTATGCAAAAAACAAAAGGCAAAGGAAATCCAACCCTCATTCAAGAATTGCTTAAAAAAGAGTTGAGCTAACCAAAAAAAGGAGCTTAATGAAGATTTTTCTCGATACTGCAAATTATGGGCTCATAGAACTATGGGCCCAAACGGGCCTTATTGACGGAGTAACGACAAATCCTACGCATCTTAGCAAAGAAAGTGGTGACCCTGTTGCTTTGATCAAAAAACTATGCGCATTGCTGCCCAATGGACATATCAGCGTTGAAGTAACTGAAGTAGCTCCCGAGCGGGTCTACACGCAAGCAAAAACCCTTGCGGCTTTGGCAGAGAATGTAGTGGTAAAAATTCCGTGCCACTCAGACTATTTCCCTATTATCAAAAAGTTAGTAGACGAAGAAGTGCAGCTCAATATCACGCTTGTTTTTAGTCTTATGCAAGGTGTGTGCATGAGTAAACTAGGCGTCTTGTATATTTCTCCTTTTGTTGGTCGCTTAGAGGATCTTGATGTTGATGGCGTGTCGTTGCTGGGCGAACTGAGTGACATGCTTGATCAGTATGACTATGAAACGGAGTTGTTGGCAGCCTCTATCAGACATGTGCGTCACATACATGCAGCTATCGAAGCTGGTGTGGATATCATCACAGTGCCACCTACGGTTTTAGCAACAGCTCTGAATCACCCCTTGACCGATCGAGGCATGGAGCTTTTTGCTGCTGACTGGAAAAAACTAGGCATTCACACATTCCCTTAATACGCTTTCTAACGATATAAAACCCGTTTAACCTACGGAACTATTGCCCTTTTGTAATTTCAGATTGTAAACTACTGGCAATAGAAGGAGTTTTTAAGACCGGAGATTAAAGCATATGAAGAGTGCCAGTATTGCCCTTGGTTGTATAGGATTTATGTTGGGATTTGGCATGATTGTGATGCCTGTGAGTCTCAGCAGTTACTGTAAATATAGTTTCATATGGTATGATTTTGGCATTATCAAAAAAGATCCCAATGCGCCTGTGTACTGTATAGCTCCTGGAGATCGTCCTTTTACCAATAAAATCCATTATTCATTTATTGATACATCAAATAAAGGGGTTAAAATGTATCGCTCGGTGCAGCTTAATCTTGCTGATCGCCGCCATCTACGCAAGGCGCTTGAGCCGTTTACCGCCGAGACTAAAGTTAATGATGAACTGATTACGCGATTTGCTCATCATAATGGTCGCATGAAAAAAGAGATAGTTGCCTGGATTTTGCGTGATTTTCAGAAAGTGAAGGCACAGGCTACCGTTGGGGATGTGAGAGTGGCGCTGCGACTGTGATTTTTTCGCATACTTGAAATATGCCCTAGCCCTTGAAGGAGTGATGTAAAAGTGTTACACTTTTTCTTGTGTTTAAATGAAAATGATCAAAAAGAGGTTGTTTAATGGCGACAAAAAATCCGAGAATTAACGTTACCTTTGAAGAAGCAACAGCAGGGTTGCTTGCAGAGATTGCCCATCAAGAAAACAAATCGGTAGCCAGCATTGTCAAAGAGCTTGCGCTTGAAGCACTTGAGATGCGTGAAGATCTTTATTTATCAAAACTAGCCGAAACATTAGATACTCCAGACACAACGACGTATGATCATGATGAAGCATGGAAATAACATACGTTATCCGTTATCAACAGGAAGTGGTATCTAAACATATACCAGCTCTTGATCCAACAATACGAACGCTCATTAAACGAGCGATAGAAGAACGTTTAATGGTAGACCCAATCGGTTTTGGTAAACCCTTACGCTACAGCCTTAAAGGGCATAGACGGCTGCGAGTCGGTGATTACCGTATAATTTACCGCATTGATGCTACAGCAAAAACTGTCATCATTGTTGCCATTATGCATCGAAAAGATGTGTATGAAGACGCATGATCAATCGTGCGTGGAGATCACTTAAGTCAGTTGAGCTTTGTTCAAATTTTCTTCTTGCCACCAGAGAGAAGATCATGTGGTACGCACAGACAAGTCACACTTAGCTAAGATGATCTTGATATGTTTCATGTGGTTCCCTTTTTTGTGTATGTGCTGCCGATATTCTAGATAAATGATAAGGAGCTCTTTATACTGCGCAGAGTAGCAGCTTTGTTATGGTTAATCCAAGGGAAGGCATACTCATCATGAACAGTATTGGGCGCACGTTCTTAGTAGGTCTATTTCTTGTCGTTGTAGCCATGCGCAGTATACACAGCATAGAACAGATTCCATCAAAAACTGACTCCTTTTACATCATATGGCTCCCTGGGCTTTATGGTGGACATGCAGAACAGATGTCATTAGTAACAACGCAAAACTACGCGATGTATGATGTTATAAAACCTGCAGCTGACGCAGACCTTGGGCAAGAGCGGTGCATAGGTGATCTTGAGCGCCAATTACATAACGATCAAACGTTCCAAAAAGCTAATAAAGTTATTGTAATTGGGACATCACAAGGGGCGGCAACCTGGTTGAATGAAATCGCACGTATGACCCTTGCACAACAAGACCACATAGCAGCAATCATTTTAGAAGCACCGTTGGCCGATGCCAATGAAGCAATCATGCAAAGTGCGCTCAAAAAACCTGGAGTAGCTTATTTGCCTTTGGTCAGGTTTTGGTCGCCGTGGATAGCAAAGCTGTACCATCCTTTTTATAACCCTTACGGGTTACAGGCTATTACATCGGTTAAGCAGATTGCTCATCGTATCCCGGTTATTATTCTTCATAATAAAAAAGATAGACGTATTTCAGTTAATAGCGCCCGAAGATTAGTGCGTGAATTTTTAACGCAGAGACGTTCTATGCTTAATAATCTGTATTATATAGAAACAGATATAGTTGCGCAGCGCGGTGACAGTCATACCGATTTTTTACGTGAAGATGCACAAGCTCAAGCAGCATTCCACGCGATTTGCAAAAAGCTTGGTCTACCCTATGACAAAGAACAGGCGGAAAGATTGCAGGATCAAGATCTAAAAAACTTTCAACCTTTAGTAGAACAGCTCGACACAGCTATTGATCAAAGTAGTTGGGTAAGTACAATGGTACGTAACGTTGTTGATGGGGTAACACTGGCGGTAATTGCAGCCTTGTTATATATGTTTATTAGCAAGCGCTTAAAAAGATAAACAACTTACTTATTTGATAGGACGTGTTTTTTAGCGCAATTGGATATAATCTAGATTCTCTACATAAAAATGTACTAAAGTCTGTTTTAGTTATTTTTTTACAAAAAAATAGTTTGTTAAAAATAAGGAAAACAGATGAAGCTATTCGGTTTTTTCAATGTCCCCAAACAACTGTTCCTGTTTTTGTTGGTTATAACACCACAGCAGCTTTATCCTAGAGATCAGCATGATGAGCTTATGCTCAATGGATTAGTCTGTTTAGATGATGATATCGTAACCGCTATTTTGCACTGCAAGCAATCATACACAGAACACCAATGGTCGTTATTGTTCGACCTCGTGAGTCAAGATCTCATGGATGGAGGCACCAGGCTCTATGATCAACAGGCATGCCAGGTTATTAAAGAGTGTGTTGCAGTGGTAACTACTCGTTCTATCGATGAACAATCTGATGAAACTTTACAGAAACTGAATGATGCATTGGCTCGGTATGGTCAGACAATGGTTCTGAATAGATCATGGCCTACAGCCAGTATAAGCGAATATGCTGCTAGTGACCTATGTCTCTTGGCGGTCAATACGCTCAAAAAAGCGCTTTTGCATGTTTTGCCTGGCTCGCGAGTACATACTGACTTGACTATTACTAATCCGGAATTTGTTTCTGAAGAGCCAAAAATTTGTCCTCACTGTTGCGCTCTCTATCGCTCTGACGTCTGCTGTAGACGAGGATCAACTGGAGCTACAGGAGCTCCTGGATCTGCGGGATCCAGAGGGGCTACAGGAGCCACTGGACCGATGGGAGACACGGGAGCTACGGGAGCCACAGGTGCGATGGGAGACACGGGAGCTACAGGAGCCACTGGACCGACGGGAGACACGGGAGCGACTGGCAACACAGGCGCAACTGGAGCCACCGGCGCTACAGGAAACATAGGGTCAACGGGAGCGACTGGCAATACAGGTGCAACAGGAGCCACCGGAGCTCGAGGAAACACAGGCGCAACAGGTCCTGTGGGCGCAACCGGAGCCACGGGAGCTGTCGTTAGCACAGATTTTTTTTCAGCGTATAACACAACTACTCAAGTAAATACCACAACAACATTCCAAAGTATTACGTTTGATACCAATGCTGTAACAACCGGCGCTTGGTCTCATACAGCAGGCACTTCGACGTTCACTTGTAATGTCGCCGGCACTTATCTTATTATCTTCAATGCAGGTGCTTACCTATGTTTTGACGTGGGTGCGGCAGACTCGGCGATTCTCTTTCAGGGAGTGCTCAATGGAACGACTATCCTCGGCAGCTTAAGTTCTCTCACCTTTTTCGTAGGGAATGCAGATTATAGTCGCTTTGTCAGTCAGTTTATTGTTCAGGTATCGGCAGGACAAGTTTTTGAGATGCAGTTTGCATGTTACAACAGCTTGGTTCGTGCGTTTATCTCAGAAGCTGAAGGTTCAACTGCGTATATTACGTTCCAACGTTTAGCATAATAAAAAGGCCCAGGTTACGTTTAGTAGCCTGGGCCTTTTTATTATGTTGATCATCAAAAAGTATTAATTTGTTGATCGTTTGCGTTTGCGTGATGTTTGTTCTTTTTTTGTTACGACTGTTTTTTGTGTCTGAGCAGCAGGAGCCAGTGTTGCAATTTTAGCTTCTAGCTTTCTGATCGACTTGTCTAGAGCAACAGCTTCATTACGGTTAACATCTGAGGCAGCCGATTCGCCGCTCATATCTTCTTCTATCGTTGCTTCATGGTAAATGAGGCTCTGTCTTTTGAGTTTTTCTAAAAGATCACGCATTGCTATTGCTAAACAAGACTTGTCATCAGGCGTTTTTGCGTCATCATACATTCTTATTAACTGTTCCACTTGTCTATTCGTGTCCGCTTGCACAGAAGGTACACGGCAGTCTGCATGAAGCCCCGTGGATATTAGACTGCTCACCAAAACAAAAGCACTTAAACCTTTGATAGTCATGACATATTCTCCTTTTTTATGTCTACACTGTAACTACTACCACCATACAACAAGACTTACACCAATTTTTGTCAAATTACTACCTATGCCTGCAACTGTCTTTCTGCTTTTGTAATGTGCTGTCTTACTTCCTGAGCCATAGTAATCACGTTTTGTGGTACATCCTGTATAGATATACAATCTAACGCTTTATATGCTGCTTGATACTGTCCGAGCTGCGCGTAACATTGTGCTATGCGTACATAATAACTTGGAAATGTTTTAGTATGAGAGGCTACTTTTTTAAAGCAGGTTAATGCTTTATCAGTATATCCTTTTACGAAATAGACCTCGGCGCAATTGTACCAACCACGAAGATCATCGGGATAATGACTTAAAAGACGCTCATACGTGTGCAATGCTTGGTCATGCTGTTGTGCAAGAAAATAGGCGTTGCCAAGATTAAATAATGAGTCTTGGTCATTGGGTAATAATGCAAGAGTTTTGGTATAGCCAAAAATAGCATCATCATATTTGTGTAGGATAAGGCTCAATTTTGCAAAAGCGCTAAATCCCATATCATCATCAAGATCACATTTCATGCATGCATCACGAAAGTGATTCCAAGCAAGCTCATAGTTGCCCTGCTCGCAATATAACCTTCCAAGGTTATAGTGTGCTTTGCCATAATAAGGACGCAATTGCAAGGCTGTGAAAAGTGCCGATTCTGCTTGCGCATATTCACCTTGCTGCAATAAAAAAGAGGCTAAATTGTTATAGCCTTCAGGATGGTTTGGGTTGATCTTGAGCCCTGTTTGTAACGTCTGTAGAGCCAATCCAGGCTGTTGTGTATGCAAATAAGCAACAGCGAGATTATTGTAGGGATCATAATACTGAGGGTCTAACGCTATAGCTTTGGAAAAATAGGCAATAGAATCGTGTGGCCGTGCACACTGTTGCAACAGTTCAACGCCATAATTATTCTGCACGCGAGCTTTGCCCGGCGCATTTTCAAGTATATTGCCCCAAAATTCAAGTCCTGATCGCCAGACTCTATTGCGCTGCATCGTCGCAAAGCCAAGCGGTATCACGAGCATTACAGCGCAAGCATGTGAGACATAGGTCTTCTGGGTAATCTTACTATCTACAAGTGCCAAGCGATGTTGCGCCCAAGCGCCACAAGCGACGATTGCAGTTGCAAGCAAAAACAACCAACCGCATGATGCCATATATGTTTTATAATCAACCAGCAGTTCAGGTGAAGGGATAATGCTTGATCGTGGCAATATGCAGAGAAAAAACCAACAGAAGCCGAATGTTATCATATGAGTACCATCTCGTTGCAGTAAACGCACAACGCAATAAGTAATAGCTGAAAGCATAAGAAAAGGGAGAAATGCATCTAAAGAAAAAAAACTGCGTGACAAGACCCAATCATATTCGACACTGATAGAAAAAGGCCATACAAATATCCATAAATAATGCAGGATCACCTTAAATTGTGAGATGAAATAGGCGAAAGGCGTGATCAGTGAATTCGTATGCGTAATGATATTACCACAGTTATTGATTGCAATTCTTTGTAGCCCAAAAATATCTAGGAAAAAATCGATCTTAAAAAAATATATAAAGATTGTAGCAACAATCAGCATGATGCATCCATGCAACCACAGACGTTTTTTGATGGCTTGGTACTCGCCTTGTGCTATAAGAAACCAATCAACGAGCAGCAGTAATGCCGGTGTGATAATAGCAATTTCTTTGGTGCAACAAGCAAACGGCGTTAACGCAAGAAGAGCGATGGTAGCGCCCAAGCGAACCATTTTTTGTTGGCTATAACCAACAACCATACACAGCAGTGTCATGCTAAGCATAAAAAATGCAGCGAGTCCTTCGAGTTGACCTTGAATGACATAGGATACAGTCTGCGTTTGTACTGGGTGTAATAAAAACAAGATCGACGTTATGATAGCCAACAGCATGGCATGCTGCTTGAAAAAATCATGTTTGTTTCGTTTAGATAACCCGAGCGCTAGTATAAAAAAGAGCAGTATGCCATTGAGACTATGTAAGCAGATATTGAAAAGTCGATAAAAATAGGGGTCAAATTTGCCAAGAGCATATTGTATTGAATTCAACCAATAACTTATCCAGCGTGGACCTGAAAAAAAGAGATCCCAGAACCGATAGTGGCGCAACTCAAAATGCTTAGTAATATTGGCAATATCATCAAACTGAAAGGAATAAGGTAACGAAGGAGAATAAAAAAAGAGCGTACTGCTCAATAAAAAAAGTGGTATGATTAGCCAATAATACCAAGCGATCTCATGAGGCTC
Organism: Candidatus Babelota bacterium; assembly: GCA_018266085.1. Lineage (GTDB taxonomy): Bacteria > Babelota > Babeliae > Babelales > Vermiphilaceae > JAFEAZ01. Next base: position 117,931 of record JAFEAZ010000006.1, read on the forward strand.
TGTCATCGGAACAGTTTGGGTTTTTCTGGTTTTGAGAGTTTTTTTCATGTTCATCAGCCCTTTTCTTATGCTTTACTAAAAAACCTTCATATTCTAAAACTATTTGACCCTCAGAGAAACACCTTTTACACTAAGTTAGTCTTTCGTATAGTGCATTCTTTTATTATTGGTGCTTCTATGACAAGCCTTAAAATAGCACAAACTGTTACCGAGTTTATCATTCTTTTTTGCGCATACTTGCTTGCCGTAACGCCTCCTGGTTGGTTTCGCTCATGGGTAGCGCTGCGCATGGGTGACGAGACCGGTAAAGAGCTGGGTTTATTGACCCTCAATCCTTTTGCTCATATTAGCGTTGTTGGGCTTATCTGTTTTTTATTGCCATTCTATCGATTCGGATGGGGTAGGCATGTGCCCGTGCATAGACAGGCTATTTATGATGGGGATAACCGCAATGTAAAATTTGCCGCAGCCCTTTTTGCCGACACGCTTGCGCATTGGTTAGTAGCATTGCTAGGTTTAGTCATACTCGGGTTTCTTATCGGACCGCATATCTTTGCCGCTACAAATGGCATAATCGGTTCACCATTGACACTCAGTTATGCTCGTATTTTAGGAATATGCATTCATTTAAGTGTTGTATTGTGCGTAGTAAGTTTCATAGTAAATAGTATGACTTATTATGTAGCGGTGCATAAACCGGAGCTGTACCATGATGACCTTTTTAATTGGTACTTTCTTGCTGCATATCTGCTTATTGCAATAACCATAGGAAACGAAATTATCTGCGGAGTCTTATATGGCACTATGTTTCTCAGTCAGTTACTATGCCATATGATGGGCTTTGCTAATCTTTAACGATAGGTGATAGATAGTCATGGAATCGAACAAGGCATTAGAGTTGATCTCTACGGGCATCGTGCAGGCGATCCCGGTTGATGAACTACAAAAAAAATTAAGCTCCGGCAAAAAACTGATTATTAAGCTGGGAATGGATCCAACAGCACCGGATCTCCATTTAGGGCATGCGGTGGTCTTGTCAAAATTAAAACAATTTCAAGATCTTGGTCATCAGATCATGTTTTTGATTGGCGATTTTACTGCTCGCATTGGCGACCCTACAGGTCGTTCAAAAACACGGCCACCGTTGACCATTGAAGAGATCAACAACAACACCCAGACCTACTTTAAACAGGTTAGCAAGATTCTTGATCAATCTCGCGTTACCATCGTCTACAATAGCACGTGGCTTGGCGCGCTTTCAACTGCCGATCTGTTGCAATTATGTGCTAAAGTGACGCTTGCACGTTTGACCGAACGCGAAGATTTTTCAAAACGCATAGAACAGAACCAGCCAATTGGCTTTCATGAGCTGCTTTACCCGCTTTTCCAAGGGTATGATTCTGTCGCGTTACAAGCAGATGTTGAGTTGGGCGGAACGGACCAGACCTTTAATCTTTTAATGGGTCGATTCTTACAAGAACATTATGGTCAGTCGCCGCAAGTGGTTATTACAACACCGCTTCTTGAGGGCTTGGATGGTCATGAAAAAATGTCGAAGTCATTGGGCAACACGATCAGTTTAATAGAGTCAGCAGAGCAAGCGTATGGTAAATTGATGTCGATATCAGACATGCTTATGTGGCGTTACCTTGAAGTTCTTTTGCACATACCTGCAGCTGCAATAACAGAACTTCAAGAGCAGGTCGCTGAAGGCAAACAGCACCCTATGCAGCTCAAAAAACGCATGGCTCATGACATTGTAGCTCGTTTTTGGTCTACTGAAGAGGCTGTCGTGGCTCAAGCACATTTTGAAGCCCTCTTTGAGAAAAAGGATTATTCAAAAGCGCAAGAAATCAGTTTGCCTGCCGCAACACAAAATCCGCTATGGATTGTTGAGTTGCTCAAGCTGGTTGGTGCAGTGACCAGTTCGTCTGAAGCTCGGCGCTTGATCGAATCTGGCGCTGTCACCGTAGATGGCACTACCGTAAGTGAATTTAAAAAAGAGGTTGATTGCTCAAGCGGCATGATTATAAAAGTGGGCAAACACAGAATCTATAAACTGGTGTAGATCTGAGCTTACATAACAATTCTGCTCAGTAATGGGTTCAAGCGAGCAACTAATTCTCGCTCGTTATTGCCCCCGCTGGCACGTGCAAGGTCGGCAATCGTAATACCAGGACGATCGCCGATCAGTTCAACCTCGTCACCAACAACGAGGTCGCTTGTACAATCGGTAATGTCGATCATAATCTGATTCATGCATACGCGACCAACAACCGGCACAAACTGTCCAGATCGACATACATAGACGGTACCTTTGTTACTTAAACTTAATGGGTACCCCTCATAATAGCCAACAGGCAGCACGGCTATGCGCCTGTCGCTTGTTGCTTGGTAGGTCCGATTATAGCCAATATAAGCGCCAGCAGATACGCTGCGTATATGCATGATGCGAGCTTTCCATGTCAGTATTTGACGTAGCGGCAAACCGATTTCTTGCGTGCATAATCCGTAAGCCCCAGCTCCAAGACGCACAAAGGAATACCTCGTTTGAGCAACACAAGCGGCAACAACCGATTTGGCTGCATGGCGCACAGGGATGTGAATACCAGATGTTGCAAGCTCATCAAGGACTTTATTAAACAGTCTATTTTGTTCCTCTAGAGCGGTTGGTGTCAAATCTCCTGAGGCGGCAAAATGAGTATATATCCCTTCTATGTGTATATGAGGTAAACTCATAATCTGTTTGATAGTAGCTACCCCATTTTCTGCAGGAACACCAAAACGCGATAAACCGGTGTCTATCTTTATATGCACACGAAAAGCATCTGTTGTTATCGCGCTCAGACGTTGAGCTGATTGCAGATCATGCACCGCAATAATGATGTTTTTGCCATGAACAAGATTAGGGTCGGCATCGATATGGGACAATACGAGAATAGGTTTGGTTACTCCAAGTGCGCACATGCGCAGCGCTTCAGAAAGGGTAGAGGTGCCAATCCAGGCTACCTGTCGGTTCTGTTGGCACAATAATGCCATAGAGTCAATGCCGTGTCCGTAGCCGTTTGATTTTATAATAACTGCTAGATCAACCGCAGATGTCATACGGTCGGCAAAACAGGCTATGTTGTGATTAAAGGCTGCGCTGTTGATCTCAAGCCATGAACCAGCATACGCGTCGAGTTGATCTGCGTATAAAAATTTTGACGAAGTGGAGAGAACGGTTGTACTATGAAGCGCAGAATCTAACAATGCAGCACCCTCAAAAAAAGGAAGTCGTCACATGTATATATCTATAAAGAGTCTATCACAGTCATTATTTTTTTGCGCATTGTTCAGTATTGTTATAGGTTACCAAGAAAGTCATGCTAGAACAAAAGGCTGTGCTTCTTGTTCCGCTGAGAAGACCTCTCGAAAATCAAAGCATAGCCGCTATCGTAAACAAGCGCTCAAGTTCCAATCGTCTGCCGTTGCTGCGGTAATGGATGACCTGTACAGAGGAGCAAATGGATCAATAATTTCCCCTGCCGAATCTGATTTTATAAAGGCAAAGGGTGGCAATTCAACTTATGGAGAGATAACACCTAGTGCATTGACTGCTTTATTGCAACAACTTTCTATTACCAAAAAAGACGTATTGTATGATCTTGGCTCGGGCACTGGCAAAGTTGTTATGCAAAGTTACCTTGAGTTTCCCTTTAAAAAAGTAGTTGGTATAGAGCTTTCAGCACAGCGCTACAAAGAGGCGCAGCGTGCTCTTGCTGGCCTTAAGTCGCGTGGTTTTGTTGACAAAAAACGTTCGATATCATTTATACAAGGTGATATTGTCGAAACGCCCTATACTGATGCCACGGTTGTGTATTTATGTTCAACCTGTTTTTCAGATGATTTGATGACAAAATTAGCCGAGAAGTTTTCTCGTTTAAAAAAAGGAGCTCGGATCGTCACTCTTAAACAGATTCCACATCCGAACAAGTATAGGTTACAGTTGATCCACGAATGTCGCCAAGCGATGAGCTGGTCGACACCTGAAGGTTCCCCTGTCTACATCTACAAAAAAACTAAATAGATACAAAGGGTATAGTATGAAAAGAACGTTTATACTGTTGTTAACGCTCCAAGTACAGAATCTTGCGCTTGCTGCAGAGCAAGAGAAACGAGTACTTTTACCAAACAAAGCAGCCATTGAAAGAGTTATAAAGAAATTTGTTTTTGAAGGGTTTTTTCAAGAAACACCCATACTCACCGAATTAGCGGGCAAAACCATGTCAGCTGATGAAGTAAAAACAACGCTTGAAGCGGCTGCACGCTCATACTTCAACACCAAAGATCTCCAACCAGCAGGCAGAACCCATTTTATGAAGCATCTTAATGAGATTGTATACACTTTGGTTTCTCCCAAACGTGTCAATATTAAGGATATCGACTATGATCCGCCGTGTCGTTTCTGCGGGCGAGCATGTTCACCGAACTATTACTCAAATTTATGATCACATCTGTGTGCTGAAAAATACAGAAGAACTCTTTGTATGAGCATAATAGCCATAGAAAGAGTTCTTCTTTTACTGTACGCTGAATATATAAATTCTTTTATTCACGATAAGATAATAAAGCATGGGCCCTATCTTCCGTCATCGCAACTGCCGTGCCGGACAAGTCGCAGAGGGTGACGAATAAAACGATATACCGCGCTTTGTCTAGGTTATTAGCTCTCTACAAAAGAAAGTTGTTAAAGATATGAAAAAAACAGAACGCACTCCGCTCAAAAGATCATCTGCCGATATGATCAAACGGCAGCACCCGACAAAAAAAGGCAGACCTTCAAGGCAATCAGAGACTCCAAGAAAAACAAGCTCCCAAGAAAAAGTTGATGGAGAGCTTGTTTTTGGTGTTCACTCAATTGTTGAGCTGTTACGCGCAAAACGCAGAAAGCTTATGTCGATTTATACAACAAAACCAACGCCTCGTGGATGGCAACAGATAGAAGCCTTACTCCCTGCCCGCGGTGTGGCGATTCAATATGTACCACGCGAAAAACTGCATGAAATAGCAGGAACGACTGATCACCAAGGTATCGTGGCTTGGGCTCATCCATTCCCAACGCGCAAAGTACCTTTTGATCCAAAACGTCAGCCATTCTTGATTATGCTTGACGCAATTCAAGACCCAAGAAATTTAGGAGCTATTATTCGTAGTGCCTATTGTACCGGAGTTTCTGGCGTTGTGTTGGTTAAAAAGAATGCGGCGCCACTTAATGCAACGGCGCTCAAAGCTGCTGCTGGTTTGGCGGAACATCTAGAGTTTTTTGTTGCTGCGTCAACGCAAGAGGCCGCACAGTTGCTGACCAAGGCCGGCTATCATCTTTATATCGCAAGCTTTGGTGGGTCAGATGCACGCAGTGTGCCATTTACGTCTCCATGCTGCCTTGTTATTGGTAGCGAAGGCCCTGGTATTACCAAAGGGATTGAACGTCACGGTACGGTAATTACTCTGCCACAGCGCACGCCCGATATTTCCTACAATGCATCGGTTGCGGCAGGAATACTGTTATTTTTAATCAGCAGTAAAGTTGTTCAGCACAACGCACAACCAGCAGTATCTAGCGACCAACAGTAATTCGCGCTAAATGATCTGGATTTAAGAACTGCTCAGCTGCAGCACGAATGGCATCGACCGAAATGTCTGTCAGTCGTTGCTGTAGGCGCAGTTCATGATCTAACGTTAGTCCGCATTGTTCAAGATGTATAATCAGGGTCGCTAACTGTTTATTGGAAAGTAGAAGGTGCATACGAGCCGCTACTATCGCATTACGCGCCTTAACAATGCTTTGTGGCGTTATAGCATCAAGACAGGTGGCAAGCGCTTGCTTAAGTGCCACATCCGTCTTTTCAAGGCTATCAGGGCTGACGAGTGTTTTTATGCGCACTATCCCTGGATATTTACCAGCATGCAACAAGGTTGACCCCGTAATAGTGTAGAAAAGACCGGTACGTTCTCGCACCTGGAAAAGCAAACTATACATTGAATTAAGTTCGCCACCACATACGATTTGATCGAGCAGCAACAGAGCATCATAGAGCTCATCGTTGCGTGTGACCGAAAGCCGAGCATAGCAGAGTGCTGTCTGATCACGAGATATAGTATAGGTACGCGTTGTTGCAACAGAGGGTTCAACTGGCGGCAATTCCGGTGTTTGGTGATGTTTTGCCGATAATGTCGCCCATTGTTTATCAAGCAACGCCCCAGCATGCTGCTCGTTAAAATCACCAACAATCGCTATTGTGGATCCATAAGCTTGGTACGCATGCTCATGCCAAGCTTGTACGTCTTCAATCTTTATTTTTTTGAGTGATTTTTTGTTGCCAAGCGACAGGCGTCCATACGGATGACTGCCGTATACAGCATCACGAGCATACTGATCGATGCAAGTGTAAGGATCGTCATAGAGTTCATCAAGTTCAGCCATCATGTGTGTACGTATGCGATTGAACGAACGTATATTAAATGCTGGTTGCGCAATGATCTCAACCAATAATTGAATGCCGTAATCAAGATCATGCGATAACATAGTTAATGCAATAAATCCGGGACCCGATTCAAGAGACATACCGCGCCGCTCAATAAGATCGGAAAATTCATCCGGTGTGTATCTCTTGATGCCATCGATTATGAGGCGTGCTGTTAATTCAGCAATGCCAGCCGTATCTTCAGGTTCGTGATAATAAGAGAAAGGAAAGGTAACTAACAGCACTACCGTTGCGGTACTCTTGGTTACACAGCTTATCACCGTGTTGTGATGAGCAATGGTCCGTTTTGTACAGGCAGGGAATCTTATTTCATCCCATGCGGATGGCTTTGTTGATAATGCAAGGCGTAATGGTTCAAGCGGTGTATGACGCACACGTGCTGCAATGAATGATTCGTCGTGAGCATCATCTGTGCGTTGGTTCATATGCCAAAAATGTTCTTCACCTTGCGACAATGAACTCAGTTGTCCAAAGTGTGTTAGTGCTGGCTTGTTGAACTGCTTAACATACTCTCGTATATCTTTCGCTGATTGTACATGATCATCGTTTGGTTTACGCACTCCATATGACGGGTCTCCTGTTGCCATAAAGCCTTGGCCAATAACTGCTGCCAGTTCTTGCATCTCTTGAAATAATTCTTGGTATTCCATACAGGCACGCGCATGGGCGCGTTCGAGTTCGTCACGTGTGGGGCCATTAAGAGCAAGATCATCAAGTTCGTTGCCTATAGCAGCGCGAATTTCTTTTTGTTGTGATTCATCTTCATGCTCAACGTTGATGCAAAAAAGATCATATTCTTGTAAGTCGGCGGATGATGATAAGACTGAAAGAGCTGTTTCTGTCCTCACCAAGCGCTTATATAAACGAGAACTTGTGCCGTCGGCAAGTATACTGCCCAACGTTGAGAGTAGCTCATGCTTTCCATGACTGAATCCTGGCACTACAAATGCTGTTGTGTCATACAGTTGCTGAATATCATACTCTAAGCGAATGGAGCGTGATATCATCTTTGGCTGCCATAATTCAAGAGAGCGTTGCGGTATTTTACCTGCAGGAATATGTCCAAAGAAGTGCTCTACCTGTTTTTCGACTTCTGCTACCGTTACATCACCAACGATCACTAAAACAGCATTATTAGGCATATACCATTGCTTATAAAATTGCATCAGTGCGTCACTGGTCATGCGCCATAGATCATGACGGTAGCCAATGACGGGATAATGGTATGGGTGTCCTGCAAAAACATCACCGATTAACATCTCATGTAGGGTTGATTCATGATCATCATTATACAAGCGCAGTTCTTGAATAACAGCAGCAAGTTCAGCATGTAAAAGGTCAGGTTTTATTGTTGCATGCACCATGGTGTCAGCAAGTAGATCAAGAGCAGCTGTCCAGTTGGCGCGTGGAAAGTCGAATAGATAGGCGGTGCAATCGTTAGAAGTGAAAGCATTGGTGTGTCCAGACAATGCATCAGTAATAGCCGTTATGTCCAGTTCAGACATGCGCTGTGTACCCTTGAAAAGCATATGCTCTAGCAAGTGTGCAGCTCCTCGTTGACCGTCCTTTTCATGTTTTGAGCCTACACGGTACCACAGTTGAGTCGATACCCATGGAATAACATGATAGGGATATACGAGGACTTGTAATCCGTTTGTCAAACGGAACTGTTTTACTGCTCCGCTATCGGTATTCTTATCGAACATGTCTTATACTCTGTTGTTTTTAATTTTAGCTATTATAAGAGATGTTACAATGTACATACGTCTATTATGGTAGGATTACTAAAATAACGAGCAGCTCCAAAAGCAGAGCCAAAGAACCCAGATGCTACAATTTTCTTGTCGGTTGCGATGGCAACTTTAAACGATGAAGAAGATGATCCATAAGGAGTTAGTACTATGCCTCCTGTACCAAATGCGCTATCTAAAGTTCCATTAATGGTATAACGTGCGAGAGTGAATGTTATAGGAGGTTGAGAAGAACGCCCAGATACTACGATTTTGCCGTCTTGTTGTATTGCTACTCCAAAAGCTTGAGACGAATTAGCTATATATGTTGACGTTATGCCACTTGTACCAAAAGAAGTATCAACTGTTCCATTGGGGTTATAGCGAGCTATGGTGAAATCAGTACTTCCTAAAAGGTCACTGAAACCAACTGCTATGATTTTTGCCGGGGATCCTTGCAGCGCTATTCCGTTAATATAAGAATTATTTCCTATTATTGTGGTAACGATACCAGTGCCTCCAAATGTTGTATCTAAAATGCCACCTGCAGTGTAACGAGCTACAGTAAAATGATTGCCACTAGTGCTTGCATAACCTCCTACAACTATTTTGCCATCTGTTTGTATTGTTAAGGCATTAGCAATAGCATTAGAGCCTATAGCTGTTTTGGTAATCCCACCGGTACCGAAGCTTGTATCTAAAACGCCAGCAGCTGTATAACGTACAACTGTAAACTTGCCTGGAGAATCCGATGTTCCTGCTATAACTATTTTACCATCTGATTGCAATGTAACATCAACAAAATTAGCAAGAGATGATCCTATAGGAGTAGTGACTGTACCACCGCTACCAAAAGATGAGTCTAGGGCGCCGTTTGTTGCGATGTAACGAGCTACAAACAAATCTCCTGACAATGTAACCCCAGCAGCAACCAGATTTCCATCCGGCTGTATAGTGACTGCGGAAAATTGCAAAGTGTCTGTTGTGCTCGTTGTCACTAGGCCTCCTGTGCCAAACAATGAATCTAAGATTCCAGTAGATGTGTAGCGAACAAGCGCTCCATTGCTTCCTGAGTAACCAGCAAGAACGACTTTTCCATCAGTTTGCAATGTCATGCCTATTCCTATGGCTCCAGAATATTGTACCGTTCCTGGCGGGGTACCAGCAGAGTTAAATGTTGTATCGAGTGATCCTGATGGAACAGCAAGATTGAGATTAAAAAAACATACAGTTATCAGTGCTACGCGAGTAAAATTGTTATGCATCTAGAGATCCTTAAAACATGAATATATGATATATTTTCATCGAGCTTATTACTATGCGCATACGTCTATGATGATAGAGTCACCAAAATAGCGAGCCCCTCCCAAAGCATTGTCAAACACTCCAGCCGCCACGATTCTACCATTATTTTGAATTACAACTCTGCGAGCTATTCCAGATGTACCTGATCCAGCATAAGGAGTTAAGACTACTCCTGCTGAGCCAAAGAGCGTATCTAAAGTTCCATTTATGGTATAACGTGCGAGTGTGAATGTTGTAGTAGGTTGTTGCGATGAACCAGATGCCACTATTGAGCCATTTTGCTGTATAGCAGCTCCAAAAGCTTGGCAAGAGCTACCTATAGCGGTTGTTGTTATGCCGCTTGAACCAAAAGTAGCATCAAGGGTTCCATCGAGATTATAGCGAGCTATGGTAAAATTATTAATTCCGACAAGATTTCTTTGTCCAACAGCTATTATTTTCCCCGTAGTTGTTTGCATCATTATGTCATTAATTGTAGATGAACCACCTATCGTTGTCGTAACTATACCTGTACCGCCAAATGTTGTATCTAAAACACCAAGCGTGGTGTAACGAACTACCGTAAATGTAGCAGGAGAGCCTGATTGGCCACCTACAACTATTTTACCATCTGGTTGGAGCGTTACAGCGTTACCAGACGTTGCAGCGCCTAGAGTTGTTGTTACAATCCCCCCAGTACCGAATGTTCCATCTAAAGTCCCAGTAGTTGTGTAACGGACAACTACAAATTGAGTTATACCTCCTGATCTGCCTGCCGCAACTATCTTGCCATCCGGTTGCAATAGAAGATCAAAAGCAGCAGCAGCTGTTGCTCCTATAGGCGTTGTAACTATACCGCCGGTACCAAACGACGCATCGAGGGTGCCGTCTGTATTGTAACGAGCTGAGAGAAAGGTATCGACGCCTGCTAGTGTTCCAAAGCCAGCAACAACTATTTTACCATCCGGTTGTATAGCGACTCCGAAAAATGCAGAATTAGTGCCTATTATTGTTGACACTAAACCTCCTGAGCCAAATGATGGATCTAGATCTCCAGCATTTGTGTAACGAACGAGTGCTGCATTTGAGGTTGTCGATACACTACCAACAATGACAACGCTACCATCAGTTTGCACTGCCAATGCTCGGCCTGTCAGTGTTATGGATGTTGTAGGATATCGTACCGTTCCTGGCGGTGTGCCTACAGGGTTAAAGGTTGCGTCGAGCGCGCCCGCTGAGGGTTTAAGATTCAAATTAAAAAAACATACAATTATCAGTGCTATATGAGTAAGTTTTTTGTCCACTCTCAATATCCTTATGAAGATTCAAATGGCACATGATCTCTTGCCTTATTTGAATCTAGGTTAAAATTTGGCGCGATGCTCATCTCTTTTTTGTAGCTATTATTTTAGTAAGAGTTTTGCAATAAGGTCAATTATTGTTACACGTACCAATTTCTCAAAAACTTGATAAGTGTATTGGTTACTTGTTTTTTGAATCGATTTACGTTTTTACTACTATCTATCATGATCATTTTCTTATATGTTTGAAGCTGTTTTCTCTATTAATACATATAAAGGGTAAAACCCCATGATTCGTACGCTCAGTGGCACGGTTCAGGCAATCACCGATTGCGATATTACCATAACCATAGGCCCAGTAGGTCTCGCTATACAGGTACCAACCCCGAATCAATTTAAAGTGGGTGACACCATAACGATGGCGACCTATCTGCATTGGAATCAAGAACAAGGCCCGACGCTTTTTGGATTTACGCATGAAGTAGATAGAGCCGTTTTTTTACTTATTATTAGTTGTGCCGGTGTAGGGCCAAAAATAGCACTGGCAGCCCTTGCTCAGCTTGGTGCTGCTCCGATTTTGACTGCATTACAGACAAGCAATACAAAGGTATTGTCGCAAGTGAGTGGTATCGGTGCAAAAAAAGCAGAGCAGATAATTGCTCATCTGCGCCATAAAGCTGATAAAGTTGCCAAAAACTTTGATGCCAGCATGACGGGCACCACACTCACTCATTGGGAAGATGTTACGCAGGCGCTCGTTTCGCTCAATTACACGCGCGTCGAGATTGCCGACACCATGAAACATCTTGGGCAACAGTATGGAGATGCTCAGTTACCCTTTGATCAGCTGATACGCCACGCATTATCATTTTTATCGAAAAGAGCATAAAATAGAGTGTTGATAGAGGCATAAGAAAACAGGGTGGACTCAAGGATCTTGTATGATAGTTCCCACATGTATAGTAGATGGTTGTGGTTTTTTGCTCTCGTATATGTCGTATTTGACGACATTTCTCTTTTTGGGAGCAGCTCTTGCATTGACCTTGCAAAGTCGTTTTGCACAGATACGGATGTTTCCGCGTTTTGTTCGCCTTGTTATGGGAAACATCAAAAAACAGACTGATACAAGCCGCACCGATGCCATGAGTCCGTTTCATGCATTGTTCACTGCTATGGGGACAACGATAGGCATGGGCAACATTGTCGGTCCTGGTGTGGCTATTTTAGTGGGTGGTCCCGGAGCGCTCGTTTGGTTACTTATGTATATCTTTTTTGCCTGTGTGACAAAATTTGTTGAGGTCACCTTCGCACTACATACCCGCACCATATCTGATGGCAAAATTATTGGTGGTCCTATGCGGTACTTGCACGACGTGAGTCCTTTTTTAGGTTATTGGTATGCCTATATTGCCGTTTTTCTGTTTACTACTTGGACGTCGCTACAAGCAAACACCTTGGCGAATATCTTTGAGCTTGAAGAGATTCCAAAGTATACGGTGGGTATAGCGTTGGCTCTTATTGTCCTGGTTACCTTGCGCGGAGGAGCGCAGCGCGTGGGCAATATTGCCAGTAAGTTAGTGCCGGTAATGTTTTTACTCTATATCTTTTTTGCTTTCACGCTGTTGTCGCGCAACTTGGACGCATTGTGGCATGCGGTACAGCTAGTGTTTATCGGAGCTTTCACGCCCCAAGCGCTCGTAGGCAGCTTGTCTGGATTTACGCTGCTGCAAGCAATGCGTGTTGGTACCTACAAAGCGATTTTCATCACCGAAGCAGGCATGGGCACCTCGTCGATTGCGCATGCAATGGCAGACACGAAAAATCCTACCGATCAAGGTATCTTGGCAATGTTTTCGATGCTTTCAGATGCGTTGATAGCGACAACCTCTGGGCTGTTAGTTATTGTGCTTGGTGTTTACAACGGGCCCTTTAGAAGTACTATGATCTATGAAGCTTTTAGAATAGGTTCACCGGTCGCTGGCCGTTTTGTGTTGTTGGCGACGGTCACTTTGTTTGTCGTTACCACAGCAATAGGTAATTCATTTAATGGTATGCAGACCTTTGCATCACTCACGCGTCATCGTTTTGTTGGCGCGTATATTGCTCTGACGGTCTGTATGATTGTGGTCGGTCCGCTGCTTGATGCGAAATTGATCTGGGATATTGCAGACATTGTGCTAGCGCTCGTTGCGATACCCAATATCATTGGTATTCTGATTTTGGCATTCAGAAAGCCTGAAGTTATTAAGGTCTAGAAACGAGCACTGATGATCAAAGAGCGTACAGTAGACTTTTGTTATTCAACATCCATTTCTTTTGAAAGATGCTTGAGCAACATTTTTTCTTTTTTCAGCATCACCGCATAATCAGCATCTTCAATATGATCGTACCCAAGCAGATGACAAATGCCATGCACAAGTAGACGCTGCATACGGCTTTCAAACGTAACGCCTAAATTCTTAGCATCTCTGGCAACATAAGCGGGGGCGATAATTAAATCACCCAGGTTTTTGTCTTCAGGCATGGTAACTTTGATGCGTTTGCCAGCTTTAAGCTCTGTGTGATAGGGAAATGACAGAATGTCGGTCGGTTTGTCTTTGTGCCGGAACTCGTGATTATATTTTTGAATTGCCGGCTCTGTGGTCAACAAAATACCAAGATCGAAATCTGCATACTTCAAAACGTTCAAAATAATGAGCACATCAGCAGTTATCTGCTCAATATTGCAGGCAATTTTACGTTGTTTGTTGGCAATGGTAATCATACTGAAAGCTCCACGATTGCGTGCCAAGCTTCGCCCTCTTTACACAAAGAGGTTGAGCTTCCGTTGGCGCTGACTAAAAGGATCACCTGAGCTTGAGTAACTCCTTTAACGAGCTCCTGTTGTTGGCGCAGGACCGACAGATGCGTTTCTGGTGCGATAACCGTTAACTTTTCTAGAGCAGTTTTTAATGAGAGCTGTTGTTCGGTTTTAAGTTTACGAACCTGCTCGACTAATCGTATAACATACCCTGCTTGCTCAATGCTTGCTGCAAAATTAAAATCTTTTTGCATGTTTGCGAACTTAGTTGCGTGTAAAGATTTGAGTGTGAGTTGCTCTTTGTACATGCGTTGATATATATCATCGGTAATGTACGGAATATAGGGTGCATAGAGTTGGATGATGCGTAACCCAACGGTATACAAAGTCCAACGCGTTGCAGCGACGTGAGAAGAATCGTAGGCAGCATGGTTGAACAGTTGATGTTTGACAAGCTCGATATAGGTATCACAGAATTCTGACCAGAACAGTTTTTCTATGTGGTGCAATGCTGAACCAAATTCATGCTGCGCAAATGAGCGTTCATATTCGGCAAAGCAGGATGACGTTTTGTGCAAGAGCCATTGGTTTATAGGTCCAAGATCATCGACAGATGGCGCCTGGTCGAGCCTAATGTTCTTGGTGTGCTCTTCAACGAATTTATAGGCATTCCATAGCTTGGTTACCAAACGGTGACCAATTTTGAGCTGGTTTTCCGAAAAAGCCACATCTTGTCCGAGGGTGGCCGATGCGGTCCAGAAACGAATAACATCTGCAGGGTAGAAGGCAAGCAATGACTCTGGTGTTAGCTTTGCGCCACCTTGTGATTTAGAGATCTTTTGATTACTGTCAGTTAACACATGACCTGAGATCACTATATCTTTCCACGGTGCCGTTCCATGGTGCATCCATGTTTTTATAATGGTATAAAATGCCCATGTGCGAATAATGTCGTGTGCTTGTGGGCGCATGCTCATGGGAATAAAACCATCAACAACAGCATCATCAAAAATGGATTGGGTATTTTTTTTGAAATATTGGTAACAGATATACGGAGTCAGTGATGAGGTATTCCAGGTATCCATAACATCAGTATCCGGTCGTATGTCGGTGCTAGCGCATACTGGACAGGCCGTAGGTACTGCAGCTGTTTGTGGATCGACTGGCAATAAGTTCTGTTCTGCCAAGATCACCTCATTACAGCTACCGCAGTGCCAGACTGGAAACGGTATGCCAAAATAGCGTTGGCGCGATAAACACCAGTCCCAGCTGATATTCTCAACCCAATTGATATAGCGCGCTTTCATAAATGATGGAGACCAGTTGATGGTGTCTGCAACAGCCAAAAGCTCTTTTTTATAGGGTAGTATTTTTAAAAACCATTGAGACAGCGCAATATACTCAATCTCTTTTTTGCAGCGCTCATGAATATTGACCGCGTGAGAAATCGGTTTTTGATTGAGTATGAGCTTTTGTTCAGTCAATAATTCAACAACTTTCTTCCGTGCGTCCTGTGCGCTCAGCCCTGCCAAGAGGCCTGTTTGCGGCAACCATTTACCATCAAAGCCGACAGATTGTTTGTAGGGCAGTTTAAACTTTTTAAACCAGGCAATATCCGTTTTGTCGCCGAACGTACAACACATAACAAGACCGGTCCCTTTTTCGATGCTCACCTGTTCATCGGCCAAAATAGGCACCATATGGTTTGCGAGAGGAACCTTAGCTTGCCTATTATGCAAGTGCTGGTAGCGTTGATCGGCAGGGTTATATAACAGAGCAACGCATGAGAAAAGCAGTTCGGGCCGAGTAGTGCCAATCACTAAGCGGTTGTCCTGTTCATCGGCAAACGCTATATCATGAAAGAATGATGCTTGCTCATTATCGTCAAGTTCAGCTTGCGCCACACTAGTGCGACAGGTTGTGCAATACAAAGCCGGCTCGTAAGCGCGATAAATATAGCCCTTTTTATAGAGCGAGATAAATGATTCTTGTGATAGTTTACGCGTAGAGTCTGAGATAGTTGAATAACAGTTGTCCCAGTCGATAGAAAGACCCATGCGCTGCCACAGCTGTTTAAATTCATCTTCAACAGCGTATGTTTCTTCTAAGCATATTTTTATAAAGTCCGCGCGTCCGACAACCTGTGCGCGTACTCCTCGTTTTTTTTCAACAAAACGTTCAGTGGGCAGACCGTTGTCATCAAAACCAAAAGGGTAAAAAACTGAGTAACCACTCATACGTTTATAGCGAGCGATAATATCAGTTTGGGTGTATGAAAATATATGACCTATATGCAAAGAACCGGATGCGGTTGGGGGAGGTGTATCGACTGAATAGAGTGGACCACTATTATTTTCAGATGCATAGATCTGATCCTTTTGCCATTGCTGTCTGAGTTGTTGCTCAGTCGTTGTATGATCGTAACGGGTTTCCATGCCTTAAGGTTCCTGCTCATGCGCTGTGCGCGATAAAATTCATCCTAGTTAAGCTCTTTTTAGAGGGTACTGGTAAACAGTCTTCGCGTCAAAAATAAGGCGCATACTTTATTGAATTGACTTGTACTGTTATGGTGTATTAGTCTATGCATCGCATTAGAGACACACTCCTCTGAGAGAGATAGAAATAAGGTATAGGATTCACCATTAATTGTGCGGGGTAGTATGAACGTGTCCAAAGTCGTGGGTCTTTGTATGGTGTTGGTGGTTTCGACGCTGCCGGCAATGGAAGTTCCTGCATCACAGACGCCACAAGGTTGGGTTATAGATGCTGCAGAGCTTCCTACTCCACTTGACCTAGGTTTGCCATCATCTTCTGCGCAAACAGGTGGTTTGCCAAGGGTTCTTTCGCAAGAGTCTCTTTCTAATACAGCAGCGCAAACAGAAACTGCTCCTGTTGCTCAATCAAGCAGCTGGTTTGGTTGGCCTAGTTGGCTTTCTTGGGGTAATACAGCAACCGTTCCTACAGATTCAATAGCTGCCACTCCTTCGCCAACTCCTCTTGCCATTGAACCACATGCGGTGAGCGCAGCCATTGTGCAGAGCAGGTCATCAAGACCGACCTCATTGAGCGACGATTCATTTCCTGCCTTACCAGTCGTCAGACAAGCATCGGCTTCTTCATCAGCGAACTTGCAAGAGCTCAAAATATCTCCAGAAAAATCATGGGCTAAAAGGGTTGGCAGCCTGCATACGGTGGCTGGGTTAGTGGGTGTCGTGCGGTCAGCATCTTTGCCATTACCGGGAGCAGATTCCCCAGCAAGGATACCGGATGATTTGGATCCGTTATCATGCATAGAAAACCAGGAAACTCGAAAACGAGCACGTCGAAGAGCCGCTCACAGAAATAAAAAAAAACAAAGCTTGGCTTATCAGAAATTGGTTGAGCAAGAATAAAGTGGGTGTAGCTATAAACAGCAAAGAAGGTCAGCACAGAGTGTTGACCTTCTTTTGTTAGATGATTATCTCATTTAAGATTAGCGGCGACCTCTTTTTGGAGCGCCAGGATTTTGCGTTGCTCGTTCATCGTGTACTCGCCGGCGATTGTTGGCTTCTTGCAGCTGTCTCTCAACACGAGCAACTGCTTGTTGCCGCAATGGATTTCTTATATTGACAGGCAACATGCTGATAGTAATACCTATAGTTGCTGTATCAGTTTGAGCGCCAGGTAAGTATCGCAAATAATTGTGCACTATGGCACGTTCTTCTTCCGCTATTCTGGCCGCAAGGGCGCCGATTGCCGCTACCCTTGCTAGTTCTGCCCGTTTTCGTTCTTCTCTCTGTAGTCTTCGTATTATTTTTTTTTGTTTGCGCACTACTTCTGGTTCTTGTTGAATTTGTTCTTCTTGTTTGAATCGTTGTTCTAATTGTTGATTTAGACGTGATGCCCATCGCTGGTCTTCGCTTGAGAGTTGTCCATTTGGGTTTCGCGGAACGAGAGCGTGCAGGCTGAGTGGAATGATGCACATAACAAAAAAAGAGCATTTTCTGAAAAGAGAGTTTCTCTGTAACTTGAAGTTAATTCTGGTATTCATCAACGAAAGGATCCTTAGTTGCTAGTGTTTGGATTGCGGTTTTCTCGGTTGAGTCTCTGTTGTTTTGCGCGTTGGGCTTTTTTGAACTTTCTTTCATTTTTGGAAATATAACCATTTATCTCTTCCTCAGTGGGTTTGTATCCCGCATCTTGACAGAATGCTAGACAGTTTCTTCTAAATCTTTCTGCACGTTTTTCTGCTGCTTTTAACGCCGTTGCTAATGTCCTATTGCGAGCTCCCGTGACAGGATCTATAGCCCGTGAGTTAGTAGAAAGAAGTAATATAGCAAGTGTTAAGATTAGATTTTTAATGGCAGTATTCATAAAGACATTTCTCCAGGATTGATAAAAGTTGTTTATATACGGTTATTTTATTTAATCATAATACAGTTTGAATGATTGTAAAGACGCGATTTTACTGACACAGGTGTGATTTCACAAAAAAGAACCCGGTTTTTATGCCGAGCCTTTTTTTGCATAGAAACTATGTCTTTTATCCGTTTTTATTTTGCCAAGCAGCTTAAACAACCCGCCCATTTCGATTTTGGTCGCATCTCGCGTGGTAACTTAACCTTTTTTGGCTCCTTAGGTTTTGTGGGAAAACGAGCAGCTCCAAGCACTACATAAGGACGCTCAAGGTTGCCTTTTGAATCTCTTCTTACCTCTTGAGTCGCATTGTTAGAATCTTCTTCTCTATTATGCGAATCAATGCTTCCCATATCTTCAGGGTCAACAGTGACAAGAGATTCTACAGACTCTATCTTTGGCAAAGATAAGAGATCGGAGGCAGATCCCGCTCTTGTATGCTCAGCCGGCTGCGTTATGTCGACAGTAATGAAGCACAAACCAAGTGCTAGAAAAAGTTTTTTTGTAACGGTATTCATAGACATCCTCTCATTGTAATAATAAAGATTCACATTAGGCATGAAAGACTATCTTCTCAACTACAATTCCCTGGTGGCTGCTTAGTTGTGGTCTTGCGAGCTAAGTAGTCGTACCGCTGCCTGTGTTTGTAGGCCGCGCAGAGCAATTTCTCGTATTTCTTCAGTACCAAAGTTGTGGCCAGGATAATGCTGGGCCAAATCAAGCCGCATATCATTTTCAGCTTCTTCTAGCATTCGCGCAGGTATGTGCGCAGGTGTCATAGTTTGTTGAACTCTGTTTAGAGTTTCTCGTATTTGAGTATCAGTAAGAATATGTTCAGCATTATGTACAGGGAGCAATTGTCTGACTGCGGCTACCATCTCTTCTTGCGCAATTTGTGCTTGGATTTCTTGATAGGCGTTGTTAAAATCCTCTGTGTTTGCACACACGCATAGTCCTGCATAGAACAGCATGACTGCAAGTAAACATTTATTTTCCATAAGAAAAAACTCCCATTATTAATAAACCTTTATAAAGCATGCTTATTCTTAAGTATAGATGCGATAGGAATAAAAATTCAATAGTTGAAGATATCTTTAAGAGAATGATAGAGGTAGGGAGTCTTGAGGCAAGTGAGGCATCAGGGTAAAAGTCTATGGACCTAAGAGCAAATGGGACTTTAAGACGACTACCCTGATGCACATTTTTTAGAAATCACACGAAAGCATGAGGCCGACCGAGCTATCTAAGATGACACGCGTTCCTTCAATAGGTATTCGCGTATAAGCTGTTATCCTAGGGATGACACATGCATCATTGCCGACCACACTGGCAAAATCATATCCAAGTTTAAAGATAGCGTGATGACTTGTCCAGCCTTCAAGTGATATTGCCGTGTTGGCAATGTTATTGGAGAAATTATTCGAGGTTAATGAAAGACGATTGTCGCCATGCTTGTAAAATTCATAGTTAAAATTAAGGTACAGACCGCCGTAGAGATCATAAGCGCCTAGATAAAGGTTGAAATGCTGGATTAAGCCAGGATCGATATAGGCGCATGCTTTTCTCAGCAAAAGCAGCTCTGTCTGGTCACGATCAATCTTAATACGTCGTTCGCGTGTGTTGCCAAAAAGATGCGTTAATTCAACATCCATGCCGCAACGGATATAACAGCCGAGCAGTACTTCTAAAGAACCACCGAAAACAACCGCGGTGCACCCATCATTGCCGAAAGGAAATGCCATGAGCAGATCTTCGTTCGTACGTTTCCCGATAGGAAAGCTTGGTCCTACGCGACCATTAAGACGTACATTTTTAAGTACTTCTTTGGCTTGTTCGAAATCACGAGTCCATTCGAACAGAATGGTCAAATCACCGATGCCTACGCGAGACCATCCATTAATATCCAGATCCTGTCCCAACGTTCTTACCGTTCGTCTAAAGCTATCTAATAACAATTGTTGTGTGCGTTCGCAGCCTGTAGTTGTTTCGGCAGACCATGCAGGACAATCGAGCGATACTTTATACACAGGCAGGTAAGCGCCTATTGAAAAATCATGGGACATATAATAGCGGCCTGAAAAACCGACACTAAAGTCATGTTTGAGCGCTCCTTTAAAACAGAGCAACGAACAGGTAGGTTGGTCATCTTGCAACATGCTTAATAAAGTGCCTTGTGGAGATGTACTGTCAAAGCCTTGTAACATTGCCAGAGCATTCTGTTTGTGTTGCCAAATACCTAATGGATCTGAGCTGCAACCATCGTGACCGTACCCTTTAAAATGAAACCCTTTTTCTGCGTACACGCCCCATTGAAAGGCTGTATCTGGTCGATAGCGAGGCTTCATGAATGCATAATATGGTTGAACAAGATTCATCGTATGCACCGATGCGACAAAACAGGTGCCAAAAGCGACTAGTGACCATAAAAAAGTAGATATCTTCACACTCATCCTTATCTTGCT
The DNA here is from genome assembly GCA_018266085.1 of Candidatus Babelota bacterium. Taxonomy (GTDB): domain Bacteria; phylum Babelota; class Babeliae; order Babelales; family Vermiphilaceae; genus JAFEAZ01. The sequence goes on from JAFEAZ010000006.1 coordinate 138,430, forward strand.
ACGTGCTCATATGTGATGCTGTTTTATTCGTTGACTACCACCGATTGTCCTAATGCCCACCAAGCGCCTTGTGATGCTGCGCAGCGTTGTACCAATGCAAAACTGCTTTCCGGTGTGTTATGCAACAGCAAATGGGTGTCGCGCATTGGATACAGTTGTGTTATGGTGCACAATGAAGAAACATTATTTGCCTCTTTACGAACGTATACCCACAAAGCGCCATCCGTTGTGCATCGCCGTGCATACGATCCGATCCGGCGGAACATGGTGGGTGCATGTTGAATACGTGTGTCTGGTACAATCGTAATTAT
>JAFEAZ010000007.1 GCA_018266085.1 Candidatus Babelota bacterium
CTTTTCAGTTCTTCAGACGTGCGTATATTTTCTTGAATAAATGTTGATAGTTCAACTTTATTTTTATTCGTAAGCTTTTCCATGAAATTCATTTTAGCAATTCTCCCGGTTTTTTTAAGTCCAGGAGTTAGCTTACTCTCTTCACGGCATTTTTAAAATGGTCGAACTATAGACAGAAGAAAATAGAGCTCTTCTGAAATCGTTGGCTCAGTATCAGAAGAGATCCAATTTATGTGTTTAAGGTTTAGTCTATGACACAATACATCGTTTTCTTCATCGCTGCCCTATGCATCTTGCCGTTGCATGCTGATGAAGAATTAACCCATAACACTTCTTACACCAATCGATTTTATCAACACCAAAACCCTTATGTAGAGCCTCGTGCCACACTGGCAGTCTATGAAAAAAGGCCCCAAGATAAAGCAAAAGAGCAGTTTCGAGCATCATGCAGTGCTCTCAATCGCTTGCAACAACTTCGTTCTCCTTCATATCCTATACAAAACATTAACGCTCGGCTCTTTGCGTCATGGAATGCAACCGATTTTGCTCACGCAGCTGAGTCTGCAAAGTACGAAGCTATAAAACACGGCAATTGCCGGCATCATGTCGAACAGCAAATGCTGCGTCGATATGATTTTTACTCTGTGCTCGCATTTCGTGAATATATCAAGACAATTGCCGGGTATCGCTCTCATATTAAAAAACTGCACGCTCGCTTGCAGGCACAAAAGAGCAGATTGCACCGCGTTTGGAGGACGTTTGGTTTTTCAGACCCCAACTATATACAACAGCTGGATATGGCAGAAAGGCTCAATGCTGAGATTCTCAAAGAGGAAGCTATAGAACAAGCAGTTGCTAAACAACAGCAGCGGCTGGAAGCGCTGGAAGCCCAACAGCGCATATTGCAAGCCCAATATGAAATACGAAACCAGCAAGAATCTGTTCGTAAAGCATTTGAAAGTCAACGCAAGGAACTGAACCGCTTGCCAGATGAATGGAGCTGCCTGCAAGACATGTATCAAGAGCATGATCTATGCGATGGCGGGCGATATGAACAACGTAGACAAGCGCTCTATGATGTAATTCATGATGCGTGTAATTATGAAACAAAATCTTATCCTGTATCATCGGCTGCCAGTGAACTTATTGGCAACACAGGCAATGATGCAGAGCCTTATCGCACCTGTTACGGCAACCAACTGCAGCAGGTTATACATCAAGAATGCATCGACGGCATGGAACGTTTAGTGTCTCTGCCAGAAACATCGGTGGTGTACCCATACAAAGAATCTATCGCACAATGTTTCGATGCAGCACGTGAATACAATCAAGCAGGGTCAGTTGATAAGGCGACAGCAGTGGCAGATTTCTGCTGGACGCTGCTTGATTATGGCAAAGCGATAGCGCAAGGAGCCATCGATGGTTTTGTTGGTGGCGTTTGCGACATGCTTGAGCATCCAGTAGAGACGGTACTGTGCGCAGTAGCATGCAAATATGTTTTGGCTTATCAGGCGAGCAAAATACTCTACAACGTTGCCGATATTGGCATCACGTATGCATTTGATGCTGATCGAGGCAAACAACAATGGGATGAATACGTTGCACCAGTCACGCAGCTTATTGATGCCATCAGCAATAAAGAACTCTCTTTGCGTGATGGGCTGCAAGGCGTTACTCAATTTGCTGTGCAATGGAAAACTCAAGCAAAGCTTCTGGGTGGATTGAACAAGTTCTGCAAGACTGCCAAAGCAAAAGCCCTGCAGTTTGCGAAAAATAATCCATTGGCTTTACCTGAACAATATATGACAACGCCTGAAGGTATCTTATTACAAAGCACAAATAACATACAATCACCCGCCTCTGGATCTCGTTTAATAAAATATACATCAAGCAGCAAGCACTTTGTTGCCAATGAACAGGAAATTGTTGAGCTAGCGTCCAAAAATTATAGCTTGATGCAACCGGATCAAAATACATTGCAAACAATTGGTACTGGTCTTTTAAATACTCCTGAAGAGTTTTTTAAGCACATCTTTTCTGCGGAATTGGTAGAAAAAACATTTCTGACAGGTAAAACCAAAAAAAATGTTGCCGGCTTCCATCACCATCTAGCTGAGCATTTAGATGAGATGAGGATCAAATTACTTAATGTCAGAATTTGTAATAAGACTGAACTTATTATTTCTGATGTTTTGTGTGATGGGCATTTGGAAGCTGATAAAACATTTTTTCCTTCTTCCTGGAGTAGAGAAAAAGTCATATCAAAAATAGCCGAAGCGCTGAAAAATCTAACGGATTCTCCTCGCATAGAAGGCTCGAAAGGTATTTTGTTAGGTCAAACCTCTGAAGGAATCATTGTTAAAGTAGTTGTAGACATTAAATCTGGAAATTATGTCACTGCATATCCAGATGCACGTGCAAATGGATTATTATCAAAGGTATAAATAATGGCGTATGTAACAATAAAATGCGGCAGAGCTTTTATAGCGACTAAAGCAGATAGTCCCAGTATGTATACGCTGGGCCATTGCCTAACAGATGACATTAGATCTGGAAGTAAAAGAATCGCTTGGATATTGGATGATCGTTATGACATTACTTCTAGCAATCGTACTTTCATGGAGAAATTTGATGGCATGGTAGGCGTAGGAGATCTCTTTACTGAAGACCCTAAAGAGGCTGCATTGATAGTCCCTATTCCTGCCATGATCGATCTTCTAGAGCAATGGGATGAGATCTGTAAAACCAATCCTGAAGAAGTAACTATTTATTATGAGAATGAGAAGTTTAGAATTGAGACAAAAGAAAGAGATCATGGCATATGTAACAATAAAATTTGATGAAGTTTTGTATGTAACTAAAGCAGATATCCCTGGGATGTATAGTATAGGGCATTGTTTAACGGATGACGTTGGGTTTGCTGAAGGGCAAAGGCGAATAGATTGGATACTAGATGCTCGCTATAAAACTGCGTGCAGTAACCGTACTTGTATGGAAAAAAATAATGGGATGATTGCTGTAGGAGATCTTTTTACCGATGATCCATGTGAGGCTGCATTGATAGTACCTATCCCTGTTCTGATTGATCTTCTGCAACAATGGGATGAGGTATGCAAAACCAATCCTGAAGAAGTGACCATCTATTACGAGAACGAAAAATTTAGAATTGAGGCAAAAGAGCAGAATATTGGGAATACTTAAAATGAACGAATCTAATGCATTTACTGACAATCTTAACATTCATAATGGTATCATGACCTATAATGACTTCGATATCGATGAAAAGATACCGTTCGAAGACCAAAAATGGTCCTATAAATGTGATATCATACAAATAGAGTTTGGCCCACGATATACCTTGGATGTTGGTTGGTATCCTGAATTTGATCCTGCCGGTCATTTTTTAGTGCGAGGCATTAAAGATTTTGACTGGCTTAAGCCAATAGCCAAGAGAAAATGTCGATCTCTAGCATCTTTAAAAAAAGCTATTAAAAAAACAGCCGAACTGTTATCTCATGAAGCAAAAAAATGATTATAAAATGGCATATGTAACAATAAAATTTGATGAAGTTTTGTATGTAACTAAAGCAGATATCCCTGGGATGTATAGTATAGGGCACTGTTTAACGGATGATATAGCCTCTGGAAAAGAAAGAATCGCTTGGATTTTAAATGGAAGCTGTGATTCTATAAGTAACAATCGTACCTTTATGGTAAAGGATGATAATAATATTATTACGGATGATCTATATGCTGACGATTCTTGCGACGTATCATTATCAGTCCCTATTCCTGCCATGATCAATCTTCTAGAGCAATTGGATGAGATCTGTAAAACTAATCCTGAAGAAGTAACCATCTATTATGAGAACGAAAAATTTAGAATTGAGGCAAAAGAAAGGAAGCAGGGCTAAAAGCTTGATGTGTTGTACTTACCGAAATTGATCAGCCTTGAATTTTATCGGTTCAAACTTGACCAACTGTTCCTTTATAACCTTAAACTGATCATACCCTGCTGGCTGCTTAATATTCTTTGCATCAGCAATAAGACGATACCAGCTTCGTGCCGAATAACGTGCGAACATAACGCGTAGCTCGCGTGGATTCATGGCATCCAAAGCCAGGACTTCCGCTAAGCAACACCAATGCTCCAACGATAACCATAAAATTGGGCATGTTGTCGAGCAGAAATTTTATAGTTGCTGACCTGATAAATGATTGTTACATGACCATTTTTAGCAGCTCGACATACCGCTGTAAATAGTCAAATCTGGAAAGATCTTTCAGCTATTTGCGGAAGTGCTGTTATTCAATGCTTAAACAATCGATCCCCGCCTAGGCTGAGCTAGCAACACGCCGCCCTGCGCAATCGTGCTGACAATTACTGCTTTTTCTGCCGCTTGACTTATTGCCGCTGGCTCTTTGTATGCCGGCACCTGTGACCGTTTCAGCTCATCATCTTCTGTGAGCAAGCGTATAACTCTAGTCGCGGCACCGTCAAGCATTACAAGCTGCTGTGCATTGCTTTCGGCATTAAGAGGAAAATGGCCTGCATCAAACTGAAACAACTCTCTAATTACCGGATGACGCGACAATGTTGCATCCAATAAGGCTAGTCGCTCTTGATCTAATTTATTAACTTCAGCTTTTTCCATATGCCATCGACTTGTTTGAGATTTTTTTGTAAGAAAGATGGCGTTGACTTCCAATCTCATCCCAACCGCGGGTATAAGCCTGCCAACCTCTTCAACAGCATTGCGTTCATGTTCTGACAACGGATGTTGCAAGCTATATTGGCTGTGCCCACCAGTGACAAGACTATCAAAAAATCCATCGAGTCGACTCAGAGCATTCTGCTTTGTTCGTTTATATTGGAGATCTTTCTGCCAATCATGCATGCCATGCGCAACAAAAACCGTGGCGAGAAAGGATAGAAATAGGAGATGAGTGATAGATTGATGAGTAGCCCGAGACACCATGAATTCTCCTTAGCAAAAGTGTAAAAAATGCTGAATTCAAAAGCTTATTGTATACTCAGTCTACTCAAAATCGCCGCCATGTAAAAGCAAATAGTACAAAAAGCGGCTGGGTCGTGATATCCTAGTGGCGACGTGATTCAATGCATGAAAAAAGGAAAGAACGGCATGATAGATCTCATCTTTCGTGAATATGATATTCGTGGCAAAGTGGGCTCAGAATTGAATCCTGACGATGTATATGATTTTGCCCGCTCACTCGCTTACTACTTTAAGCAGCTTAACCCTGCAACCCAAAAAATCGCCGTAGGGATGGATGGCCGAACTCATTCACCACACCTTAAAGAAAAACTCTGTGCCGGGTTGCTCGACAGTGGTCTTGATATACTGTTTTTAGGCATATGCCCATCACCCGCTTTATATTTTGCGCTACACACACTGCCCGTTGATGCGGGCGTTATGATCACCGCATCACACAACCCAAAAGAGTATAATGGCTTTAAAATCTGCATGGGCACGACGTGTGTCTGGGGAACTCAGATTACTCAACTGCGTGATCTTTTTAAGCGTCGCGCAACGCTAGGCGCAACAACCAAAGGGAGCATCATCGAATCACCGATTGTTGATCCTTACGTGACCTGGCTGCATGATCATTTTAAACAGCTGGTTGGTTTGCAGCTGCCTATGGTGATCGATTGCGCCAATGGCGCAGGAGCTGCCGTAATACCTGCTTTGATAGAACGTATGGAATGGCCCAACGCACAGATGCTCTGCTGCACGATTGATGGCTCTTACCCGAATCATGAAGCGGATCCGACAAAAAAAGAGAACATGCGTGATGTTACGCACGCATTAGCAACGACTGACGCTGTACTGGGCATCGGGTTGGATGGCGACGCGGACCGCATGACCCCTATGACAAAATCGGGACGCCTTGTTCGTGGCGATGAACTGCTGGCGCTCTTTTGCAAATCGGTACTTGAAGAATTTCCGAATAGTAGCGTTATTGTAGACATCAAAAGTTCATCCGCGCTTTTAGAGCTCATTACACGCTGGGGCGGCATACCGATTCTGTCACCTTCAGGACATGCGATTATTAAAGAAGAGATGAAAAGAACGAAAGCTCCTATTGGTGGCGAGCTGAGCTGCCATTTTATCTTCGCCGATCATTATTTCGGCTTTGACGATGCTATTTATGCATTCTTGCGCCTATTAGAACTGATGCGTACTACCGGCAGAAGTCTCGATGAGCTTCTTACGATTATTCCTGAACGCTTTGGATCGGCCGAAATACGCATGCCCTGCCCAGAAGAGCAAAAGAAACGGATGATCGCTGCCGTTAAACAGTTTTTTGCACACCAACGCGACGCTGAGTTTAATGAACTTGATGGTGTACGGGTTTCAATGCCCTATGGATGGGGTATTGTGCGCGCTTCTAATACACAGGCTATGCTCAGTTTACGCTTTGAAGCAAACACGCAAGATGGCCTAGCGCGCATTAAAAAAGATTTTTTTTATGCATTGAGCCCTTATTTTGAACCCTCTTTCTTATATAAATACCTGGAATTAAAGGACCAGATATAATGCAGGTTGGTCTTCATATTCGTATAACGGACTCGTTGCACGCGTTGGTAGAGAAAGCGCTCCGCCTTGAGATACCCTTTTTCCAATGCTTTTTCTCTATAAAAAATAAAATGGCGTTGCTGCGCCCTACAGAACAAGAGATTGCTGACTTTGTAGGAGCTCGTCGGACCCATTTTACCAACCTTTATGCTCACGGCTCTTATTGGATCAATCTTGCCAGTGTCGATCACACTGGCCACTATGCCCTTGATCGTGAATTGCAGCTTGCGCGATCATTGGAATTTACACACATGGTCGTGCATCCGGGATCTGCAAAAGGGGCTGCAACAAAACAGGCGGGCATCGATGCGGCAGCGCGCTCTCTCAATAAAGCACTAAAAAAACAACCGGGCATTCAAGTATTGCTTGAAAATACTGCGCATGGCAACATGACCATTGGCGGAGACCTGCAAGATTTGGCAGCTATTTACCAGAAACTTGATAATCCTGAACGAGTTGGGTTTTGTCTTGATACGGCACATGCTCATGTGTACGGTTATGACATTGTCAGCGAACAAGGGCGTGCCGATTTTATTACCTTAGTCGATCAACAGCTCGGTCTTGCGCGTGTTGCGCTGCTGCATGTTAATGATACTCATGATGGTTGCGCCTCAAAATTAGACCGCCATCATCTGCTTGGTCAAGGCACGATAGGGCTCCATGCATTACAGGCATTCGTCACTAATCCACGACTACAACATATACCTCTTCTGACCGAACCACCGGTCATCGATGAAGAGCTTGAACGAGAACAGTTGACACTTATGCGATCGTGGTATACCCATCAACAATAAAAAAGAGGTTGAATAATGATGCGAATTGCTATTAATGGCTTTGGACGCATTGGCAGAAATTTTTTACGCACCCTACTGCTTGATACTACTGCACAAGAAAAAATGCAGGTCGTTGCAATCAACATTGGTCCGGCACAAAAAGAATCTATTGCTCATATGTTCATGTATGACACGATCATGGGCACCTACCCTGGATCTGTATCGATCGAAGATGATTATTTAACGATCGATACAACACGTATACGCATAGTAGCGGAAAAGGATGCGCTCAAACTCCCTTGGAAAGAGCTGAGCATCGATTGGGTCGTGGAAGCATCTGGACGCTTTACCAATCGTCAAGATGCTACATTGCATCTACAAGCGGGAGCTGACAAGCTGCTCATTACTGCGCCCGCTCATGACGACGACATCACTATTATTCCCGGTGTTAACGATGCAGCGTATGATCCCGCAAACCACCAGATTATATCGCTGGGTAGCTGCACGAGTAATGCACTGCTCCCCATGTTGAAAGTGGTCGATGAGGCGTTTGGAATAGATCAAGGATGCATGACGACAGTGCACGCCTATACCAATACCCAAGTGCTACTCGATGTAGAAGGCGAAGATCTACGACGCTCTCGTGCTGCAGCCTTAAATATCATTCCTACCAGCACAGGATCATCAAAAATGATCGGCAAAATATTGCCGCATCTGCATAATCGTATTCAAGCAACGGCAATACGTGTACCAGTCGCTATTGTATCGCTCATCGATTTGACCGTTACCACAAAAAAAGAGGTTACCATCGAAGCGTTGCATCAAGCATTTTCTGCCGCTGCACAACGCATGCCGACAATTATCGACCTCTGCACCCAACCACTGGTTTCGACAGATTTTAAAGGTAATGCGCATTCGATAATCATTGATACGCAGTTAACAAGCGTATCAGGAACTACTATGGCAAAACTATTCGGTTGGTACGACAACGAATGGGCGTACAGTACACGTCTTAAAGATTTTTTAATCTCGACGCAATAATTTTACGCTTTTTACTTCACAATAGATGTAAATTCATGTACCGTTAGGTGGTGAATTAGTGCACACAATGAGTGTACCGATCGCCATAGCTGGTGGGGCCCATAGCTCAGTTGGTCAGAGCAATCGGCTCATAACCGAGAGGTCCCAGGTTCAAGTCCTGGTGGGCCCACCATTTAGATACAGTGCGGTGCGTTCATGCAACCCTAATAGTATCACAACGCAAAGAGGGTATCATGCTTAATGAGACACCGCTTATAAAATTTATAGCATTAATCACGTTCGATCGTGACTACGCCTCAATGAGTGCTCATATCGTCGCTCTCCAAAAAGAAATCACCCTTTTGCATGCGCAAGAAAACGAGCTTGACGCCACGATAACCGTATCCGACAGTGGTATTCGTTCTATGAAAAAAGAGATCGATGCCGATGAACTCCTGATAGCCTCTCTCGATCAACAGATCAAAGAAAAAAAAGAGCGCCTTGCCGCAGCAATGAATCCCCGTGAGCATCGTGCCATTATGAGTGAGATCGATAGCATCAACACACAACAGCTTGCTGCAGAAGAGCGCCTATTAAACAGCTGGACAGCGCTGGAAACGCGCAAACGTGGTCACGATAAACTGCTGCTCGCAAATCAGGAACAAAAACAGCGCATCGCTACTGCCATTGCCGAAAAGCAACAGCAGATGGCCGACGAAATAACAACACAAGCAACGACCGCTGCTCGACGAGCCTCTTATGAACAGGGCGTGCCAGAGCAATGGCTTGAAAAATATGCGGCCATGCGCTCACGCGTGCCTAACCCTGTAGTCCCCATCGAACAGGATTCCTGTTCAGCCTGTTTTCATGGCTTATCACACCAAGAGTTAGTGCAGTTGCGCCGACGAGCGTTGCTAGAATGCAAAAGCTGTTACCGCTTTCTGTATTGCCCAATAGCACACCAGCTTTAATACCTTTAATGATTGTAGATATGAAACAACTGTTACTTTTCCCTGCCGACGAAAACCAAGAACCGACCACACAAGATGCTGCATCAGCCCCCAAACCTATCTTTAGCATCTGGAAGCTTTCAGTGGATGGCGCTTCGAGAAATAACCCTGGGCCTTCTGGTGCCGGCGTGCATATAGTAAGAGATGATCTGGTTGCGCAGACCTATGGCGTATTTCTGGGAAAAAAAACGAATAATGAAGCTGAATATTTGGCACTACTGCTCGGACTTTTTGAACTGAAAAAGTTATTACAGCACGGTGATCTTGTTGTGATTATATCCGACTCACAACTACTTGTGCGGCAAATAAATGGCCTGTATAAAGTGAAAGAGCCTCGTTTGCAACAGTTGCACGCGTTGGCAAAAAAATTACTTAGCGATATGCATTACAACGTGTCTCACGTTTTGCGAGAAGACAACACAGCTGCTGACGCTCTTGCCAATAAAGGTATTGACACAAAGACGTCAGCTCCAGCACCCTTCATACAGTTTTTACATCATCATGCAGTATCTTTATAAGCTTGGCACTTTTATGCTCTGCCTGTGTATCTCAACAATGCAGGCTCAATCAACCGACACTAGGGCATCAACCAATCAATACCAAGTGCGCGTACTGCTAGACAGTCAAGAGATTGGCACAGGCTCGTGGACATTGGAGGCCACCGGCGGCTTTATCATCTACGATCGCAATGATCGTACGAAAAAGGATCTCGTCCCATATGCTCAAATCTGCATACGAACTGATACACGCGGTATGGTTATTAATAACAAGCGCTACAAAAGTGAATCGCTCATTATTGTACCAGCCAAAGCAGATGAACCGATTGCTTACAACGGTAACCGTTATCAGGGCATTTTTATCGTTATGCGCTGGCAACAACGAGCACTGCTCATCAATCGCATTGAGCTAGAAGATTATATCTTTTCGGTGCTACGCACTGAAAGTTTTCCTGGTTGGCCGCTCGAAGTTAATAAGGTGTTTGCCATTGCCAGTCGTAGTTATGCCATTTCAATGATTCTGAATGCGCGCAAATCCTCATTACCCTACCATATTCGCAACACCAACCATCATCAAACCTATACGGGCGTTCACACCTTTAAACACTTACGCACTGCCGTCGATGATACCAACGGTATCTTTATTGCTCACGAAGGAAAGCCGATACTGGCTATGTTTGATATCTGTTGTGGCGGTGTTATTCCAGCACATATAAGCGGTTTTGACTTCCGCAAAGCTCCTTATTTAGCGCGTCCCTATCCCTGCACCTTCTGCCAAGGCTGCAAAATATATGCCTGGGAGGTCTTTTACTCGTCCGATCAACTGATAAGCCTGCTAAAAACACATGACCTCTCACTTAATGGCATTCACGACCTGCGCATTACTCAGTATGACAAAGCAGGCCTTGTTAAGCAGGTAAGCATCCATGGCAAAAAAAGAAGCATCAATGTAACAGGAAAACGTGTGTATAGTTTATTAAAAAATATACGTAGCTTCTGTTTTTCTGCGCACAAACAGTCTCATGGCATTCTCTTTAAAGGTCGTGGCTTTGGACATCATTTAGGGATCTGCCAGTGGGGTGTACGTGAAATGGAGCGCCAAGGACACACCTATCGCGAAATTTTGTCATTCTACTACCCAAAAACGACCTGTATGCGATTGCAATACACATAAGATTGTGCTCAAAAAAAAGGAGCTCTGGTATGCCCGGTTATAAAGGACATTTGGCGGGAGGCTTTGTTACTTTTATAGCTCTACTGTTCGTGATGAAACAGTATCATAACCCGTCTATGATCAGCATGCTAGAGTGGTTGTCTTGTACGCTTGCCGGATCACTATTTCCAGATATTGATGTCAAAAGCAAAGGGCAAAAATGGCTGTATTGGTTATTATTTGCTCTTTTTCTCTGCCTTTTTGTGCGTCAATGCTACTGCCTTCTCTCTCTATTGGGTATTATAGCTCTTGTGCCTATGCTCGTTAATCACCGCGGCTTATTTCACAAGCCCTGGTTTATGATAGCGTTGCCCGCAAGCATCGCGCTCGCTGTCTATTGCTCAGCACCACGTTATTTCCCACTCGTTGCTCGTAACGCACTCTTTTTTTGTGGCGGTGCACTGTCACATCTTTGGTTAGATCTTGGCCTGCGGCGCATGTTACGCCTGCGCTGGTAATACCATACTCTTGCTTTTCGCTTCTGCCAGCCACTATCCTAGTATTGCTTAAGAAGTACTAAAAAGGATTACGTGATGCTGTATTCCCTTGATCGTTATTCTTTATTGATGGCACTGCTGGCTAGCGCATGCACTATGTCGTGTGATGCTTCACAGCTGCCTGCTGCGGTGAAAAAGGTTTTAGATGGTCACGCAAAGCAGTTACAAATTATACTGCGCACTGCTCATGACCAACCACATCTGCGCATGGGAGCGCATGTTCATGAAGTTCCCTGGCTACCGGGCTATCTGATAAAATATGGCACTGAACGGTTTTATAATGCGCAGAAAGTCGAATCGCTGATACGCACACATAATTTGCATCTGCTGGGAGTTGCGAACAAATACCTCTATCACGTTCCTGGTCGCCCAGAGAAAATAGCCGACAAAAACTACCTGGTCATCGTCAAAAAAGTGGTGCCCGACGCAAACGCACAGGTGCTTAATCTTGAACAGGTCAAACAGCTCTGTGAGATTGCTTTATTGGCACACCATTATGATCTGCATACCGCTAACTACATACTAAGTGGCGGAAAAATTGTTATTATTGATACGGACAAAGGGGCTATGCCATCAGAAAAAACGGTCAAAAAATTTGAAAGGGATCGCTTAACACGCGGGGTACGCGTACTCAGTGTCGCAGGCATGAATATTTTCAACGACCCGCTTGCTAAGATTGCACAAGGCGTGTGCCCGTTGCATAACCATTACGATGATGCCGCAAAGGCGTATGTTCTGAGGCTGGTAGCACAACGTAACGCGTTCTATCTGACTCACCATGCAAAACGCTCTGCGCTCTTAAAGTTCTTGCGCTTGGCGTAACCGTTACTACGATTACCACTCCCAAGGAAACACAACCCAATCAGTCGTTTCTTGCGCATAATAGTCAGGATTTATGATTGAGCATCTCTTGTAAAACAGTGCCGCTGTTTTTACCGTGGCATGTGGTACATGCTTTTTAACCAAATCAACCACAAAAGAGATACTTTTACCCGAATCGACAAGATCATCCACAATCAAAATCGCACTAAACTGTTTTAGATAGGCAAAATCTTGCCGCCCCCAGGGAGCCAGAAGCTTGAGCTGCCCGCGCTTGCCATGATCGCTGTACGAAGCAACACTGATCGTTTTTACGTGACGGTTATTAAAATTGCCCTCGCCGGCTAAGAAACAAAGTGGCACTAACCCACCGCGCGAAAGACCAATAATGAGCTCTGGCTTGAAGCTGTCCTCGATTGCCTGCTCATACACCGCTTTGCACATCGATTCCACCGCTTCCATGCTTACAAAATTTTTGTGCACTTCGCTGGTTTGGTTGATCTCGCGCGCGCTCTCTTGCATCTCCTGCGCAAAACTATTCATTGCTAAAAAAAAGAAAAAGACGAATCCTGAATTACGTGCTGCCATGTTGCTCTCCTCAAGATGTTTATCTACTGCTTACTCAATACTGCCTACTGATCAATAATTTGCATGGGTGGCAGACTATCACGAATGGCGACAATGTGCAAAATTTATAATGAAAAGATTATTATCGTGAAGAAGCCATTATAAGATGCTTCAACCAAAAAATAGTTCATTAAAGGTGCTAAATACTCGATCAAGACTGTACAGCCCAGGTGGCTACAGTCTCACGCACTTTAACCGCAGTCTCATACCCATTTTGAGAATGGGCAACGATCTGCGCATCAGGCACAATGGCACCTTTAGGGAACAAGAGCACAATGGTGGAACCACCAAATTGGAAGTACCCCATTTCTTGCCCTTTTTTGTATAGTGTGTGTGCATCTTTAAGTCTGCCAGTCGTATAGTCCATGAACTCATTGATGATGCTGGCCACCACCGTTGCTCCAACTTGCACCATCGCAACGGTGCACCCTGTGTGCATTGTACCAACGGGCGTTAATACCTCATACGAACGCTTGTTGGTCGTGAGCGGTTTTGCCCCTGCGGTAAAGGCGCGCGGATTGACCGAATGGTACCCTCCGTTGATGCATTGCTCAGGTCCAACAAAACAATCGAATGGGTAATGGTACCGATGATAATCATACGGAGCAAGCCTAAAGATCATCATGACGCCATCATCAAACTGCTTTGCCAAGGCTACATCACCTAAAAATTTTGCAACATTAAAGCGCTGCTCCTTAATCACAATGCGCAGATCTTGCGATAAATTCGGTATAATTAAGAGCTTGCTGTCGGCAGGCGATACAATAGCATGAACATCTGGCTCCATCGGGCGAGAGGCCTCTAGATCTTTAAACCTGCGAATAAACCAATCATTAAAGGTCTTAAATCCTTGGTCTGGCACAGCATATTCATGCATGTCGAGCATCTCTTTATAAAGCCTTTGAAAACGCCCAATTTTGGTATTAACAACGATGGGATCTGTTGCGTGTGCCACCTTGTGTGCATACTGAGTAACATGCTTACCAAAATACCCACTGACTGGTAACAAGAGGCGACTAATGGGGTTATCACTGTACACAACCTTTACAATCCACTCAACCGGCTCGGTAACTAATTCATGTGAATTTTTTGAAACGTAATAGGCTTTTACCTGTTTTTTTGCCTTAGTATACCTGCTCGCACTATAGTTAAAAAAGCAGTAACTGATGCCAACAATAAGCAGGATCATCATGCCGATGGTAGTACGTGACATAGATAGTTGCGGCATGAAAACTCCCATCATAACGCTAAAAAAGGCCTGGATTCTTCTCGATAGCCCCATTATACTACACAACTAGATTTAAAAATAAAAAATAGGTGTATCATGTCAGATTTCGAAAACTTTACCCAAAAATTTATAGCTTTTCGCAACGAGCGTGATTGGCAGCAGTTTCATAAACCAAAAGATGTTGCTCTATCATTAGCTCTTGAAGCAGCCGAAGTACTTGAACTGTTCCAGTGGAAAACGGATGAGCAGGCTGCGCAAGCGGTTAAAGAAAACCCTGAAAAATTTGCCGATGAACTGGCTGATGTCATGGGATGGGTCCTTATTCTAGCTCACGATTTAAAGATCGATCTAGCTGCTGCCATGGAGCATAAACTTGCCAAGAATGCGGCCAAATACCCTATTGAAAGGGCAAAAGGTAACTCTAAGAAGTACACAGAGCTGTAAATGGCTACCATAAACCACAAAGAGCTTATAAAAAACCATATGAATGTTGTCACCATTGCCTTAGCAATCTACCACTTAGAATCTGAATTAGAGCGAGAGCTCAATTTTCGGGGCATCAGCTTTGAAAAACATGATCGCCTCTATTGTCTAGACGCCGACTACAGCCCTCTATTTGCGCAAGTAACGTGGCGCCATTGCCAAACGATTGCCATAGCCTCTATTGGTGACGCCATCAAAAAGCTCAAAGCGCTGGGCAGAAACTGGGCGCTCTATAGTATAGGTAATCATCGGCGCGCACAGCTTATACAGGACGGGTTACCCAAGCTTAACCAAGAGCCGGTTCCTTTTTTAGCGGACAAACCTAAGCACCCGATGGGTGGCTGGACATTGCTTGATGAAAACAGCATCATCTGTTCACTACATACCACCTCGCGCTATCCACTTGGAGCTATCGAATTTGTTGAAAATAAAAGCGTGCCACCATCACGCGCGTATCTAAAATTATGGGAATTTTTCACCGTACACTGCGCCCCGCCGACTCCTGGTACGCACGTAATAGATCTTGGTGCTTCACCTGGCGGTTGGAGCTGGGTTTTGGCAGAATTAGGTTGCAAGGTGACAAGCGTCGACAAAGCACCACTTGCTGACCTCGTTGCACAATCACCTAACATCAGCTTTTTGCAAGAGAGCGCTTTTGGCCTCAGCCCAAAACAGGTTCCTGATGCTCGATGGTTATTTTCTGACATTATTTGCTACCCTGAACGCCTATTGTCACTCATTAACCGATGGATGACCGACAGCAACGTGCACCATATTGTCTGCACGATTAAGTTCCAAGGTCAAGCAGATTTTGTGGTTATCGATCAGTTGTTGGCGATACCAAATAGCGCAATGGTACATCTGTACCACAATAAGCATGAAGTTATGTGGTGGGTAACAAGAATATAAGAAGAGCTACTTTTGCACAAACAATGCATCAATTATGCTAACTACTTAGATTTTTGCGAACATAATATTCGTAATAAAATATTGTCAATGACATACAATACAGATTTATTGAGAGAGTGATTACGTAATAGGGAAAAAAAAGTTTTCCTAGATATGAAGCAATAGCTTTAAAAGCTTGCAATGGCGTATCACCAAGATCAATAGAAAGCTCAACCTGTTGTAGCGCTATCAATAACGGTATGCACGTGAGAAAGAGTAAACAGGTCAAAGTTATTACGATAACTTTATTACGACAAATAAGATAACAGGCGCGCTTTGCAGATTGTTTAAGGCTATTTTCCCCTGTCCAAGTTATTACTGCTTCCATGTGCTGGAATATGAAGATGCACAATAAAAACGTTACCAATAAATAAAATAAAATTTTTGCCACAAAAACATTGATATACGGCTCTCCTCTATTAAACGCAGCAAAAACAGAAAAAAGAGGTAAGAATAATGCGAAATAAATAGAGGAAGAAAGAAATGATGCTTCATAAGACTTTTTATAACCACCCCGCTCTCCACGCAAAAAACGCATCGTGTAATGGACAATAGTGAAATTCCAAGTTGATAAAGGAGTTAATGCAAGGACAGGACTGTTAACAAACCCTCTTAAAAAGTTCATTAAAGCAGCTACTACAATTTGCCACATCAGAAATATTGGGTTTTTGCATAGCACAAGAAAAGCTTGCCCCCACAATACGAATGCTCGCCGTATGTTGCCTAATACGCTTAACTCCATGACACCCCTCATTTTCAGCCTCTTATACCAGGTACGTTTTTTGGACAAGAAATTAAACATCGTTCCATGCTTAAGCTATCTCATTTCTTTTTTATAAAGCAACTGTATCGCTTTGCCAGTCACCATTTTCTTGTAGTTTTTTTTGACATCCATTACTTTAGATTTCAACTCTGGTTCACTAAAATATGCTCCTGAGTACTTAATTAAATCCTCTTCTATATCAGTAAATCTTCCAGCTACAGTATCAAGCTCCGCAAAAAGCTTGTCTTCTGTAGGAGTTAAAAAGGCAGATTTCATTTCTACGTTATAGCAAGAAAAATA
>JAFEAZ010000008.1 GCA_018266085.1 Candidatus Babelota bacterium
AAACCTGTCTGGAAGTCCCTAGTAGATTCTATCTTTGTTGCAGGAATGGCGACATCTATAAAAAAATGGCGCCAGCCATACGTAGCCAGCCAAGCCGGAAGGCATGGATTGGCGAAGTATGGCGGAGCTGACGAGACTCGAACTCGCGACCTTCCGCGTGACAGGCGGACGCTCTAACCAAACTGAGCTACAGCTCCATAACGATATGGATTTCATTGCACTTATAAAGTTTTGGCGACAGCCAGGCGAAGCCAGCCAAACCTTGAAGGCGTGGATTGGCGAAGACTGGCTCCCCGGGCAGGACTCGAACCTGCGACCTAACGATTAACAGTCGTTTGCTCTACCAACTGAGCTACCGAGGAATAGAATGTCGATGTTCTTTTGGGCATTGTATGGTGGGCGGTGCAAGATTCGAACTTGCGACCCCCAGTTTGTAAGACTGATGCTCTACCAACTGAGCTAACCGCCCGTATATTTCACAAAGGAACGTTCAAGATTGTAATGTAAAATAGTGCTAAAGTCAAAACAAAAACGAGCAATTTTGATGAGTTTCTTTTTATGAGGCCAAGGATAGCACAATTGAGCTTAAAAAAGAGGCCAAGAGGGCTCATTTTTAAAGAGTAGGTTAGTGTTCAGAAGTTGGTATCAACCGCCTGCAGCATATGCCGGTGGTGCAATTTCTTGATCATCATATGCTGGGGGTGCAATCTCCGGTGCTGGTTGCCCTATGTTAGGCAAGAGCTGTTTCTGAGCTGCGACAGTTTTATATGACTTTTTAAGGTCATTTTTGCAGCGCATAAGGTCTGAGCGCAGCTCGTTGTAGGTCGCCTTCAGGTTAAGCCCTATTTTTTTCAACGACTCTGTATAGGTGATCATCTCTTGTAATTTAACGCTCATAAAGCGGCTTAAGGCGATTTTGTCGTCACCATTGCCTACGGTCAGGTAGGGGGTAATCGGTGGAATAAGCTCTAAGACCTGTAAAAGCTTGGCGACGAGCATGCCATTCAGATCCTTAAAGGCAACCGAAACGTTGAGCATGGGATCGGTCATATTGTTGAACATGTCAAGCATCACCATCGTTTGCTTCTCAAGCAGACCTGCTTTCTCTTCAAGTGAAGCATTGGCCATCTCCTTTTTAAGTGCTATTAATTTCTTACTTTCAGCAATGAGCCTGGCATTAGCAGCTTTAAACTCGGTGCGTATAATGTTGAGCTTCTCTTTAAACTCATTAGTGAGTTCGCCTGATTCTATAGCAAGTGCAAGATCAAAAACATCAGAACCGGCGATAATAACTTGATTCAGTTTTTCTTTAGGCTCCTGCTTCAGGACGCTATTAGGGATAGACATGACGATTTTTGGTGTTACCGCTTTAAAAAGCGCAACATCTTCGCGCGTAGGCAGTGATGCTGGGCGGCCGAAGGCATGCGGCGCAAACAGCAAGCAGTGCGCGAGAGAAATTATAAGGATAGGTCTTTTTAAAGTGAACATACCAAACTCCTTTATAGTGAGATCGCTCATAATTATCTCTATATTAATATTTTCAATTTGTAAAAGTCTATGATTTGTTGTTGGCGACATGCCACTAAACTCCTTTTTTATGCTACAAAAGCAGCCATTTTGATGGTATACTAGCGCTTCAATAGCTGAAATATGGCTTTGATTGGTCTAACCATTTCAAAAAGAGAAAATTTAATGCAAAAACAGGATTATTATACCACCTTAGGGGTACCTCGAAACGCGACCTTAGATGCTATCAAAGCGGCCTACCGCGCATTGGCCCTTAAATATCACCCCGATCGCAACCCTGACAATAAAGAAGCCGAAAATAAGTTCAAGCAGGCGGCAGAAGCTTATGAAGTGTTGTCTGACGAGACCAAGCGTCAGCGGTATGACCAGTTTGGGCATCCCGGCGTGGATGGTTCTCAGGGGCATGGCGGTCATGGGCACGGTATGAACATGGATGATATCTTCTCTAATTTTGGAGATATTTTCGGTGATCTGTTTGGCGGGCAGCAGTCTGGGCGTCGTGGACGTAAAAAGACGGCTCCAACGGCAGAGCGCGGGCATGACCTTTTTAAAGAGGTTACTCTATCACTTAAAGATGCCTATCTCGGTTGCAAATATGAGATGGCCTTTTCGCGCTATGTTGCTTGTACCACCTGCGATCATAAAGGAACGCAGCCAGGGACAACCTATCAGACCTGCAAAGAATGTGGTGGTCTTGGTCAGAAGAACTTTGCGCAAGGCTTTTTTATGGTATCACAAACCTGTGCTAGTTGTGCTGGCAACGGTTTTACCATACCATCCCCATGTAAAAAATGTTCAGGCCAGTCACGGGTTCGTGAATATGATACCTTCTCCGTTAATGTGCCGAGCGGTATTTATGATGGCGCTGAGCTACGCATTAAGGGCAAGGGTGATGCTGGGATATTCGGCGGCCCCGTTGGTGATCTGATCATCAAAGTGCATGTTGCCACGGACAAACAGTTTCAGCGTGTAGAGGACAACCTCGTCTGCTCAGTGATCTTAACCTATCCACAGCTCGTTTTTGGTAGCCAGGTTGAGATTGCCAGCATTGATGGTACCAAAGAGACTATAAAGATTCCGAAGGGCTGCCAGGTTGGTCATGAGGTAGTGATTCCGGGCAAAGGCTTTAATAAGCTGCGTGGCAATGCGCGAGGCAATCTCGTTGTCAAAGCTATGTGCCATATTCCAACCAAATTGACTGAGCCTGCCAAAGAGGCGTTGATGACCTATTCTGCAATCATTGGTACTGAGCCAGCGCAGTCTGGCGGCAGTATCAGTAGTTTCTTCAAGAAATTTTTAGGCTAACACGAGAGGCGCGCAAGCGCCTCTTTTCATATCCCAATCGATCGTTTCTTCATGCTTTTAGGTGAAATCTCGATACGCTTTTTCTGCTGCAAGGCATACTTGGTAATAACCTGGTAAAAGAAATCGCGGTCAGGACCTTTCACTACCGCCTGTTCATGCGCTTCAGCAAGCGCTACCGGGTACCCATGCCCTTTGCGCGCTTGATCAAGCAGTATGCTTGCAATGCAGTCGCAGGCAGCCTGGTTACGGGCAATCCATGCCGGTATTTCAACACGACCTATTTCATAACCGGTATTAAGATAAAAAAAATGAGGACGTGTTGGCTCTGGATATAACGCGCGCAGCGATCCGGTATAAGCAAAGACCGTCGAGCGTTGGCCCGGCTGTAAAAAGAAATTCATGACTGCTGCATCGGTGACATGCTCAATGGCAGCATACGCTTCCTGCTTGGTACAATCGAAATTGCATAAGGCCAGACGAAGCAGGTTAGAGACTTCGCGGTGGCGTGGCATGCTCACATAGGCCGCGTACAGTATATGATGCTCATGTAATGCGGTCAGCGTTGTAACATAGCGGTTGATAAAATAGGTTTTAAAAGAGGCGTCTTTCGATTCTAAGTGCCAAAAAATCAGCGATCCATCAAACAGCAGCGCCATGCCATCGGTAGCGGTTTCCCGTTCGCGCAGTGCGCGCGCAAGACCGGCTTCAAACTCATACGCTTCGCGTAATGCATTGACGATATCGGTTGATGATGCCAAAAAAGCCGCATCCTCATCGCCGGTGAATACATATGGCTCTGTTGCCACCTGAGCATACGAGTCGGTGGCGCCATAGTTCAACACAATACAGCCAACGTTAATTAAATAGCAGCTGGTGCCTTGGTGGCGGTCAGGGTAAATTTGTGATCCGTCCACTGCAATGACGCGATAGATCGCCGATGCTTCTGTTATATCGTATGTTGCATCGAGCGGTCCAGACCATGCAGGAATTGGTAATGACCATTGTTGAGCGATTACGTTGTCGGCAAATGAAGGATCAGTGGTAATGCGTTGCCAGACTGCGCGTGCGCATGCATACTCATCAGTATAGGAAATAAAGAGCGCGTCAGATACGCGGGTGATCTCTTTGAATAGTTTTGCGCGATCGAGCATATTCGTATACTCCAAGCTCTTGTGTAATCAGTTCAGTTTCGCGTGAAGAGCATCTCCTCTGCTGAGCAGCCCTTGCTTAAGGGCTTGTAATGGTAATAAAGCACATTTGAGACGCGTTGGTCCAAGCTCTATACCAATCAACTGAAGAACGCTCGCACTGTCAAGAGCCATAATCTGGTCGTGTGATTTACCAAGAGACTGTTCAAAGAGCAGTGAGCCTGTTGCCACGCTGATAACGCAACCGGTAGCTTCAAATCCAACGGCCTGTAATAGTCCATTGGCATCAAAGCGGCCCGATACGGTTACCTGGTCACCGCATGAAGGGTTATGTTCACGCGAGAGAAAATCGTACTCGGTAAGGAGCCCATGATTGCGCGGGGAACGGTAATGGTCCATCAATTCATGTTGGTAGATATTCATACTACAAAGCATACCGCAAAAAAAAGACGATGCATAACACATCGTCTTTTGTAAGATCTGGTTCGATTAGCAAGGCTCATTAGCCAAGAATAGCGTCTTCAGAAGCAACTTCAGTCACTTCTTCTTGGCAGATTACGCGTTCAATAACTATTTCGTCAGGCGTAACTGCTACAACACATACAGCTTCTTCTGGGCATTCTGTAGCGATTTCGTTAGTAATGACTTCTACAGGGGCAACTTCAGCATATTCTTGTGCAGCCTGTGCTAATGCTTTAGCCTCTTCTTGGCTGGTTGTTATGTAGAAATATACTGGTTCTTCTTGCTCTTCGATCGCTACAGCTTTGGTTGGGCGAGCGAACAATTTTTTGTAAGCGTAGTAAAGAGCATAGCTTGTTACCAATACAGCAACCACTTTTGCACCTTGAACAAAAACCACTTTAGCTTGACCATCGTTGTCATTGATACCAAAAGTTATTGCCTTCGTAGCAAGCTTTGACGCTTGTTCTTGAGCTTTAGCAACAGCAGCGCTGTTCTTAAAGGTTGAAGTAGCGGCGGTCGCTTTTTGTGCAACAAATGAGAAAGCTTTTGTACCATTATCTTTAATAGAGCCAGCTGTTTTGCTTGCAGCATCTGTTACTTTACCAAATACGCTTTGTGCCTGTGTGTTGTCAGCAGCTTGAGCTGAGACAGCAACGAATAGTCCTGCAACGATGAGCAACTTTTTCATGGTATACATACATGAATCCTACGAGTAAGTGATGAATTAAACGATCTGCCAACGACAGGAGCAAGTATAGGCAGTTCATATCTACGCGTCAAATAAGACTCTTTTTTTAAGTGTCAAAAAGCCTGTTGTTTGCTCATTGTATGACTCATCTCAGCCAGGGTTGCAGCTGTTTACGCCGAAAGAATAACCGGTCAAGCCTGCCAAAAAAGTCATTGCCCCCACAGCAGCTGCCATGAAGCATGTTTTTTTGCACGCAGAGACTCTTGGTGGCTGATCAAGCTCCTGCCGCTCCGGCGAATGATGCGGGCTTAACATGACCGTGGCGACAGAACCATACGATGGAGAGCTGTGCAAACTAGATCGGGCAGAAGGGAGCGTAGGGCGTGGAGATTCGTCTTGCCCTGTCTCAATGCATAAGATCAGTGGTTGTTCGTCCATGGCGGTGGTTGCGGTGTGCGTGCAGAGCGAAGCAATAAAGAGCATAACTAAAGGTACAGGTGCGTGTACGAGCATATAGAACTCTCTTTCTTTGTGTATGAATAAAACGAGTGTACATCAATGCAGGCCCAGTTTATTGCCAGAAAGTAGCTTGGTCAAATCAGCAGGCAATTATCGCCAAAGCCTGCATAGCATAAGGCCATTTGTGTCGGTCAGGCATCTAGCGTACACTTGCTACTATGCATGTGATGTAGCCTTAAAACAGGAAAGCAGGTATGGAAACTATACGTTTCAAAGCCGTAGTGCTAGCCGTATGCTCTTTGACTTTCTCGGTCAGAGCTGGTGATCAAGCAGCACAAAAAGCGGTGATTTTTGATATAGGTGGGGTTTTGGCGGCCTCTGACAAGCTCCAGGCATTCAAAGCCACTGGGCCGCACCATTTTTTTTACTACTTTAGTGCCAATCCGTGCATGATCTCTGGATCGACTGAAAAAATTCGCAATCAACTGTTGTACCCCTTTTTGCGCTCCTGTATGCCGTATACGGCTACTGATTGCTTCGCTTATGATGAGTTTGGCCAACGATTGCCACAGCTGATGGTTGAGTGGATGACCGGGCGTCTGAGTTGCCGTTCATTGCGCGCGATTTGTAAAGAAAACTGTGCGCTTTATTCGTCGTGGTTCGTCAGTCCCGCCGAGCGTGACCTTATGTATGGTATGACCATGATGATGTTCACGCCGCACCATCTGGCGAATACGCAACAGTTGCTGTACAAGAGTCTTGATTTTGTGCGCGCGTGCAAAGCATCAGGCTATAAGCTCTATATTCTTTCAAACTGGGACTCTGAATCATTTCCTGAGCTGGTCAAAAAGGATCCAGATTTATTTGCTCTTTTTGATGGTATTGTGATATCGGGTGATTGTGGGTACGTAAAGCCTGATCCGGCAATCTACCGGCATCTTTTGAATACCTATAATCTTGATCCACACGATACTTTCTTCATCGATGATGTTATCCAAAACGTCCAGGCGGCGCGAGATGCCGGCATGACGGCTGCACAGTGCATGTTGTGTGATATTGATAGTATCAAGTCCGCATTTCATGCGTGGCAAAACGCTTAAATTATTTTTCCTTGTGGCCACGATGAGGTGTCTGCGCATTCTTTGATGCAGTGCTATTCTCAGTGCTCTCTTTATCCTCATCCAAATAGGCAGATGAACCTTTAAGTCGTTGTATAACGATCGGTATTGCCGCAAGCAATAATAATAAAAGCATCGCAATAATCACCGGCCATGAGAGCATATCTGACAGTGAATTGACTTCGCTCAATTCATGCCCTGCAAAGGTGTAGATTAAATAGACGGGAAATGAACCGAGTGCTGTCAGACGCATGAAGGTCATCAGTGACATATTCGTCAGCCCTGCAAAGGTGTTGATAATGAAAAAGGGTACAATTGCCAGATAATGGAGCACTAACACATAGTTAGCGCCATACTTCTCAACGCGGGTATTAAAGGTTGCAAACTTCTTGCTATACCGTTTTTTGATATAGTTGCCACACAAGTAACGCACAATTAAAAAGGGTACAAGCGCTCCTATTACCGTAGCGATTACGGAATAAAGCGCCCCTAAAAAGAGGCCAAACAGGTATCCGCTTGCTATAACAACCGGTATGACGATAGGCAGCGATAGGGCAACGATCAGTATCATTGAGCCTATGTACACGGCAACTGAGTGTCCGTAGGTGTAGCCACCCATCTGTTTCAGCGTGTTGCTTGCGCCATCGCTCCACAGCGCGTGATATAGTTTTTCATAGAGACCGGTTGCATAGAGGAGCAGTGCGAGACCGATTATGAGTGCAATGGTGACCGCTTTACATATCCATGAGCATTTTTTTTTCATGCTTTCCCTTTGCTAAAGTAATGGTTTTACCTGCGAAGGTACTACATTCGGTCGAGCGCTGGCAAGAGAATTGCACAAAAACAAGCTTCCACTAGCTCCGGGTCATCCCCATGAAAATGGGGATCCAGGCGTCGTGTATTAGTAAAGCTTGCCATTATAAAGCACTTTAGCGCATCGCCACTCTCTACTTAGATTCATCTCGTGGAAAAGCTTTCTCTCTATGAAATGGGAAATCATGCATGTCCTCTTCTGACATGTCTTTATACGTGACGTTGGTGACCGTCATTGGTGTAAAGAGATATCCCCCATCTTTCTTTCCCAATGTTTGGTACAATACCAATGCGCTGAGGTCTAGATTTTGCTCTTTTAATCTTGCAAGCGCTTGCCCGCAGTCAGCTGCTGTAAACGGCTCTGTTAATGGCGCCATCTCCATTGTGTCTACCACTTGTCGTGTTGTACGCTCCGATGCGCGAGGAGACTCTGTTGCACCCGTTGTGTGCTCGTTGTCTGACGCTTGCAGCGTCAGTGCAGCGCCTATGACTAATAACAGCAGCGGGTATAGTTTTATGTTCATGCTGGTCCTTTGTGTTAGCGAGTTGGGAGATTTTTGTTTATTAGGGACACAGAATATAACATTGCTTGTGCGGGAGCAAGAAAGAAGAGCAGGCTACCACGATCGGCAGCCTGCGCATGAGTATGTCTATTGAATGGATCTTGTAGAAGGATTTTGAAATGTCATTCTTTTGTTGCTTTGTAAAAGAAGCGCAGCAAATCCGTGAGCTCCGCTGACAAAGTTATTTAATTGTTGATTTGTTCTGGTAGAGACATCTAGAAGTCGATCAAGCTTGCCATTAACATCATCGATCTTTCTGGCTTGCTCTGTTGCTACTGATTCCAGTGCAGCGGTTCTCACAAGGATTTTTTCCAAGACAGATCGAGATTGCTCATTTCTTCCTGCAATATCACTGACCTGCTTTTCTATACTTTGATTCCAAGTGCTAGTTGCTTTGTCTCGCAGTAATTGCAGTCTTTCTTGCTCTTTTTGTTTTGCTACAATGGTTGCAAGTGATGAGTTAGCGGTAGCGACACCACCGGCCAAGCCATTAACTTGAAGTGCAAGCTCATTTACTGAATTCTGGGTTGCTCTGGTAGCAACATCTGTACCTACTGCACTAACGCGTGAGTTTACATCGCTAAACCCTTGGTCGACTGATGCTTGAGTAGCTCTGGTAGCAACATTTGCTGCGACAGAATCAAGTCTGTTGTTAGCGGCACCGACTTCCTGGCTTAGTTCATCAACCGATGCTTGAGAAGCTCTGGTATTAACAGCTTCACGTAATTGATTGTCTCTCAGTATGCGTGAACGTTCTCTGAAATAATCAATTCTTTGTTTTCTTCTGTTGCTCATTATAAGACGAGTAGCGCAGAACGCAGCAGTAACAGTTGTTCCTATGGCAGTTATGGTCAGTACTGGATGTTGCAGGAAGAATTCCGCAGCAAAACCTCTACCAGATTGCACTGTTGGCTGAGCTGGTTGCGGTGCTGGTTGTGAAGGGACAAGATACACAAGTTGTGGTTGGGTGCTTGGTTGTTGCAGAGTGCAAGCATTTCCGGGTGGCAGCAAGAGACTGTTTGCAACAGCAGCGCCACTTGTTGCCGCTGTATCGACCGCTTGCAGCATCGGTGCTACGCACAGACAGCATGATAACAACACAGTAGTTACATCTATCATTTTGTTGCGTCTAATTTTCATGTGAGATCCTGCATAAATAAAAAAATAGATAAACGAATGGTCTAACATTTTGGTGTCGGTGTATCAGCTACTTGTGCTTAATGATACATGCAGTATCACGTGAATGTACAGAAAACATGCAGCAGCTGGCACGATTTTTAACAGCATAAAATTCATACTGCAACTAAGTGTGACGTGAAAATAAATTAAGACAAGATATTGTGATGATAAAACACATCTAACAAGATGGTAAGAATGCGTTTTTCTCAATCTCGTCTTTTGTTGTTGTTGTGAGATGGATCCCCGCTTTCGCGAGGATGACCCGAGGAGGGGCAAATGTCGTATTTAAGGTAGTTTGCTATATAGAGCAGTGTTTTCTGTCATAAGGCGTGTTAACACAGCTAACAAAAAATCAACTTCGTCTGCAGTGTTGTACCAATAAAAGCTGACACGCACCGATGCAAGAACGCCAAGCATTTGTGCAAGCGGTTGAGCACAATGGTGACCGGCGCGTACGCAGATGTTATGCATACTCAAATATGCGGCAACATCATGCGCATGAATGCCTGAACAGACAAAACTGACCAAATGGCCACGCGTGCACAGCTCATCGACAGGACCTAAAATCTGTATCCCCGGTATGCGCTGTAATCCATGAATAAGCTGCTTGGTAAGTGCGGCTTCGTGCGCATGTACCGCTTGTACATCAAGCTGCGTGCTGAAAAAATTGAGCGCAGCAGCAAGCCCAATCGCCTGCGCTACTGGTGGTGTGCCCGCCTCTAAGCGGTAGGGCATTTCGCGCCATGTGGCAGTTTGATAGGCTGCACTATAAACCATGCCGCCACCCCGTTGATAGGGCTGGAGCTGGTCATGAAGAGAATGCTTGAGATAGCAGATACCGATGCCGGTGGGCCCCATAATTTTATGGCCAGAAAAGACCAACATATCGCAGTCAAGCTCTTGCACATTAACACCGCCATGCGGCACCGATTGTGACGCATCGACCAAAATCTTGGCACCAACTTGGTGTGCAAGGTCGGCCAGAGCTTTCACCTCAACGGGTGTGCCCAGCAGGTTAGAAATATGGCAGAGTGCCACGAGCTTGGTGTGCTTGGTAATGAGCTGTTCGGCTTGCTGCATGTTAAGCGTGCCGTCAGGCAGTATCGGTATAATAAGTAGCTGTGCACCCGTTTGTGCTGCAATCTGTTGCCACACAAGAAGATTAGCATGATGCTCCAGCGCGCTGATGACGATCGTGTCACCCTGCGCAAGCTGTGAAGCTGCCCATGCATAGGCGACCATGTTAATAGATTCGGTTGCTCCATGCGTAAAGACGATCTCATCGGCATGCTGTGCACCAAGAAAATGCGCAACGGTACCACGCGCTGCCTCATAGGCGCTCGTAGCCTGCTCGGCCAGTCTATAAAGACCACGTCCGGTAGTTCCATAGGCGTCAGTATAAAAGCTGCTGATTGCATCGATAACCGCTTGTGGCTTGTGTGTGGTGGCAGCATTGTCAAGATAGATCAGTGGCTGTCCGTTGTACGGTTTATTGAGCAAGGGAACCATCATACGCGCTTGTGCAAAAGGATAGGCGTGCTTCATGAGCTCTCCTGCAAACGGTGCAACATAGTTTCACATACAGGCTCTAGCATGGCGCATGGGCCTAATGAAGCAGATAAAAAACCATCTATAAGCATACGGCGTGCCTGCGATTCGGCAATGCCACGGCTGACCAAATAGGCAATTGCATTGACATCGAGTGAGCCTACCGCGCTGGCATGGACGCAGTGCACGTTGTGAGCGAGTGCTTCGAGCGTTGGTACCGATACTGCGCGTGCCGTATCGCTGACCAGCAGCGTACTGTTGCGTTGTGCAGCGACGGCATGCTCTGCCGATGTGGCAATATGAATACGCCCTTGGTAATCTGCCGACGCTTGACCAGCTAGGCAGCCATTGAGCTGTATTTCACTGGTCGTATGAGCAGCTTTATGTACCTGCTCGGCAATAATGTTGAGCTTTGCTGCTTGCCCGAGCGCATAGATGCCGCGCAGGTACGCCTGTGCCTCAGGCTCTTCAAGCAGCAGATCGAACCAACTATCGTTCTGCAGGCCTGGTTGTATGAGACAGTGCATGTTGAATCTGCTGTGTCCTGCACAGGTGACCAGTTGTGCCATTGCCAGCTGCGCCGTGCCTTGTGTGACATGATCTTGTATCACGCTCAGAGTAGCCCGTGTCCCCACGTGATAGGTTGCTGAACGGATGTGCGTGCCTTGCGTTGCTCGATAGCGGTCAATAATAGTTGCCTGTGCCTGCTTGCCGAGTACAATTTTATATGCTTGGTAGCGATCGATGGCGTCACACGTGTCAAGCAGGCTGTGCAACGCAATAGGTTCAGCCAAACGCACCTCTGGTGGGATGTATATGACGAGTGTGTGGTTAGCATAGGCGTCGGCATACGCATAGATTTGACGGTGATTCCATAGCTTTGGCGATCGGTTGAAGATGTAGGTCGCTGCTTCGTGTGGGTACTGCTCAATGAAGCTCTCGAGATCGAGTGCCACTGCGCCACAACCGAGCTGCCGCTGCACATGAAATCTACTTGGCGAGCTGGTTGGTATTGGGCGCACAAAAGCAGCTCGACGTGCTTGGTCAGGGTTAGGTGATGGTGTGTAGCTGCTGTATGCCTGTGCCGCTCGAAGGCGGTAGGTGGCAGCGTTGTGTGGTCCGCTCATCCAATAGACCCTTCCATTTCATGGGCAATGAGCCGATTGATTTCAACCGCATATTCCATGGGCAGCTCTTTGACAAAATCATTAATAAATCCATTAATAATGAGCGCGCGTGCAGCAGCTTGTGACAAACCACGACTGGCTAGATAGAGCATCTGTTCGTCACTGATTTTACTTAATGAGGCCTCATGTCCTACATCCACTGGGTGTTGTTCTATGGTTAGCGTAGGGTAGGTATCTGAACGGGATGCTGCATCGAGCAGTAATGCATCACATTGAACACGAGCACGCACGTTACGCGCACCTTTGATAACTTTCAGCAGCCCGCGATAACTTGAGCGGCCACCATCTTTGCTGATCGATTTCGACAGGATGGTTGAGGTGGTGTTGGGAGCGCAATGAATCATTTTGCCGCCAGCATCTTGATGTTGCCCTTTGCCAGCAACGGCAAT
Source organism: Candidatus Babelota bacterium (assembly GCA_018266085.1). Taxonomy (GTDB): domain Bacteria; phylum Babelota; class Babeliae; order Babelales; family Vermiphilaceae; genus JAFEAZ01. The sequence continues at coordinate 12,387 of JAFEAZ010000008.1, forward strand.
CGACAGAATATGGCCATGAGCACCAGGCTCTTTAAGAATAATGGCAGGGTATTTCATGGTGATTTTGCTGCCAAAATTGCCATCAATCCATTCAACCGTTGCATTTTTGTAAGCAAGAGCCCGCTTGGTTACTAAGTTGTATACGTTGTTGGACCAGTTTTGAATGGTTGTGTAGCGCAGCCGCGACCCTGGGCGAGCGACCAACTCTACCACGGCGCTATGCAATGAATTTTTACGATACACAGGTGCGCTGCAGCCTTCGACATAATGCACGCTGCTGTTATCGTCGGCAATAATCAACGTGCGCTCAAACTGGCCCATCTGTGCAACGCTCATAGCAAAATATGCTTGTAGCGGCATCGTGACCTCGATTCCCTTGGGGATATAGATAAATGAGCCACCGCTCCATACTGCCGTATTGAGTGCTGCAAATTTATTGTCATGAGCGGGCACGATGGTGCCAAAATATTCTTTAAAAAGATCCGGATATTCAGATAACCCTTGCGTCATGTCACAGAAGATCACGCCAAGATCGGCCCATTTTTTACGCAGACTTTTGTAGATAACTTCCGACTCCATCTGTGCGCCAACACCGGCTAAAAACTGCCGTTCTGCTTGAGGTATGCCAAGCTTTTCGAAAGTAGTTTTAATGGTGGTAGGCACATCGTCCCATGAGGTCTGTTGTGCCGCGAGTGGTTTGACATAATAGAAAATGTCATAGGGGTCGAGCTGGCTCAGATCGGCACCCCAGGTAGGCATGGGCATCGCTTCAAAGCGGGCTAATGCTGCCAGGCGTATGTCGATCATCCAGTCCGGTTCATTTTTCTGCTCAGCAATCTGCAGTACAATTTTCCTGTTGAGCCCTTTTTGCGTGGCAAAATGGTAATCGCTTCGTTTCTGACGGGTATTCTTTTCAGCTGTTGTGGGTAAAGGCATCATACCCCTTATCTTTAAGAGTTGAGAGCAGGGCATAAGTGCCAGAATGGGTGAGTTTGCCGTCGGTCACTATATGTACCGCATCAGGGTTCAGTTGATCCAACAGTTGCGGGTTGTGAGTGATGACGACAATCGTTGTCGATGGGGCATCTGCTCTGAGTGCAGCGATACAGCGGGTAACCAGTTTTAAGGCATCAAGATCAAGACCTGAGTCGATCTCGTCAAGGATGATGCAGCGCGGTCGCAGTACGAGTAGCTGTAACAGTTCAAGCTTTTTCTTCTGCCCGCCCGAGAACCCTTCGTTGACGTTACGCTCACAAAAATTGGGGTCCATATCCAAAAAGAGCATCTGCGCTATGACATATTCTTTAAATGCCTGCACCGAACCTATCTGGTTGCCTTGTGCTTGGTAGGCTTCTTTGAGCAGCGTAAAGACGGGCACGCCGGGAAGTATACAGGGGTTTTGAAAGGCGAGAAATATGCCTAACCGTGCGCGTTTGTCGGCAGAAAGCTCACGTAATGCTTGACCGTTGTAGGTTAATGATCCTGCCGTTACGGTGCATGCAGGGTCACCCATGATGGTGCGGGCGAGGCTGCTTTTGCCTGAGCCATTTTTTCCCATCAGCAGATGTAAGGAGCCTGGTTGCAGGGTGAGCGAGAGATCGGTTACTACTGGCGCATCCTCAATGCTGACGCTGAGGTTGTCGATATGCAATATGTTGTCTCGAGTATTGTTGGGATATAACAAACCATTGTTAGCCATACAGAAGAATCTCCTCCTCTCCATCGTCATCCCTGCGTAGGCAGGGACCCATGGTTAATGTTTTTCAGAATTTTTGAGGATACGTCGGCCATGTGCAAATCTTAATGAGCAATTAACTACAGAGCCTTTTTTAACGGTGTATCTTAGTAGATTTAGTATAAGCATTTTGGCAGTAAAAACCACTTTTTGCACGCTTTATCTACAATTCTTGTTTTTCTTTTGATCATTCAGTTAGGATTATTGGCAGCAAGGTTTGGCTGAGCGTAAGCGCAAATAGACAAAGAGGGTGCAGATGAAGCGTGCGATCTATTTTTTTGGCTCAGCACTATTCGTGAGTAGTCTGTCTGGGCGTTGTTCGCAACAGCAGGCTTATAAATCGGTCGCAGTGGTTGAAGAGAAGCTGGTCGTCTGCAAAACGGGCAGTAATACCGAACGTTGGTGTGTGGTGGCGGTCGAGTCACGCGATGGTCAGCCAACGTTGTATACGTATGGCAGCATAGTTGCGCGTTCTGGCAAAGCCTCTCGGCGTTTGCGCGTCCCGGTAGATGCAGAATTTTTTGTTTGCGTCGATGGCGGGTCCTATCAAAAGATCAACATTGCTACGTATTGCGCATCAAGAGGCTGTACTCGAGGTAAGAACCAATGCACTATACCTCATGGGCCTATAAAAATTTGGGATATTCAGCTGAACATCGATGACGACAAACGCGTTACGATTGGGCCGAGAACTGATGGTTGTTTAGGATGTATACAACGTACAAGGAGTTGTTATGAAAATTAAAGTATTGGCGGGAGTTATTCTGTTGTCGGCAGGCTTTGTGCCTGGGCTTCACTCAAAAAATATTAGGATAAAAGTTGTCAAAGAAGAACCTTCTGTAGCATTAGAATACGCCGTCGACACTGGTACGAATGATCCAAAGTGGCAATCACTCAAAAACAATGCGCAGATTAAGTACGACGACAATAAAACTATAAAAAAGCTCTATGTGAAGAGGCCTAGCGAGTCGGTTGGTTCGGCTAAGGTTTTGTTCTTGTTGGACGAGGCAGAACAAAAGAGACAGGGACACGATATTATTGTTGTTAACGAGATAGGGTTTCCCCGTTATTGGAAGCAAGAATACTTTAAAACCTCCCAAGAGAGCAAAGGTAAGAGCAGAAGTCGTCTGTAAAGTTCAATGATAGAGCAAATTGGTGCCTGCGTTAGCAATAAGGGGTACGTTGTATGAAAATAATAACCGTTCGCTTACTCGCTATCGCCGCACTGTGCGTATGTGGTATACAGATCATCAGGCCGTATACAGTTGTTATCAAGCTGGTAGCAGAGGATGTGCGTGCGAATTTCTTGTATGCCATCGGCAGCATGGACGAAAACCTCTGCGATTTTCCTAATCCTATAGAGCTTACCTATAAAGTCATTAATGGTGGGGGTAAAGGTGTGCTCATAGCTTTTGACAATACCCTTATCAACTGGCTTTTTGTACGTGAATCGAAAGATGTCAAGCCATATCCGCGTTATGGCTTCAACTTAAAAAATACGCAAACACTTCAGATGGGTGGCTACAACTGTGTAGTGATTCGCCGTGATGGCACGATTGGGTACGACATGGTTGAGAATTTGTAAAAGAGTTATGTATTTAAACAAGGTGAAGAAGATACCCTATGAAACGTACCACTAGTTTTATAATCGTTGCTCTATTGAGTGTCAGTTGTGTGCAGGCTCTGTTGCCAGCCAAGCAGTCGGTTAAAGCATACAAAACCGGTCTTAAAAATGAGACATGGACTGTAGCCGTATTTACTCAAGAGAATGATCCGACGCCCTTTTCGCAGACATCATTCAAAAGTACGAGCAGCATTTTGCCAGGCAGAGGGCTCTACTTTAATTTCGATGGCAACAGTACCAACTATATCAAGGTGTACCCAGTCGATGCTACGAAGGCAAAAAGATGTCAAGGGCAAAACATGCACTACAGCTGCGGTCAGATTGAGACCTTGAAAATTACTGAAGAGCAAGCGCTGCCGGGTTCAGTTATTCGCATAGAGGTGACCAGTGCTGATGTGTACAGCATTAAAATCGATCCACCGAAGAAAGATAGCGTAGAGATTGCGGTAAAAAGAGACTGTGATATTGGTGAAGCATGTGAAGCTTCTTGGACCGTAACAATACATGACGAACAAGACAACCCTACCGGGTATACTGCGCAGGTTGGAGATGATAAACCTGCAAAAATACGAGTGCCTGCGAATAAACTATTCTGGGTGCATGTAAAGGCCGGTTCTTCTGAGATAGGAAACAAAAAGATTGAACCTACAAAAAAATTAACGAACAAAAATGTGCTGCTTGTTAGTAGTGGCATGGTAGCAGTAGCGACTCAAGGTGACAAGATTGATACATTGTTTGATACGGTGAAGGCTGCTGCACCGAAAAAAAGAAAAAAACCTGTACAAGATAGAGAGTTTGAGCAGTTTGGCAGTCTTTAAGCTATACATAAAAAGGAGATGGCATGAAGAAGATGAAGAGAGTAGTTGCAGTGGGTGTGATGAGCATGGGCTTGGTGAATGCTGTGTATTGCGAGATACGCAAGCTGGTAGCAACGAAAAACAGCGATACGTTTGGTTGGTCGGCGATACAGATCTGGCAAAACGGCAGCCAGGTATCGGCGGCAAAGTTTAAGAAAAGCACTGCATCTGATGCACAATATCCACAGGGTCAGAGTAATAAATATCTCTTTTTTGATACAGACAAAGGTGGTGTTGAAGTTCGTTTCTATTGGACTGCTGATGCCTATGCATCTCCTGGTACAGGAGCCGCTGACGTACCTCTTTTTAAAAATACAACACTATACACTCAAAATGATTTGCCTTTTGGAACTACGATAAAGATTAACTGTCCTTCTGGTTATAATGGCACAGGAAGCTGCAAGATGGAGGCCGCTAAACCTACGATTAAGTATACGAAAGTAAAGGTCGTCAAGGCTGATAACCAGAATGTATTGTGGACGGTCAAAGCAGCATCGGGAAAATTGGCTAATCCCAACAAAAGTCAGACCTATGGAACGGTAAACATATTGAAAGAAACTGGGCTTACGAGCAGATTGAAGGTTCCCAACAATAAAGATTTTTGGATAGTTGTGAGTTCTAATGATAAAAACGACAAGGTCTTTGTTGGTAACAAAACGGCCGAGATTACTGAAATCAAGGCTGGCGCGATAAAGAGCGGTTCTGTGATCAATATTGATGGACAAGGCAAAGCGACTATAAAGTGAATTTAGAATGTCAGAATAAACGTTTATAAAAAAAGGAGAATGGTATGAAATTTCTCAATAAAATAATGCTGCTGAGTGCGGGGTTTGTCTGTGCAGCGCAAGCAAATGAAATCAGCATAACAAATACCTTGTCACAAGAAATGCCGGTTACTGTTACCTTCGCGGTGAGCAAAACTGCAAAAGCAACAAGACCAGCTAAAAAGAGAATACTGTATAACCAAACAGCTTCTTTCGACCAGCCCATTGACAAAGATTGGGTAACGATTACGGTGTATCACGCTGGTGGGTATAAAACCGTTAAGATCCAGCGGTCATTTAGTCTCAAAAACCCTCTTTTTGACAATAGCAGAGCAATTACCATTGAAGGTGTAAGTAGCACACCTACCTTGTGGCTTAATGGCAAAGAGCTTGAGGCAGTACGCTAAAGAGGCTGAGTAAATAGAAAAGGTAACAGTATGAAGATAATGACACGAATAGTGACCATTGCTGCGTTGTGCGTCGGGGTTGCGCCGATGGTAACGGCGGTCACGGTTAAAGTTTTCAAAAATGACCCAGCTACCTGGAGCAAGCCTTGGACTTACCAATTGAGAACACAAAAAGATGCAGGACAAGAGAGCACTATGCAGGGTCCGTTGACCTCCGCAGGCGTTGCTTCTGAAGTGGCCGTTACCAGAGGAGCATCGACTGTTATGACAGCACAACCAAAAAGGTTTACAAAGACTGTCAACCTATCAGTTGATCCAGGCAAGCATAAGACTATTTTACGTGTGTATCCTAACACTACTCAAATAGAAAATACTGGTTCAGACTTGCTGTTAAAAGAAGGGAATGATGAGCCATTTAAAGGTAAGGCGGTTCTAGCCGACACGAATGGCAAGCTCTCATTCGTAGATCTAGATATTGCTCTTGCCCCAACGCACAAAGTGCCGGTTGAAAAAGAAGTAAAAGGTCCCTTGTGGACAATAACTGCAAAAGAAGTTGCGAGTGGTCCTAATAATGGTTTTGTCTATGGCGAAGTAAAAATAAAGAAAGATACCAGCTTTGGCAAAGATCTTGTGGTTCCTACGAATAAAGACTTTATTTTGTATGTAAAAGGACCCGGTTTGTCGGCAGCTAGTCAGTTCTTATTCAGCGGTGACAACGTAAATAGGCTTCAAAAAATCACAATCGACAAAGGCGGAAAGATCGTGCCGGTACTAAAATAGTGAAGAACTCGTAAAAACATGCCCTACCACTGTATGCATAAACCCCATACATCCGGTAGGGCTCTTTCATGCCATGCCGCAGGCATGGAACATCGTATGTCATGCTACAGACACAACTCTTGTTTTGTCGCAACCCAACCGGCTAGAGTTGGTTGCGGCGATACTGTATGACGCTATAAAAAAGAGGTAGAGAGTATGAAGGTAAGATCGAGAATGGTAGTGGTTGCTGCGTTGTGCATAAGCTGTGTGCAGGTGACGCAGCCAAAAAAGGTGAGCTTAAAGCTCTATAAAACTGATCCGACAACCTGGAACAAGCCTTTTTATTATGTGATACAAACTGCAGCAACTGACGTTAGCCAAAGCGTAGGGCTGCCTCCTAGAAAAGATGGCAAGCCGCGCATGTTACAGACGCGGTTAGAAAGGACACCGGCAAGAACGGTGACGACTAGCCATTCACTGGCAGCTTATAAACCGATAAAAAAAGATGTGACGATATCCTTTGATGATGAAGATGAAAACATCCTATTTATCAACGAAAAACAGGATGGCAAGGGCAAAGGTGGCTCTTTGGTGCTGTCTGACCCTGATGGTAAACATGCAGGCAAACCTGCTTACACGACAGGGCATGTTATTGCAATAGGAGCCGGAGAAGGTGCCGAAGATATCTACAAACCAACAAGCATGTTGAAGGTAGGCGTAAGCGAGATCATAAAAGAGCGACAAGGTAAATTTTTTAAGATCCCGGTATATAAAGAAGATCCGGATACATGGGGGCAGAAGTGGACCATCACCTTGGTTGATGGGCAAGGGAGAGAATACCCTGATGCTAAAGTAGATATTTACAAAGATTCTACTTTCAAAAAACTGTGGATTGCAAAAGATATAGAGCCAGGCAGTACGTATGTTGAGGTACGTAAGCCTAAGGCCCCTACCTTGGTAGATACGCCGTTGCAAAATAACCCTGGTGTTTCTTGGGAGCAGGGATTGTTGGTTATTGATGAAGATGGGCATGGGCGCATCGAGAATAAGTCATTTATGCAGAGTGCGCCCAAGAAAAAAGCAAACAAAACAGTTCGAGCTGCTGAGAATCAGAAGTCAGAAGCAGAGCTCTTTTGACTCTATGTCCAATGAGCGTTGGTTTACAGAAAAAAGGACATAAAATATGAAAAAGATGTTGTGTTTAGTGAGACTGTCGGTTATCAGTTGCAGCATTGTATGCAGCGTGCGCGCAGCAACCGTTACGGTAAAGCTTTTAAAAACTGACCAAGGCACGTGGGACAGGCAGTTCGCCTATTTCATTTCGACGCGAACCAGTGAAAAAAAGAGCAAGATTGGAGTGGGGCCACTTGTTATCAGAGAGGCAACGTTAGAGATGCCGACAAAATATTCGGCCGAAAAATTTATAAGAAAAGATGGCAAAGTAACTTTTGAAAGAGAAAGTGAAGACACCGTACTTTATGTCTGTACAAAGCTTAATGTGAGAGAACCTGAAAAAGCGCTAGATGTTTGTAAATCGCTTAGTTTAAATGATTTTGCGACTCGTGGCACTAGCTCTAATTTGGTCGTTGGCATCGACAAAAATGGTGTTCCATCGGTAATGACGCAGGCTGAAGCGAATAAAAAAATTGCCGATAGTGGAAAACCACCAATGCATGCTGTAAAGGTGAGAAAAGTCGGTAATAATACTGCTGCATGGACCGTTAAGGTGATACGCTCTGACGATGGCGTACCAGCACCGGATGTTATTTTAAGTCGAATTACCATAAAAAGAAATTCTTCATTCAAGTTAGACTCGTTAAAAGTTCCAAGGAACAGAGAATTTTTTATTACGGTCAATGACGAAGCGCCACAAAAATTTAAGAACATTGCTGTCGATGCAGTGTTGAACATTAATGATGATCGCATTGTGGAAATCGGTGGCATGACGGCAGCAGTGCTTGCGGCGCAAGAAGAAGAGCGTAAAAAGAAAAAGGCAGAGCATGATGCACAAGTTGCTCAAGCAAAAGAGAAACAAGATAAAGCAAAAGAAGAAAAACGGGCGAAAGAAGAAGCGCTTTTAGAAAAAAAAGTCCGTTTTGCTCAAGCAAATCTCATAAGAGCTCAATCAAAAAAACTCTCTGATCATGACCAAGCCGATGCCTTGGAACTATTGGCAAATCATAAACGCGACAGCGGAGATACAGAGGGTGAAAGTCGTGTTCGCCCCGCAATAGATACTATAGAAGCGCGCAAAAAGCTTACCAAAGAAGACAAAGAAGTTGCACTTAATTTACTGCTCGAGCAGAGAGAAATACAACTCGAAACGGCTCAGTTGAATTTGCAGCGGGCACAAGTCTCTGCTCGTATACACTTACCAGGTGAATCAGGAGCAGCTTTGACACCACCGACGGGTGCAAAAGAAGTACATGTTAAGCGATAATAATGATTTTCTGAGTCATCCCCGCTTTATGCGGGGATAACCTGCGATAGAGAGTCTGTGTAGGAACGAGAGCATGGCGTGCAAGAGCATACGCTTGCCAAAAGAGCTCTATTTCACAAACTGATCTTCATACAGTCGCACAATCTCATCACTGGTGGTCGCCTCGCCAGGCCCTTTGTCAGGCCTGTAATCAACAAAGCGAGGAAAGCGCAATGCATAGCCAAGTGTCGTGTCGGTACTGCCCGCCTTATGCGTTGGCGATTGCGTAATCTCTTCGGCAAGAATGCTCACCACCAGCTCAGGAGCTACCCACACATCGGGGTAGAGTTGTGGTGCACACGCAACATTCTTTGGTTGTTGCTGCACAGCAAGGCTATCACAGCGCCTGCGCAGTTCTATCCAATCAGCATCCTTAAGTCCAGTCCCAACCTTTGCTAGTGTCTGAAACGAGTCATCATGCTTGTTGTAAACGCCAACCAGAAAGGCGCCAATGCCAAAGGCAGCACGTTTGCCAGAACCGGCATAGTAGCCAAGCACGACAGCATCGATGGAATCTTCCAGTTGCCCCATTTCATGCCGCTTGAGCTTGATCCAATTAAAATTACGCTTACCCGCTTGGTAAGGAGCATGCGGGCGCTTGACCACAAGCCCTTCAAGACCTGCTGCAATGCAACTCAAAAAATAGCTTTCTAAAGCCTGTACATTCTCTATAGGCTTTTCTTCAATGACACGCATCGCTGAGGATCGATCACCGACCAGATCCAACAATAATGCGCGACGTTGCTCATGACCGGTTGACAACAGATCTTGGCCGTTTAAGTACAGAAGATCGAAAAAGATTATTTGGAGTGGAAATTCTGCTGCTTTGGCTTCAATATCATGCTTGCGTCGACGTTTCATAGTTTCTTGAAACGGCAAAAATGATTGGGTGTTTGGGTCATAGGCTATTGTTTCACCCTCTGCAATAAAGCTCTGTTTGCCCAGCTTCACAATCTCCTGCACGAGGTCAGGAAACATTGCCGACATATCGGTCAAATGGCGAGAGAAGAAATGAATTTTCGGTGTGGGGCCGGTTGCATCATAATGAATCTGCAAGCGAAAACCATCAATTTTTGGTTGCGCAACACACCTGCCCATCTTGTCGATAATTGCCTGTGCGCTTGGCAACCGCTCTGCGCCAGCAGGTCTGATGGGTGATCCGATTCGTATCGCCACATGCTGTATAGCATCAATACCAGATTCTTTCAGCAAGCGCGCGGTATAACCAATATCAGCGCAGAGATTGTAAGCCGATTCGATGGTCTCGTGTAATGATTTGTTGCCACAGATCATCCATGACAATGCATCGATAATGGTCATATCAGAAAAGCCGAGTCGCAGCTTGCCGATAATGATACGTACAATGAATTTTGCCGATACTGGATCTACTTGACGCAGTAACGCGACTGTCTTATTCCGTTTCTCTTCATGGGAGCCACTGCCGGAAATCTCTTCAAGCGCGCATAGGTTACCATACACCTGCGCAACGGTCAGCTCTTGCGTTGTCCGATCGGCATACTGCTCAATCACAAGCCCCAGATCTCCCAATTTTTTTGCTTGCTGCGTAACAGTGTCGACATTTTGTTGCGCAATATCGGCAACAATATGGGTCATCAACGTTTCTGCCAGCGTAAATTGGGTACCAATAAAGGGTGGGTGCAGTTGCCCTAACGCAAGATTGCATATGATGTCGGCTTCGTTGGCAGATGCTTGGCTCAAGAGTTGCGCAAGCAAACGCGTCATATCAAGGCGGCCCGGTGTAGATTCTATCTGTTGAAAATAGTCGCTTACTACTGAAAAATTCACGGGTAGATCCTTTTTATTCGGTTAATCGCTCAAGCCCTTTGTTTCTATTCGCTTCAAAGGCTGTCTTAAAGATACATAACGAAAGAACGAGGTAGATGCAGTTTAATATAAGACCAATAATGAGGTTCGAGAGAGGCAACTGCTTCAGGATGACGAGAGATCTCATCGCCTCAAAGGTGTAACTCATGGGCAGCAGGCGTGCAATGGCCTGCGCAAAGGGCGGTAACACCTCGATGGCATAATAGACGCAACTAAATGGGTCGAAAAGCCAACCGACAATATAGATCAACGCACCTGCTCGCTTACCGCGATAGGAAACGAGCGAAGCACATAAAAAACCTACCCATAACCCGGAGAGAATAAGTTGTGCAATGATAGGAGCTAGCCGCCAGCCAAGGGTCGTGATCACAAAACCATATAAAAAGTAGATGATGATCGACAGGAAAAGACAGACGACACAGGCAACAGCAATTGCCAGGAGCAGTGTTGCCAACATCCATTCAGAGAGTCGTAAGGGTGATGCGAAAAGATTGACCAGATTTTGAGACCAGACCTCTTCCAAAAAGCTGAATGAGATTTCATAATTAATACGTGTCACTAAATGCCACAATAATGCACCAATTAAAATAGAGGATGCTGAGCTCTGTTGCGTCTCGGTCCAGACGCTGGCATAACCCCATGAGATAAGATCCATTAAGGGCCAGTAAAAGACCTCTATAAAACGGAGTGCATCTTGTGTCATATGACTTATGTGCCCCAAAATGACCGCTCTTACACGATAGAACGATATGTTCATAGAACTCCAGACGAAGTACGCAAAAGGTGTAAGAAATAATCTTCTAACGTAGGTTTCTCAATCGAAATTTGACAGTATTCAACATTGCTACGAGACAGACTTGTCAACAACTGTGCAATTGCTTGTTCATTGACCGTAATTTCAAGGGTATTACTCGTGACGCTATAGGGCAGCTCTTGTTGTTGCGTGTAGGTGATAGCAGCATCTAAACCATGCTCAATCTCTAAGACAACGCGTGTATTGCCTATGCGGTGCGCAAGCTGTGCCGGTGTGCTGTCATCGATAATGCGTCCGTTTTTCAGAATAAGTACGCGATCACACAGCTGGCTTACCTCAGTCATATTGTGTGACGTGATTAAAAATGAGGTGCCGAACTCCTGGCGCTGACGTAAAACAAAATGGCGTACATCCTGTGCTACCTCAGGATCAAGAGAGGCGGTAGGTTCGTCGAGAATAACGATTTTTGGGTTAGCTAGAAATGCTTTTGCGAGCACAACGCGTGTGGTCTCACCAGCAGAGAGTACGCCAACTTCGGTATCGGCCCGTTGTTGCATACCAAAAAAGGTTAAACAGTGATCGATACGCTGTTCGATGTGGCGCGATGATAAGCCGTACAGACGTCCATACATGCGTAAATTGGAGCGTACGGTAAGCCGCTCAGGGAGCTTTGCGTAGGTACTTGCAAAACCGACAGAACCTAAAATTTCGGAGCGATGAGTGGTAAAATCTTGATCAAAATAGAAAATATTTCCTGAGGTAGGTTGCATAGTACTCAAGAGCATCTGCACCGTCGTCGTTTTTCCAGCACCATTAGGACCCAGGAGGCCGAGAATTTCAGCTTCCGCTACGGTGAATGATATGTCATCGACAGCAGTATGAGCAGCTCTATTGGGTCCAAAAAAACGTCTAACACTAGGAAATGTTTTTTTGAGATTTTCAACACGTAAAACGGCCACCATTACCTCTGAAAAAAGAGTGATTTAGCTCAACTATCTACTTATAATCGCAGCATACTTAAGTAGAGTGCCATGAACGAAAAATCAATCAATAGGCAGCTGTAAGAATCTCTTAATATTATCCAGATGGCGCCAGATTCCCCACAAGCCCATGACCACAAAGGCAGAGGCAATCGATGTCTGCGTGGACAGCAAATAAACACCACTGACGACCAGACCAAGACAGGTGGTAGCCGATGCAATACCGACCGTACGCACGAGCATAAAGGTTGTTATCCAAAGACAGAACAGTAAGATCGTTAAGCACGGTTTGAAAAACCACATGATACCCGTTACCGTCGCAAATCCTTTACCGCCCGTAAAGTGCAAAAAGAGGGAATATCCATTGCCGACAAGTACTGTGATGGCACAGCCAAGCAGCACCGGCTCGCTTGCACCATACCATGCTGCCATCCGTAGGTACAGCAGCGCTTTGAGCGCATCGATGACAAAGACGGGAACAAAATAATGAGCTCCTAAAATGCGTGCAACATTGGTAGCGCCAATATTACCAGAACCATGACGTCGAATATCATGAATGCCGCCAGCATAGGCAAACAGATAGCCGGTCGGTATTGATCCCACTATATAAGCTCCAAGCAGAAGCAATTGTAGATCAACCATTACGCGCCTTACTGCCGGAAAGCCTGTAGGCATTGACGACGGTGCGGTAGTACTGGTAGCCAGAGAGTACAGACAAGCATAAGGCAAGAGCCAATAAGATGGTCTGTATCCCATTCCAATAGGGCGCACCAGATAAACCATACGCTTGGTACGGATTGAGCAGCGCAACGGTGATATAGGAGAATTGAAAGAACGTTTTTATTTTAGCTGACCAGCAGACACGTAATGACAATGTATGTTCAAGCGCTATGTGGCGCAAGCCCATCACGAAAAATTCACGACCAATAAAGATAAGCACCCAGTAGTAATATATCTTGCCAACGACGAGTAAGCCAATCAGTGCGCTATACATAAGGAATTTGTCGGCCAATGGATCTAAAATAGCACCCAATACCGTTTGTTGATTATATTTGCGCGCAAAATAACCGTCGAAGAAATCGGTGAGTCCAAAAAAAACAAAACAAGCAGCGACAAAAAGATTAATCAACACCGCATTATACGGGCTGAGATGCACGATTAAAAAAGGAATGCTGCAGGGAGCAATTACAAGTCTGATTAACGTAAGACTGAGAGGAAGGTTTGGGAGGGAAAGGATCATGTACGCTACCTACCGTTGGTAATCATCGATTGCCAACTATTTTGGTAGCGGCGCAGGGACTCGAACCCCGGACCTACGGATTATGATTCCGCCGCTCTAACCAGCTGAGCTACGCCGCCACATCTATGCAGAACTAAGTATAGCTTAAATTCTTAATTTTTGAATATTAAAAACATCTAAAAATAAATTAAATAGAGATCTCAAGAAAAACAGACCGCTAATCAGTGTCGCAACGATGCCGAGCATTAAGGTGATCGCAAAACCACCAATAGGACCGGTACCAAATGTATAGAGAACAAGACCAACAATAAAGGTGGTGAAGTTCGAATCTAAAATAACACGCATAGCATCTGCAAAACCATCACTGACCGCTTTGCGCACATTGATGCCAGCAGCGAGCTCCTCTTTGATGCGCTCAAAGATCAAAATAGAAGCATCGATCGCCATACCGATCGTTAACACAATACCCGCAATACCTGGCAACGTGAGTGTTGCTTGCATCCATGACAAACCAAGCAAGATCAACAATACGTTATACAGCAATGCGATAAAGGCAAGTAGACCCGATACACTATAGTAGTAGAGCGCGAAAAAGAATACTAAGGTCAAGCCGATGATACATGACAAAAGCCCCTGTCTGATCGATTCTGCACCAAGTGATGGACCAACTTGACGCTCTTCTTCAAAGGTTACGGGTGCAACAAAAGCGCCGGAACGTAACAAGACTGCCAATTCTTTGGCGCTGTCTTTGGTGAAGTTGCCAGAGATTTGGCCGCGATCTTTAATTTCATCTTGGATAACCGGTGCGCTGATAATCACATCATCAAGCACAATAGCCAGCTGTTTGCGATAGTTGTTGCTCGTAATAGCATGGAACTTTCTGCCACCTTGCTCAGATAATACAAAGGATACGATCCATTGCGCATGCTCTTGATCGATCACAGCAGAGGCATCACGCAAATCTTTACCCGATACATCGGCAGATTTTGGCACCAAGTAATATATTTTTTCACCCGCATGGTCGCCACGGCCCGACAGAATCTCCATGCCGTTTGGTAATACGCCATCATATTCATATAAAATATCTTCGGCAGATTTGCCCATTTTTTCTACCAGCTTAAATTCAAGCACAGCAGCGGTGCCGATCATAGCCTTTGCTTTTTGTGGGTCTGAAACATCAGGTAGTTCGATCACAATGTTGCGATCGCCGTGTGCGGCAATAGAGATTTCAGCAACGCTCAAGCCATCTAAACGTGCGCGAAGCACTTCAATGTTACGAGCAACGGCATCAGTCTCTATCTGTTTGATAGCGGCTGCGGTTGGTTGCATGCGCACGGTCGTGCTATGTACGTCTTGTGTGTATGCAGAGTCACGAATTGCCGATGCGGCAACTTGAGCGTCATCATTTGACGCGAAGATTAATTCTATAGAGCCATCTTTAACATCGTAGGAGGTTGGGAGCTGTTTGTTGGTGCTGCGTAATTCGATCAGTATAAGATCCAGTTTGGAACGCATCTGAGCTTCGACCGCTTTGTTTGTCTGTACGCCGAGTGTAATGTAGGTGCCACCAACAAGATCGATACCAAAGCGTAGTTTCTGACGCAGCGGAAACAACAAGTAACAGCTGACGATTGCGAGAACAATCCATGGGGTAAAACTAGAAAATGCGATTCTGCGTAGTGCAACACTCATGCTCAACTCCTTTTTGGGGCGTGTATTTTTTTACTAGGCTTAAAAAATGAGAGATGATGCTTTATATGGCGTAGCCCGGCGTAGCTTGCCGAGCCTGAAGGCCCGGATAAGCGTAGACGTGGTGCCGAGGAGGGGACTCGAACCCCTACAGGATTTCTCCCACAGCCACCTCAAGGCTGCGTGTATACCAGTTTCACCACCTCGGCTTGTGCATGTCAAAAGCAACCAGGCAAAGATACCACAAGAAATGGCAATTTTCAAACTCTGATATGCTTTTTTCTTTATTCCTTAGAAGTCCAGAAACTACGTATCCATTGATAGACAGAGTCCCATGCGCTTGAGAGCCAGCTGAACATGCCATGATCGCTATTAGCTTCAGCGTTAGCAGGCTCCGGCTGCTCAGTATTTTCAAGAGCACAGCTTTTGGTGCGTAGCGTTTCTACCTGTTTTTTGACATCAACACCATGCTCTTTCAGCGTGGCAAGCGCGATCATCACCGCATCAATATGCTCTTTTGTTTTGTTGGTGAGCGTCGTGAAATAGGTGGCAAAATCAGCTTTAATGTACTGCTCTATGGTGATAATATTTTCAAAAGAGGTGCGCATCTGATGGTACGATTCTTTGGCTTGTTTGTCGCTGAGCTCCCGTTCTATTTCGCGCAGCTGCTGGCTAGCCTGTTGTTCATAGGTTGAGCAGAGCGCAACTTGATGATTAAGCATTTTGAGCGCTTCATCAAAAAGGAGTGCTAATTTGTCTATTGCCTGAGACTCTGTTTGCAGCTGATCAAGCTGCTCTTTTTCTTTTTCGAGTGCAGCAAAAGCCGCACGCTCTTGCTCATTTAATTCACCAACTCTTTTACGTTGCTCTTCTAGCTCCGTTTTGAGCATGGTAAGTGCTGCAGCAAGTTCGCCTTGTTCATAACCACTTTTTCGGTAAAAATCGGCAAAAGTGGTCATAAGGATGCTGCTGTAACGTTCGGCAAAAGCGTCGCGCTCCGCATCCACTATTTTTACACGATTGATGATTTCATCATACAGCTTGCGCGCACGCTCCCACCAATGGCGTTTGAAAAGCCAGTTTCCTTTTGTTTCCCCTTTAACGTCCATGGTGTCAATCCCTGCTGCCGCATCCTCTGTTTGCTCCTGCACGACTGCTGTTGCAGCAGGCTGAGTTGCTGGTGGGGTTGCACTTAGTGATGCAGTGCTGGATTCTGCCACCGGTGGTGTAGGTAAGGCAGGAAATGATGCAATGGTCGCCGTCGCTGTCTCTGGTATCGTGATAGGGATAGTTGCTGAAATAAGTGGCCTTTCATCGGCCTGAGGCATGCTTGTTACGGGGGTAGCAGCCTGCACGTGTTGAGAATTTGAACCAGGCGGGAGCATTAATGTATGGCTTTGGTCGGTAGAGAATTGACCCATGCTGGTAGAGCCGGTCAACATTGATACCATACCGATTCCTAATTTCAAATGGTTACGGCACATGCAGGACACTCCTTATAATATTTTTGAAAGCTCTTTTAACTCATCCAAAAGCGCTTGAGAGAGCTCTTGTGCTTCTGGTGATGTATAGCTCCAGCGCACGCCAGCATCGACTTTTGTCAGGGGCGAACGATCGCTTTTGATGTCGATGATATCAATTCGCACGAGATTCATCAATGGATGTACTTGTGAGGGAGCGCGCACCACACCAGCTCTTCCTAAAATACTGTAAGCAACATTCCCTTCATCTAAAAAGCAGATCATTACCTTTTTTTGCCACACCATATTATGGTAGCCAGTATGATCTTTATGGATAGAAATCAAGATGCTTTCTTGCCCTTTAGGGTATATCGATTGGATAGGAGTCGTATGTGGTAACCCTTTTTCTGAAAAAGTAGCCAAAACGCCTACCGTCTTTCCCTCTTTAAGTACTTGAAGAATATCATCAGGAAGTTTAACACCAACATGTTTTGCCATGCAGTCCCTATCAGTTAATAAATAGATATGATGTACGCTATTTTACCAAGTTCTTGTTGCGCCCTAGCTTTTTTAAGCAATGGCGGGCACGCAGGTTATAAAGATAAATGAGATGCAATACCATTTTCTACAGATATGCCTTCTGATGTTAATATAAGGTAACCATCTACATCTTTTATAAGTCCGGCGTGCATCAACGATGCTATTCTGTCTGTTATTTGCCGATGTTCGTCAGCAGTGAGTCCGTCCAGAATATCTTTGCATATTACTCCAGTAGACTGTCGTAATCCAAGCATAACTTTTTCAAGATGTATCTGTTGACGTGTTAACGTCTCCCATGAGGCTTGAACAGACCCTTTTTTTTCAGCTGCTTGCAGATAACGCATAAGATTTTTCTCATTTTGGGTACGAATCGTACCGTCAAATGAACAGGCCCCAAGACCAAAGGCTTTGTAGGGCTTGCGCTGCCAATATACTTTATTATGGCGCGATTGATGGCCAGGTTTTGCAAAGTTTGAAATTTCGTACTGCTCAAAGCCGTGCTCTACGAGGATATGGCGTGTCCAGGTATACAGATCAACCAAATCATCATCAGGGGTCAAGGTGACCTCTTGTTTCTTGACCTTGAAATAGAGAGGGGTGTCTTCATGAACCGTCAAGAAGTAGACAGAGATATGTTGTATAGGCCATTGAACAATCTGATGAATCATGCTGCGCCATTCATCCGCATCAACACCAGGTAACCCTACGATCAAATCGACCGAAAGTGATTCGAAAAATTCTGACGCTTGTGTGAGCAACGGAAGCACATCGCGAGCCGACTGGTGACGATTAAGCCCTTTGAGCACCTTGTCATTCAGCGATTGCACGCCGATGCTTAAGCGCGTGATACCCAGTGACTTCCAGAATGCCAATTGGCCTGGCATGACGGTACCGGGGTTAACCTCAAGGGTGATTTCGGCGCCGTTGGCAATGCCGAATAAGCGGCGCACGGTTGTTATAGTCTCTTGCAAAAGCTCGTTAGGGTAGGTGCTTGGCGTGCCCCCTCCAAAGTAGATAGTTTCTAATGGGGTTCTGGCAGCGGTCTCGCTGGTTGAGCGTGAGGCATACTGTTCAATTTCTGACAAGAGCGCGCGGTGATACTGTCCCATGAACTGATCGTGAGATGCCAAAGCCACAAAGGGGCAAAAATGGCATTTATAGGGGCAAAATGGCCAATGGACATACATACAACGAACAGACTCTGGGGCATAAAATTCCACAAATCCTCACAGGCTCAGTTATTTTTTCTGAGGGATAGTTTTATCAATAATGGTACGGCTCGCGGCAAAATCAGACTCAATCTGAGCTTTAATGGCGCAGGCATTCGAGAATTTAATAATAACACTTCCGCTAAAAATAGCCCGTATTGATTCTAAAAGATCGCTCGGGAACTTATTTTTTTCTAAAAAAGCGATCGCTTCATCGTCAGTTTTACCTATAATATCCAGGCCGTATCGTTCATAAATATACCGTTTCAAAAGTCCGGTTAGCGCGGTGTAGAGCTCTTTGCTGTAGACGACCGATAAAAACCCTTCTGTCTCCAGCCTGTCCAGCTCGTCGATAGCCTTCTGCCAGGGGGTCAGGACCCGTTTTCTTCCAATAACTGCTCGTGCACTGTACCAGAGTATGCCCAACAGTAGGAGCACTATGGCTATATAAGCGCAATAGGTGAGCCATGACTGTTGCCACCATGGGGTATGGCTCATGTCGTAAATGTCGTAGAGTTGTTGCGCAGGATCATGTTGACTGTAGCTGACCATGTTTCTCGCCACATTTTTGTAGGTTTATGAGCATGTTTTGTAAGAGATTCACACTCGTAGGATAAAAGTAGTCATTGAAAAGGTCAATATAGCAGCCGGTTGCCTGCCGCATTCTTCGCGGTTGCCCATCGCTGTTGGTATGTCGACTGTCCACTTGTAACAGACGTCTGGCAAGAAGTTTTACAAAAGCTTTATCTAAAACTTGATTCATTGCTTTATGAATTTATACTTACCATGATATAAAAAAGAAATGCAACAACAAGTTCTGCGTATGTGGTTGATAAAAACTCTATTTTTTTTCAGCGACATTCAGTAAGGTTGTTGCTTGTGATACATTGCGTATTTTACACTATCATTCTTTATTAGCATAAGGAGCTAAGACATGGCGTACAGCGTTAAATCGAAAAAGAGCGGAAAGACTTACTTCTTGCATACAAAAGAAGTTGAATTGGCTGCAGGTCGTAAGCAAAGAATCTACTACTTTGCAGGCGAAGCTGCAGATAATGCTATCGCTGCATTGCCTGCTGGCTATGAAGTAATGGAAAATGAACGCACTGGCTTGCCAATGTTGCGTAAGAAAAAGTAAAATACTGGTAACAGAGATCACAAGAGGTTCAAGCTTTACTTGAGCCTCTTTTTTGTGTGTATAGCCATTTCATATACCGCGATTAGGTCTTGTGCATGTGTTTCAAGTGTGTAGTTGTTTGCTGTTGTGCGTGCGCCACGAGATAGTTTTTCTAGCAGCTGTTCGTCATGAGTGAGTCGCTCTATTGCTGCAGCCATCTCATGCACCGTCTCAACAATATACCCATTGTAACCATTGTTGATGATAGAGCGCTGGCCAGGCCCATCAAGAGCGATAACCGGCGTGCCGGATGCCATTGCTTCTGCAAGCACTAACCCTTGCGTATCGCTCGATGAAGGGAAAAGAAAAAGATCGGCCTGCCGATACCAAGCAACCAAGCTCGCCTGATCAGCTTTGTGATGAAACCGCACATGCGCGGGATTTAACCCAAGTGTGTCATACGCATAGGTTTGTATCTCATGCCAAAGCTGTCCGTACCCAACAGCATCAAGTTCATAGCTGCCATGCGGCAGCAGCGCGACGGCCTCAAGCATTGCAGGCATATTTTTTTCGCGGACAAATCTGCCCACATACAAAAGTTTGCGTGGTTGTGTGGTGGTACTCAATGCTTTTTCTGGCGTAAAAAAACAGGAGCGTATAGGGCTTGCGACGATCGATATCGGAGTCTCTGTTTGATCTGTATTGATCGCCTGCGCAACCGCCTGACTTGGTGCAATAATATGATCAACCTGCGCGTAATAGGTACGCAAGCGTTGCGTAATCAAGAAGGAGGTAATCTTGTGTGGTAATGGCACATAATGTGTGTAGGCATGGTAGAGCGTATGATGTGTAAAGACCACGGGGCAATCGCGCATGCGGGCTATTTTAAGCGCTGCGTGACCCAGTAACCACGGATGATGAGCATGTATGATATCCGGTTGCACCGTTTCTATGAGCTCTTTCAAGTATGCGTGCGTGCGCCATGGCACCGCAATCGGATTGTTCTTAAATTCCATGGGCAATACGGTTGGCAGGCGGTGTACATAGTCAGGATCTTGATCGGCACCTGCAATATTGAGCGTGACGATCTTCACGTTGTAACCGCATGCAAGCAATGCTTGTGTTGAGGCATGTACCGATTGGGCAACGCCACCTTGATACGGGAAATAGTTGTTGGTGACCATGAGTACTGTGCGCGGCGTCATCCTTTTACACCGAAGCATTTAATGCGCGCATGATGCTCAAAACGCTGCCAACACCGATTTTTGGTTTGCAAAAAATAAGATAAGTTGATTCTTTTTTAGGACGAAATTTTTTCCAATATCGTTGTCGTTCTTCATCTCCAAAATTGAATATTTTTTTCGATACACCATACGCATGCCGCGCAAACCATGTGGTGAGATATCCCAAGCCTTCAATGCGATTCAGTTCGTTGCTCGGTACTGAACCGATTGAAAAAAATGAACAGCCCTGTTTTGCCAGCAGTTCAAACGCGCAGACGAGCAGCAGCTCAGAGGTTCCTTTTGGTGCAGTATCAGGCACCATCGAGAAGCTCAATACCCATCCTTTTGGTATGCCGATTGCGTTCAAGATCAGCACGCCGATAATGACGCCATCCTGCTGCGCATAAAAATAACGCTTATGTTCACGGTCGGCAAAAATAGCGACATGTTGTAGATATATTTGTGGGCCTTTGCGATTCTTTATCCATGACTGACCGATTGCTTCAATCATCTTTTCTTGCTCAGCATTATATTCGATATACTCGAAGATCTGCACCCCTTGGCGTGCTGCTTGGTTGCATTTTCTGCGCAACAGTGCAGCCTTTTCTCCTGGTCCAATGCGTGGGTCGTGTGATGGATCGATAATCAGTTCGTGCCCGAAGCTGATAGCTGCTTTGTTCAATTTTTGGAGCGACCAGTTGGTAAATCGTTCAGACGCAGCAACATAGATTATGTTCTTCACGCTCTTTTCAAACTCAGCATGAAATGCTGCAGTCAAATCGGCGATATGTTCTGGCGGGCAGAGTGGGTCGCCGAATACGATAATATTATTCGATTCACGGCGATAGCCGATAATGCCCGGTATGGTCGGTTTGCTAAAAATTTTACAGGCAGGGTCGAGCAGTGCAATCGATGCTGAATTTCCCCACAGCGTTATGCAATCGGCAACTGAGTACTGTTCGTTGCACATACTCAACTGTTTTTCTTGCGTCAGTGTTGTTGTTTTTGAAAGCATGTACGATCTTAATTTCTTTTGAAAATGGTGAGAATTACTATGCGATAGGCACAATAATACTGAAAGAATGGTGTACGTGCAAAAAAGAGATACGTGTGTGTGAATGCTTTGCGCTCATCAGTCTATTGGCGCGGACAATGCGTGATACAGTGTGAGCACAAAAAAAGAGGCCTGATTGTTACATCAGGCCTCTTGCGAATTAATAAGAAATTCGAGATTTAGTCAATAGAGTCTTCGATAAGAAAGTGCAATCTCTCTGCGGCTTCTTTGTCTGTGCCATGACTGTCGCGCAGTTTTTCGTAAACAGGGCTTCCAAGTATTTTCAGATTCCAGAGTGTCGGTACACTAGCGAGTCCACGGTTTTTAACACTGCTACTTCTTCCCATCATGTAGGGAGTTTGGCCAAGACAACCAGGCCAAGGTTCATTCTCAAGCTCTTGAAGGCGCTCGCGATTTTCATTGCCATAGGCATCAACTAAGCTATCTATGCCTGTTCCACACGAATATTTTTGTATCAAATAAGCCTTGACTCTCATTCTTATATCCAGGTTCTTACATTTCCTCTCAATCAAATCATAGCTAGCTTCTGGCATAGGAGCTCGTTTTTCGTCTGCCCAAGTAATAAATGCTGCCTCTTTGTCACTCTCGTTAGCAGTCGTTTGGATGCCAGGGGCCAAAGCCAAAACAGCTAATGTGGAAGGCTTTGGAAATGAGGCTTGAGGTGTTGCAGTCTTGACATTATTTAGATTGCGAGAATAAGAACACCTTTCCGTAATAAGACATGTTTTATACACCGGTTCTTCGTCACGGGGCTTTAGTTTACGAAAAATTGGCCATGTGTCTCCATCTAATCCGCGCTTTCCTTGGGCTTGAGAGCCAGCCTCTTTTTGATCTCCACTGGCTTTGATTTCAAATGTGCTGCCCGAGGCAAAAGCCAAAACAACTAATAAGGCTAATTTTAAGTTCTTCATAGAAACATCCTTTATCTATATAAAAGATTAAACATACTAGTTTCTCAGGTTTGAGTAGGCAATCCCTTTTGCTCTATTCTTGACTAATTGTACTATAGTCAGCGGTATTGTCAAAGGAGGTAGGGGTAAGGGGGAAGACAGGGGAAAGAGGTGTTTTTTGGGTTTTTCAGGTTGGCATGCCATAAAAATTTTATTCCAGCCATCTTTGTTAATACGTAAACCCTGCCCCAAGTAGGTGGCATCTTACGCTCAATCTGCTACACTAAGAGCTCATATAACTATTATTGTATTACCATGAGTTTGACCGTATGAACAACCTCGAATACTGGCGCGGATCTATAACCATAGGTTCGCTCAAATTCCCCCGTTTTATAGGTGGCCCTTTAGACGGCATCACCGATTCACCCTTCAGAAAGCTGGTGCGTGATTTCTCGCCTACCGAACTCCTCTATACTGAAATGCGTCATGTAGCCTGGGTCGCCAATGACAAAGGTGGGGTAAAGGCGCTCGATTTTGAGCAGATTGAACGACCAATAAACTATCAAGTTGCTGCAAACAGCATCGACTTTATCGAAAAAGCATGTGACAAGATTCTTGCAGCTGGTGTGGACATGCTTGATCTCAACGTCGGCTGCCCAGCACGCAATGTGATCGGCTCAGGGTCAGGATCGGCATTGATGGCGGACCCTGAACGCTTAGAGCGTATTTTAAAGACATTCCGCGCACGACTGCCAATACCTTTTACCGTAAAAATACGTGCCGGTTTCAAAACTTGTAATGCGCTTGATATTGCACAATTGGTGCAAGATTGTGGTGCCGATGCGCTGGCAATCCATCCACGTTTGCAAACACAACATTTTGAAGGCCGACCCGATTATGCTTTAGTAGCACAGGTAAAAAAGGCGGTATCGATTCCGGTGATTGTGTCGGGTGGGGTGGTTAATTTTAAAACAGCAGCACTTGTCTACGATCAGACCGGCGTTGATGGCTTTTTGATTGGCCGTGGTATCTGGGCGCAACCATGGAAGCTGCATGAAATGGCAGAGCATAGTCAAGGGCGTGTGTATGTGGTGCCGCGTGATACCGTGTTGTTATACGCGTTGAAACATTTAGAGGCGATGCTCACCTATTATGGTCCAAAAGGGTTATATGCATTCAGAAAGCATCTGCCTTTCTATATTCGTGGCGTGCAGGATGCGTCTCACCTTCGTAAAAAATTAGTCGTTGCCGAGTCGAGTGATGAAGTGCGGCAACTCTTGTTGTCTGCTTTAGGGAGTGTGCCAGATGAAGCATCCGGTCTATCAAGGGCGTAGACTTTCGTCCCTTACCATATTCTTGCTGATGTTCGGCTGTTTGGGTGCTGCAGTCTGTGCTCCTCAGCTGGTAAAAAAGGGCGCATCAGCATGCGTCTACCCATTTTTCTATATCCAACATCGTGTCGTTGAGTATGGCAATGCGCTGAGCATGCAGCGTGCAACGGTTCATGAGCTTGAATCGACGGTAGGGCAGTTACGGCAAGAGAATCATCAGCTCATGGCACGCATCATTGAGCATGAATCTGCTGCGCACTATATGCAGGGAATTCAGGAGCTGCTGGCATTCAAGCAACGGTATGCATTAGATGGCGCGCATTGTGTGAAAATAGTGTCTACAACTATCTCAGAGCAGTCTCACTCAATGGTGATCGACGCTGGCAGCGCGCAGGGCATAGAGCCTGATATGATCGCCCTCTATAATAATGTGCTGCTTGGGCGCGTCACGCATGTCTATCCTCATTATAGCAAGGTAGTTCTGGTCTCAGATCGTGGCTGCAAGGTTGCGGCCTATTGTGCGGCAACAGGAGCACATGGCATTCATGAAGGGTGCAATGGCGTCACTTCATTGTTGTCAAAGGTGAGCCATCTAGAAAAGGTTGACGAGCAGGATCTTGTTATATCAAGCGGGCAAGGGCTTATTTTTCCACAAGGCTTTGCGCTTGGGCGCATTGTAAAGGTGCAGCAGCAGGATCTCTTTTATGCCGTCACCGTTGCGCCACTCATTGAGTTGGAAAAGCTCTCTTATTGCATGATCATTAGCAAACAGATGATTAGTCTACCGCGACATAAAAACGGTATATCCTCTTTGTAAAGAGGCATACAGCGAATCTATGATGCTGGGGTTATAATCGATTATGCTCACATAGGCAATATCACCCTCTATAAGTGCTCTTTTTTTCATGATCTGTAGAGCGTCATATTCGGAGCCGAGCGCGTCGACAAGGCCAAGAGTAACCGCTTTTTTGCCAGAAAAGAGTTTGCCGTCTGCCCACTGGGTCGACTGTGAGCGTGCTAGATGCCTATTGGTAGCAACATCGGCAACAAACTGTTGGTACGCATCATCTACCAGCTCTTGCGGCAATGGTGTGTCCGGCGACATGCAGCCATCGATCTTGCCGATTAAGGCCATGCCGGGAGCAACGATAAAATCTGCTATGCATGCTATGTAATAACCGCCCGATGTGCAGTTATTTTCTACTAATACACCTACCGGTTTTTGGTAGTGATGCTTCAGTGCTTTAATCTCATTATGTATTGCTTGTGCGGTGCCTGCGGCGGTTTCCGCGCTGTCGAGTATCATCAAGATGCCCTTAATCTCTTTATCTTTAAAGAGCATATTGAGTGCTTGAATAGGCGCAGTTGCATCGTTGATGTCCCCTTTCAGCGAGACGAGACCGATTTTAGCCTTTGGTTTGAGATAGGCTTTGTACTCTTTCTCAATGCCTTCAAGAAGTGCTGGAGCAAGACGTATCAGAATCAGTAGCAGAAGAATATTTTTCAGAAGATTGAACAAGCTCATGGTGGTCCTTATAGCAGAGATATAATTGTTACTTCATGCTACTGCAAAAATAGGTAGAGTGCTACCATTTTAAAGATGTGATGAGCGAACAATAACACAGCTCTTGGGCCGGCCTCTTTTCTATGGTAGAATGGAATTGTTGAGGATAAAAACGAAAGATTTTTATATATGATACTGTCTGTTTTTTGGTGTGCTGTTGCCATCCTTTTCTTTCTGTTTGAATTGGGTCATCCAGGTCTATTTTTTTGTCTTGCCTTTTCGTGCGGAGCTGTCGCTGCTTTGATAGCTACGCTGTTTGATGCACATGAGCTTTTGTTGCAAGCAGTGAGCTTTTTTATGGGCACCATGGTATCGCTGTGTGTGTTGCGTTACTTTATACGCAAAAATCTGCACCAGAAGGCTCATCGGACAAATATCGATGCTTTGGTAGGGCGACATGGTTTTGTTATTGTAGCCATAACACCCATGCGGCCGGGTTCTGTTAAAATTGGAGGTCAGCTATGGATGGCTGTTTCTGCGCACCAAGAGGATATTCCGGCCAATACAGTGATTGAAATAGTGTATGTACGTGGTGCGCATCTGGCGGTAAAACCTGTCGCGCAATAAGCTGTTTTTTAAACCAATTAGGATAAGAGAGGTTTCGTTATGTTATTAACGCTTGGCATTGTTATGTTTGTATTCATAGCCTTTGCTGCCTTTGTGTTTTTATTATCATCATTCTTTCTCGTCAATCAGGCGGAAGTTATTATTATTGAGAGACTCGGTAAATTTGATCGCATCTTAACGCCTGGATTGCATCTCGTGACACCTTTTATCGAACGCCCTCGTCGTGTCTTGTGGAGTTACGTAACCGAAGGAGACAACAAGCGATATAATCGTGTTACCAGGTTGTTCGAGCGACTTGATTTGCGCGAGTCGGTATACGATTTCCCACGGCAAAATGTGATCACAAAAGATAACGTTACCATGGAAATCAATGCATTATTATATTATCAGATTACCGATCCTAAAGCGGCAGTCTATGAAATTGATAACTTGCCACAAGCAATTGAGCAGCTGACACAAACAACATTGCGTGATGTTGTTGGATCTCTTACGCTTGATGAAACATTAACTTCGCGCGCACAAATTAATGATCGCTTACGGTTGATTCTTGACGAAGCTACTGACAAATGGGGAGTCAAGGTTAATCGTGTTGAACTTAAAGAGATTAATCCGCCTGCCGATATTCGCCATGCAATGGAAAAAGAGATGCGAGCAGAGCGTGATCGCCGTGCCATCATTTTAGAGGCTGAAGGTGTTAAGCAATCGGCCATTTTACAAGCAGAAGGTGCACGTGAATCACAGGTGCTGCGTGCGCGTGGTGAAGCTGATGCTAATATCTTGCATGCTGAAGGTGAAGCGCAAGCGCGTTTAAAAATTGCAACGGCCGAAGCACAAGCAATCGAAATGATTAAGCGTACGGTTCCTGAGGGAGATCCGATGCCGTATATGATTGCTATGCGTTACATCAATGTTCTGCCAGAAGTTATGCAAGGCAAAGACAACAAAATGATTGTTATTCCGTATGAAGCAAGTTCACTGGTGGGCTCATTGGCAACGGTTAAAAAGCTCTTTGAAGAGACAAAATAAGCATCTTTAAAGCTATCAATAGAACAAACCGTATTTAATCAAGTTAAGACACCTGCTGGGGTCATCCCCGTGAAAACGGGGATCCAGCGTGCGAACCTTAGTGCGACTTGCTATATATGTTCAAAGACAAGCAATTTTTATACCTTCCTTTGGTGCACTCGCATCAAAAAAGGTACAATCGAATCATCATTGAGCGATAGCGAGTCGATCTTTGCATCGATTAAAAAGTCGGCAAACTCAGGGTAGTCTGATGGTCCTTGGCCGCAAATACCGATCGGTTTGCCAGCTTTATGTGCACCAGCAATTGCTCTGCTGATGAGCAGTTTAACGGCTGGATCACGTTCGTCAAATAGCCTGCTCAGCTGTGGGGCGTCACGATCGACGCCCAATGTCAGTTGAGTCAGATCGTTAGATCCGATAGAAAAACCATCAAAATAATGTGCGAACTGCTCGATTAACAGTGCATTTGATGGTATTTCGCACATCATAAAAACTGCAAGATCATTCTGCCCACGCGTGAGGCCCTGACGAGCCATCTCCTGTAATACGAGTTCAGCCTCTTTGGTTGTGCGTACAAAGGGTATCATCACTACTACGTTAGTGAGCCCCATGTGATTGCGCACGATCTGCAATGCTGAGCACTCTAAGGCAAACGCATCGGTAAAGGCCGCATCATAAAAGCGGGCTGCGCCGCGGAATCCGAGCATCGTGTTTTCTTCGACCGCTTCAAAAAAAGTACCACCAAGGAGGTTGCGATATTCGTTCGTTTTAAAATCTGATAAGCGCACAATCACCGGGCGTGGATAGAATGCGGCGGCAATCATACCAATGCCCTGCGCAAGAGTCTGTGTATAAAAATCTGCGGGCGTTGGATAAGGGCCTTTCTTTGCCGACAGGAGCGTTGCCGTTGCTGCATCGACACGCTCAGGATGAGCACAAGCCATTGGATGCACACCAATGTTGTTGGTAATAATAAATTCAATGCGCGCAAGACCGACACCATCGACCGGTAGCTGACAGAGCGTGAACGCGCGATCAGGGTCGGCGCAATTGACATACAGGGTTAAGGGCAGCTGTATGTCGGGAATTTCGAGCTGGTCTGTTTCAAAAGGGAGTATGCCCTCATAGACGTACCCCGTTGTTCCTTTGCTGCAATCGATGGTGACCTGCATGCCATCGCGCAAAGAATCAAAAGCATTATGCACGCCGACTAACGCAGGGATTTCTAACTCGCGACTCACAATGGCCGCATGACAGGTGCGACCACCTTGTGCGGTAATCAGTGCAGCGGCACGTTTCATAACGGGAACCCAGTCAGGGTTGGTCATCTGCGTGACAATGATGTCGCCCTCCACCACCTCATCTATATTTTTTACATCATGAATAACCTTGACGCGTCCTGCAGCAATACGTTGCCCAATACTTTGCCCTGTGGTGATGATGGTAGGGTGTGGGCTTGCCAGTCGGTAGAGCGTATGGACGGTGCGTTTGAGATGAATCGTCTCAGGACGTGCTTGCACTATGTAGAGCAGGCCATCAACACCATCCTTTGCCCATTCGATATCCATGGGAGACCAGCAGTTTTTGAGCGTTGAGTAATACGCTTCAATTGCCAGTACATACGTGGCAAGCTCAACTAGTTCAGCATCCGTTAAGCTGAATTGCTGTTGGAGTTCTCGAGGGACTGGCTCGATTGCAGTCGGTTCATCAGCATGGTTAACATAGATCATACGCACCGTTTTTTCACCGAGCCGTTTGCGTATAATAGAGGCATACCCTTGACTCAATGTAGGCTTGTGGATGATATATTCGTCAGGTACGACGCTCCCTTTAACGACCAGCTCACCAAGACCATAGCTGCCATTGATAATGATGGCATCTTTGTAACCGGTTTCGGTGTCGATGGAAAAGGCAACGCCAGCAGATGCTTTGTCTGAGCGCACCATTTTTTGCACACCAACAGACAGAGCAACTTTGTCATGGGCAATCTTCTGTTCTGTGCGGTAGACGATAGCGCGATCGGTAAAGAGTGATGCCATGCTTTTGATGACCGCCTGCAGCAGCTGTGTGTGTCCTGCGATGTTGAGATAGGTTTCCTGCTGACCAGCAAATGATGCGGTGGGTAGATCTTCAGCCGTTGCCGATGAGCGTACCGCAACATCACAGGTTTTCACACCGTACTGTTGAGACAGTGCATCATAAGCGGCGAGAATCTGACGAGCCAGATCATCGGGAATGGTTGCTTGTTCAATGAGCGCACGTAGTTGCGATCCAGCCTGTTGCAGCTGTTCGAGTGTATAGGTGTCGCCCAATGTTGCTAACAATCTTTGTATCGGTCTGCGCAATCCGTTACGGTCAATGACATACCAGTATGCGTCCG
This sequence comes from Candidatus Babelota bacterium, assembly GCA_018266085.1. Classification (GTDB taxonomy): domain Bacteria; phylum Babelota; class Babeliae; order Babelales; family Vermiphilaceae; genus JAFEAZ01. Next base: position 41,901 of record JAFEAZ010000008.1, read on the forward strand.
TGGTAATGGCAAAGCCATCAGGGATGCGGATGCCTTGTGCGCTGAGCTGACTTATCATCTGACCGATTGAAGCATTTTTGCCACCTACGGTTGAGATGTCGGTTAGGCGTATTTCAGCAAATGGACGTATATAGTTCATCAGAGGACCCTTTTGTAACGATGCTTTCAGGGCATCATACTCAAGTGGCTCCATACTCTGCAAGAATCGCCTTAACGATAGGTACGGGTGCGCTGACAGAAGCGTGCTTTTGCCAGTGCTCGTTTCTTGCTTTGACGTTTATACACCGTACATTTTTTCTGTAGTGGTTTACGTGTAGAGGCTGCCTGCTGTTTCAGCGTTGCTATCTTTTTCTCTTGTGCTTGTTGGATGGCGGCAGCTGTTTCTGTGGTGAGATATGTATGCTCAGGTTCTAGTTGTTTGAGTGTGCCATGCTTGCCATATTTCTTGAGCAGCGATTCATAAGCGGCTCGTTGCTTCTCGTTTGCTACGGCGGGTAGCTGCTCGGGACCAAAATCCTCATCATCTTCTTGTGCACAACCAAAGGCTATGTATACGGTGCCTTGATAGGTGAAATATGTGGTGCACGTGCCTTTGGCGATAGACACCATCACGTTGGTGAGCGTGCCTGATGGTGCATCAGTAGAGAGTGCTTTGCTCATCTGTGCAGAAAAGGGAGCAGTCAGCTCATCAATACTAAAGAGTTTTGGGTAATAGAGCTCTTCAAGATAAAAGTTTGCCATGATATCGAGTGCCGTGTTGCATGAAGAGGATATTTTTTTTAACGTGTGCACAGCACGACCAGGAATCATAGAGACGAAGATAGGAACATAACAGTTGCCGGTGGTTGCTAATGAAGGATCGTTAGCGGCTGTTGTCGGCATCTTCGTGTCGATAATGAGTTCGAATGGGATATCGTGAGCGTATAGTAGAGTTGCATAGGGGGCTGCCCGTTTGCCCTGTTTTGCAAAAAATGTGGCAATATTTAACGGTTGCGTGCGCGTTTTGGCCATAATGCCACCGATCGAGGCGACGATATCATAATCGAGTATCGAAAACCATGGCAAGCCTGGGTACCGTATTTGGGGGATATTACTTTCGAGCAACGTTGGCTCAATACAGCGTATAGCTTTGCTGTACTCTATCATGTCTGAGGCGGTAATCGCAGCAACAAAACAGCTATAATCGGTTGCGATATATGGCTGCATTACGCCTTGTTTCAGCATAAGAGCTATAGAATTAGTGCGGGTAGGAGTGTCGGTAAGTGCTATAGTTATAATGGGGAAGCTATAGGTTGCTTGAGCTCCTGCTGTGGCATCTTGGTATATAAGGCTTGTATTGGTGCTTGCAGCATAGCATGATTTATAAATCAATAGTTTGGTCTGGATTTTTTCAAGAAATGATAAGAAGATTTTAAATTGATTAAGCGATAGGTCACATATTTCTGTCCTTAAAAAGCCATGACCATGAATAAAAACCGACATATTAGGAATCATTGCCTGGTTAGGATATTCTTTGGTAGTAACAAAAATATCGTTGAGAGCGTCAATAAAATAGTCGGCCACCTCTGGGCTATTTATAGGATCTGCGATACTCTTTGTTTCGACCGTGGTCAAGTGATTAACTTTCAAGCCTAAAGCTTTTTCAGTATCGGTTACCGTGTTGGCGGAAGAAAATTGCTGTACTTTATCTGGAGTTATATTTTTTGATAGCAGATAATCATTGGGCAAAAGCAGATAGAGATAGTCATTTATCTTCTTGATGATCCATTTGTTCGCAGCCTGTTCGTCGAATTGTATCGTTGATGCGATAATCCCTTTAATAATTGCTTTTTCTTGGGCGGTTGGTGTTTCTTTTTGATATAGCTCTTTAGCGGTAGCAAATAGTTTAAGGGGATCTTTCTCTGAAGGCTGTACTGTCGAGCGAATATTATTAATAAGAGATGTTGATACGATGATCGGTGCGGCTTCCTGTGTAAACGCCGCCAAAAAGCCGCTTGTTATAGAATAGATTTCCTCTTTTTCGGTGTCATCTAAAAATATAAGCACCGCGTTGGTGGCAGCAGGTGTCGCGCTATTATTAAGAAATTCCGTTGGCGGTTGACCATTAACCGCTTGATATGCAGTCGATGGCATAACATATCCACAGAGAACGAAAAGAACTAGCGCTTTGCGTATCACGACTAAACTCCTCTACCATGGCTTCGTGCTGTTAATTTCAATTGTAAACTTTAAACAATTTAAAAAGATAGGGTTTACGGGTTTATTGGCAGCAAGTGGCGAGGCATAGGCTTTTTTTGATTTTAGATGCTAAATCGGGCTCTTTTTTAACTATATGTAAAGTGCGTTTTACATTTGGAGTTACTATATGCTAAAATGACTTTACATATAGTATGACTTTTGGCCGTTTGGATCTCTTCGGATACTATGTCAATCTTGATTCGACGGTAGCGCAATCATCAGAGGTAGTATTTGGTTTGATCACGTCATGTGGCGTGCTCTCTCTTCGAAGAGCTCTATTTTTAACAAAAAAGGGGTTTTCTCAATGTTGGTACAAAGACCTTTTTGGAAACAATTAATTGAAAACGCCTGGCAAGAGAAAAGTATCATCTGGCTAATGGGGTTAAGGCGGATCGGCAAAACCAGTTTGTGCCATAGCTTTGAAGGTATCGAATATCTTGATTGTGAGCGTCCTCGGGTGCGCCAGTTGATGGCTGATCCTGAAGGCTTTTTGGAGTCAAAAAAAGGCGCTTTGTTAGCGCTTGATGAGATTCATCGCCTTGATAACCCTTCGGAGTTGTTAAAGTTGGCGGCAGATCATTATCCCTCTATTAAGATTATTGCAACGGGATCGTCAACCTTAGGCGCAAGTGCCAAGTTTAAAGATACGCTTACCGGAAGAAAGCGTGAGATTTGGTTGACGCCGTTATTGTTGCAAGAGATAGAAGATTTTGGCAATCCCGATATTCGCCATAGATTTTTATTTGGTGGTCTCCCGTCATTTTTTGCAAGAAAGCAGATATCGGAAATCGATTTTCAAGAGTGGATCGATGCGTATTGGGCAAAGGATATACAGGATCTGTTCAGTGTTGGCAAAAGAAGCTCCTTTCAGAAGTTTGCTGAACTATTGCTTGCGCATAGTGGCGGTATGTTCGAAGCAGCTAAGTTTGCCATTCCGTGCGAAGTGACAAGGCCAACCATTGCCAACTATTTACATGTGCTTGAAGAAACATTTGTTGTGCATGTTATTAGGCCCTATTCTACCCATCGGACCACTGAAATCGTTATGGCACCAAAAGTCTACGGTTTTGATACTGGCTTCATCTGTTATGTAAAAGGGCGCAAAGAGTTACGTGCTGAAGATATGGGCTTTATGTGGGAGCATTGCGTTTTAAATGAAATACAAGGGCATTTGCAGACGCGGGCAATCAATTATTGGCGCGATAAGCAAGGGCATGAGATCGACTTTGTCCTTAATCGTCGTTCAGAAAATGGGCTTGTCGCTATAGAATGTAAGTTTAATACCGTTCTTGAGGATATAACGTCGACAAAGCTTGCTGGCTTGGGTAAAAACTTCCAAGCTTTTCGTGATCTGTATCCCAATGGCTGCAACTTTATAGTTTCGCATAATGTTGATACCCCATTCATGAAAAAGCATCAAGACTTGGATATCTGGTTTGTTAATCCAAAAGATTTGATTAAAAAATTGCAGGAGAAATAAGATGGTGGTGCCTATCAAGCCATAATGCGTTGGTGATATAATCTATCTCTGTAGCTGTTTTTTTCAAGGCGTAGAGGTTTTTTCCGTGAATAATAGATTGTTGATAACGCTGCTTTTGTTCACTACTATTTCGCTACAGGCCGTTGAACCAACGACGTCGCCGGTAGAAGAAGAAAGCAAGGAGCCCTATGCATACGAGATTTCCATAAGTCCTTGGCCGCCCTATGTGCGTGGAGCTTATGACTATGAGTCTTCTGAAGATGAAGCGCTGAAGCCAGACTCTCATGGTGTGAGACCTATCATAGATCTTGCGCTCAGAGAGGCAATTATGAGTGGGCAGATAAAGGCGCGCTCTACAACCTATCGTGCAGTTAGTGCGCTTTTTGAGCAAGAAAAAGAAGAGAAAAAAGGTACAAAAAAGGTACGCAAGCAATTAGCCCTTAGACTCAAGAAACAACGCCTTGGTAGTGCTTAACTTACTGCATAATCTGCGTAACACTAGCGACTTGGTGGTTTTTTTTGCTTCGCTATACTGTCGCGCGTATTCTCATAAGTACTCATCTTCTCAGGAGTTTTGTATGAAGCAACAGATTTCCTTTGCATTAGCTGCTCTTTTGTTAACCACCGGAGCGTTACTCGTTGCGAGTGAGCCCAGCAACACTGGCGCCACTAGTGGCTCTGGCTATGATCTTCTGGTGCGATTTGCACCCGACTATGTTGGCTTTTGTCCTGAAAGTGTTACTGTGCGCACTGAAGATCTTGCCTTTGAGTTGGATAAAGATCCCTGTTTTAACGAAGCGATTGAGCTAGCGAGTAAAAGAATGCGAGAGCTGGATGTTGTGGTGAGTCGACGTGCCGACCAAGAGCACCGAGCTACACTGGCACAACGCCAGCGAGAAGTCAGCGCTGCTAAACGTCAGCGCCGCCTAAAGTATCAGCTCGCCTGGAGCTTGAAAAAGTAAATAAGAGCATACCACTGCTTAACAATCTCAAGCTCGATGTCAAACTCGGGTTTTTCTCTGTCGATGCCTATAGAAAAACCGGCTCAATTGCACTTATGCCCAAATGCTCCTATACTAAACGTTTGAGTTGCACATAGTGCGTCAAGAACAGTGAAAGTATTCATAACGCATACAGGTAAAAACAAAATATATACACCACCCACGGAGGTTAGGGTTTTTCATGACCAAGTTATTACAGTCGACAACAGTTTCTACCGGGCTAGCGATCTTTTCTATGCTCTTTGGAGCCGGGAACCTTATGTATCCTCTCCAAGTTGGTATGACGTCGGGCGATAAGATAATCTGGGGTATTGGGTGTTTTATTTTAACTGCGGTTATTCTACCTGTGATGGGCTTTGTGGGTATGATTCTCTTTAATGGTGATTATCAGAGCTTCTTCTATCGCCTTGGCAGACCGGTCGGATCGGCTGCAATCTTTTTATGTATGCTTGTTATAGGCCCTTTGATTGCCATTCCGCGTATTACCACCTTGTCTCACACGATGATTGCGCCATTTTTAGCAGGCACACCACTTGGCACGATCACCTATTTCTCTTCATGCATCTTTGCTTTGCTGTTCTTAGGTATAACCTTTTTAGTTACCTACCGTGAAAATCGCATCATGAGCATATTGGGAACTATCATTAGCCCATTGCTCTTACTTTCGCTGGCAATTATCATCATCAAGGGTTTGCTGTTCCATGATGGTATAACCCATACTGATGCATCGATTTTATGCGTTTGTAAGACGAATTTTATGTTAGGGTATGAGACCTTAGATTTGGTTGGTGCGTTATTTTTGTCATCGATCGTTTTAGGGTTGATAAAAACGAATGTTGATGCAGCTATCGCCAACAATCCACGGTTATTGGCCTATGTAGCGCTTAAAGCAAGTATGATAGGCGTTGGCCTGTTATCGCTGGTATATGTTGGTATGGCGCTGTTGGGTATGTATCATGGTTATGGTCTTGAGCATATCAACGCTGGTGAGCTTTTTAGAGCAATATCACACAGAGTCTTGGGAACGTCTGGTGCGATTGTTATCGCAACGGCAGTACTGATGGCCTGTTTGTCAACCGCTATAGCGCTCAGCGCAGTGGTTGCTGAATATCTGCAAAAAGAGCTGTTCAACAAACGCATTAGCTTTATTACAGCACTTATTATGGTATTAGTTGCTTCGTTGCCTTTGTCGATTGCAGGGCTTACTGCAGTACTCAAACTGACTGGTGGCCTTATCACTTATATTGGGTACCCGGTGCTCATCGTGCTGACGATGGTGAACGTGTTATACAAGCTTTTTGGTTTTCGTTGGGCAAAGCTACCGGTTGCACTTACCTTTGTAGTGGTCGTTTTGTTCCATCCTGACATGCAGGAGCATGTGCAGCGTATTATACAGGGTTTTTGCAGCGCATAAACTGTACTGAAGATCATACGCTTAAAAATTAAAGCCCCAGCACGTAAAATGCTGGGGCTTTTGCTGTCTAAAAGAGTGTACTCAAGCAATTACGTTACAACCGTATTCAAAGCACCTGGCTTTGTCACAGCTGGTGCAATTTCACTCAGCGACTTGTGCGTGTCGAGCATCGCTTGCATCGTTGGTGACAAATGATAATGGTAGGTGGATGCCAATACCGTTTCTTCAGCAAGGACCTTAGGATATGGCAAGGCAACAAACACATTGTCTGATGCGCGCGCTACGTTGTCCGTTGCGCGGATGGTCAAGAATTTACCCGCAATCGGTTTTTGCAATGCAGCACGAAACTCTTGCAACGTATGCACAGGCCGTCCATTAATTTCATTGAGTGTTGAGCCTATTGCAATAGAGCGTGAGCGATAGAGCTGCGAGTTGGGGAAGATATGGGTGACAATAAGCGTTGGTTCTGTTTGATGCTTTAATTCAGCAAATTTTGCAAGGCCAGAAACGCTTTTCGACAGCCCAGCAATATGGTTGAGCGTGAGTGGCATTACCACCATGCCGGCAGCAACTTCGAAATCGATCTCTTCATAGCCAGGATAGAATTTACGTATGGCGGGTAACTCTGCTTGGTTAAATTGAGCAGCAAGCTCTTTACGTTCACCGTTGCGATAGACGACTAAATGGACCTGTTCACCAACTGACAGACGTGCGACATAATCGACGATCGATATCTTATCTTCCGTCCATGGTACCTGCATTTCACCATAGCGGTCGATAGGCAGATGATTGATCTCATACAACATATCACCACGTTTAACGCCCGCCATCGACAAGGTACTCTTGTCTACTACTTCAACGACATAACAACCGCCCGGTTCTGGGTTGCCGAGCAGTTCGGTCAAGCTTTCAGTCGCATTATTAAATAGCACCCCCAAAAATGGTTTACGTACCAGTTTCATAGTGCGCATGTCAGACAGGACATTTTTTAAATCGTTGATGGGAATAATATAACCGACGTTCTGAGCATCGGGCACATTGGCGGTATTAATACCGATCACCTGCCCTGATGCGTTGAGCAAAGGGCCGCCAGAGTTGCCGGGGTTAATTGGAGCGCTCATCTGTATCAATTGGCCTTCTCTGCCGCTAATAACACCACTGGTGCTTTTGAGTGATTGTTGCCCCAATGGGTAACCCAAAGCCAACACTTCTTCAGAGCGTTTGATTGCATCAGAATCGCCAAAAGGAAGATAGGGAATAGTGCCAAGGACTGCACGTATTGTTTTAAGACATTCCGGTTTGACGCGTAATAAGGCCAAATCTCGTTCAGGGCTTACGCTTAACACGTCAACGTCAATAATCTGTTTGCCCAGTGAAGGAATTTGGATCCATACGGTTGAGGCCTGATTGACCACGTGAGCGTTGGTGATCAGATCACCTTCGTCACTGATAAAAAAAGCGGTTCCCGTTGCAGAGTATTGATTAGGGGTTTTGTAGGGTTCAAGAAAATTAAATTCTAAAATTTGTGAAAAGACTTGAGCGACAGTGTCTTTCACGCGTTCTTGAATTGGCCGCCACAGCTCTGATTTGGTAACAACACGCTCGACAGGTTCAGGTATGGCAGGCTGCTGTTGGTCGGACGTTGTTGGTGTTGTTGGCAGGCGATGAGTGAGTTCGTCAAGCTTGCGCTCTTGTCTGATCAGGATGAATGCTAGACCGACACAGGCAAGCACAGTGAAGGCTGACACAAGGGCAAGTAAGATATTTTTTTTCATAGACAGTACCTTTTTTTATAAGCAGGCCTGCTCATGTGTAAGCAGGCCTGAGAGTTGTTTCGTATACTCGTTTAAAAAGGAAGCTCGTCTTTAAAAGGAGCTTCATCATTAAAAGCAATTTCGCCTGTTGCAGGCATTTCTGCAGGAGCCTTTTTCTTTGCAAGTGATTTTGCGGCCATTTTTGCTTTTAGATCACCAATTTGATCAGCTATCTCTTTATTGTTTTGTGCAAGAGACTCAAATCGTTCATCAACCGGCTCTTGTTCTGTAATGTCGGCAGATGCTCCAGAGCCTAAGAATACGACGCGGTCGGCTACTACAGAGTGTTTATTGCGCGTTTGGCCAGCCTGATCTTCCCAACTGTCGAATTTCAAGCGTCCTTCGATCAGCACCGAACGACCTTTTTGTAGATATTGACGGCAGCTTTCTGCTTGCGCTCCCCATACGTCGATATCGATGTAGCAGACTTCTTGTACCATTGCACCAGTCTGCCTATTTTTAAACTGACGGTTGGTTGCAATGCCAAGACGACATACTGCTTGTCCTGAGGTTAGTTGGCGATATTCAGGATCTCTGGTGAGATTGCCTACTATAATAATGCGATTAAAACCGGCCATGGTGCAAATCCTTTCGATTGCATGTACAGAGGGAATAATTTAGTAACACAATGCTTCAAATTCTTTGAGCTCTGCTTTGATCTGCAGCAACTCACGGTTGAGCCTGTTGCTTTCATCACAAGCCTTTTCGTACCGTTTTTTTAATGAGATCAGAGCGTCTCGTTTAGTCATAAGCGCAGTTTTTGATGCGCCTGCTAGCCCTTGCTCATCAGCAATCCATGCACGCATTGTTGTAGTGATGCTTTTTTGTGCGTCAAGTAATGCATGTGTGCACGTATCAAGGAGTCGGTGTAAACAGCTCTGTGATAGCTCGAGCATATCGGCCATAAGAGTGGCACATTCCTCTTTGAGTGTGGCAGTTGATGCGGTGCGTTGCTTGCGTGGTTTTACGAGCGATTCATCAGATGTGCGTATGGCGCTACTGACGGTGATGAGTAACAATGCACCAAAAAGGGGATAGTTTTTTTTCATAGGGTAGCCCGTCTGTTGTGGTTCTTTTGTTGATACCATGTCGATACATAATGAAGATAGGAGCCTATCGTCATGAAGCTAGTGCCATAGAGCATCACGTAGTACGCAGTTCCCAGCGAGTGGTTGCACCAATAGCTGGTCACGAGCAACATAACGAACAGCACTTGAGCAACGGTTGTCAGCTTCGCTAGCCGCGTCGGTGCTATTGTTACCGAGCCATACCACAGATAGAGAAGCATAACGGAGCTCACCAAAAGCAGCTCTTTGCTCACCATAAGCCACACAAACCATGCAGGAATAACAGGAGAAAGCTGTTCAGTGCGTGATAACTCTGCTACGCTGGAGATAATGAGCAGTTTGTCGGCGATCGGATCCAAGCATGCGCCAAAGACTGTTTTTTCATTACGCAGACGGGCAAGCATGCCATCAAGAACATCAGTAATTGCCGCTACACCAAACAATATAAGGACCTGTCCCCACGATTCAGCAGCAATTGCTGTTACCACACATGGTACCAATGCAATACGCATAAAGGTGATGCAAGTAGAGAGCGTTAAGATGCGCTCTAAGCGAGGCTGTACGAAAGATGGTCTGCTCATGAATATCCAACAGGTATCAATATATATATATAACCATAGATACTATAATAACAGCACGCAGTTGTCTGGCAACTATGAGTTTGTAACGGAGACATGTCTTGACGTGCTATTTCTTTTTTTGCTTAACTCTGCTTGCCGCAATAGGGATGATGACGTTTTAAGATGCGCATTTTTCACTCATAAGGAATATCTATGCATAAAAAGATCTCTTTTGTAACGCTCTTGCTTATGAATTCTATCGGCCAGTTGTCTGCGGTGACAGCAGGAGTCCTAGACACGACATTTAATCCTGGCGGCGTACAGCCAGGCACCGCAACGACGACGGTAGATAATAGTACCGGTGAGCAGGTGTGGATGGTTGCGATACAAGCAGATGGCAAAATAGTTGTTACTGGTGAGGCTGCGGGATTAGATAAGTTTGCTGTGGCCCGTTTTTTAGCAACAGGTGGAATAACGGACATTTGTGTATAGGTCTTGACGCAGTAAAGAGCTGTTACCTGTTACAGAATCTGACAAATGGTACCTGAGCCTAAACAGGTAGTTCCATCGTAAAAGACAGCAAACTGGCCAGAAGCAATGCCCTGGTCTTGTGTAGCCAATGTTACTGCTATCGTATCGTCATTATTGTAGAGGAGGGTTGCTTCATGGAACATCGCGCCATGACGTAACTTTATTCGGCAGGATCGTAGTGTTGGTTGACGATGGGTGATCCAGTTACAGTGATTGACGGTAAAATGTCTGCGATCTTTGTCGGTGTCATGGTAATGGCGTGATATGAAAACGGTATTGCTGTTGATCTCCTTTGCCACCACATACCAAGGGCCACCTGCAAGGCCGATGCCTTGACGTTGACCGATGGTATAGAACCAAAAACCTTTATGTTCGCCAACCGTTGCTCCGGTCTCATATTCGACCAATCGGCCTGGCTTCTCACCCAAATGATGAGCGATGAAGTCACGGAAGCTGATTTTTCCCAAAAAGCAGATACCTTGGCTGTCTTTACGCTCTTTATTTGGCAGATCGAAGCGTTGGGCTTGTTCACGTACTTGCGCTTTATTCAAGTGCCCAATAGGGAATATGATTTTGCTGAGCTGCTCTTGTTTGAGGTATGAAAGAAAATAGGTTTGGTCTTTGATCGGATCTGGCGCACATGCAAGGTGAGTAATGCCGTTTTGATCATACACTTGTGCATAATGGCCTGAGGCGATCTTATCGAATTTTTCGTGGTAGCGGGCAAGATAGTCACAAAAAAAGCCAAATTTGATACGGCTATTGCAGAGCACGTCAGGGTTAGGCGTGTTGCCTTTTTTGATCTCCGCGATGGTATAGGTAACGACGTGCTCCCAATACTCTTTTTGCAGAGAAACGACTTCTAGTTGCACCTGTGCCTGATCACAGACTTGGCGTACGTAGGCAAGATCCTCCTCCCACGGGCAGGTGCCCATGAAAGCAAGCTCATCTTCAAGCCAGATTTTTAGATAAAACGCGGTTACATCATGCCCTTGCTCTTGCAGTAACCGCAGAGCTACTGAGCTGTCGACACCGCCTGATACAAGCATAGCTATCTTCATAATAGAGCCAGTATACTACAAAACAAAGCGTCTGCGAACGCTTACGTATGTACAGTACATGTAAAGGAGGAGCGATGAAGCAGAATCGTGGCGTGGTATACAAAGGGCCTAACCTTGTTGAAGTGCAAACAATCGATTACCCAAAGCTAGAGCACAATGGCCGAAACTGTCCGCATGGTGTTATTTTAAAGGTTATAGCAACCAATATCTGCGGAAGTGACCAGCATATGGTTCGAGGGAGAACCAGCGCGCCATCAGGACTTGTTCTGGGGCACGAAATTACCGGTGAAGTTATTGAAATAGGCTCCGATGTTGAATTTATTAAACAGGGAGATCTTGTATCGGTCCCTTTTAATATAGCATGCGGTCGCTGTAGAAACTGCAAAGCAGGGCAGACCAGCATATGCTTGACTACTAATGAATCGAGCATTGCAGGGGCAGCTTATGGGTATGTTGACATGGGTGGTTGGATTGGCGGGCAAGCAGAATATGTTATGGTTCCCTACGCAGATTTTAATCTTTTAAAATTTCCAAACAAAGAACGTGCTATGGAGAAAATAAAAGATCTAGCGTTGCTTTCAGATGTTTTTCCTACCGGTTTTCATGGCGCTGTCCAAGCGAATGTTGGTCCAGGATCGATTGTCTATGTTGCTGGAGCGGGTCCTATTGGTTTGGCATGTGCGGCGTCATGCCAACTGCTTGGAGCGGCCTGTGTTATTGTAGGAGATTTAAAAAAGGCACGACTTGCGCAAGCCAGCAGTTTCGGCTGTTATACCGTAGATCTGTCTACAACCGACAGCCTGCCCGATGCGATTGAAAAGATTGTTGGTGTCCGTGAAGTGGATTCTGCTATCGATTGTGTTGGCTTTGAAGCGAAGAATAACAGTTTTGAAGAGCATGCACCGGCGGTACTTAATACGATAATGAGGGTGGCAAGAGCAGGTAGCTCGCTCGGTATTGTTGGCTTGTATGTACCAAATGATCCTGGATCTCATGATGCATCTGCTCGGCAAGGAGAATTGGCAGTTCGTATAGGATTGGGATGGGCAAAGAGTCTTTCGTTGCATACAGGTCAAACTCCTGTTATGCGCTATAATAGACAGTTGATGAACTGTATTTTGTATGACAAAATTGAGATAGCAAAAGCGGTTAATGTGGAAGTTGTCTCTCTTGATGATGCCGTAAAGGCTTATCATGAGTTTGATAATGGTGCACCAAAAAAGTTCATTGTAGACCCACACGGTCTTATCCGATAGATCTATAACAAAGGCAAGTACAGTCACGAAGATGTCCCCGCTTGAGCGGGGATCTTTTCTATTAACGGTTGAACCTCTGGGATGGTATCATTGGCAGTAGGCGCAGCTGGAATGCTGTCTAGTCTTTTCTCTATCCAATCGGATGATTCATCCGTTACAAGCCAGAGAGATTCGGCAAGAGAGCGCGTCTTTGGGTTAAAGGTGAAGAATAGCCCTTTGAGTGAATAATGACGTAAAGATTCCAGAGCGCTCATGATACTTTCTCTGGTAAATGGTACGTTCAGTTTTTGTGCTACATCAAAAAAGAGGCTCATTCCAATATAGGATTCGAAAGAGAACCTATCATAGCTTTTTTTTATGTTATCCATCGCTTTGCGATATTCTCGTGCTATGGGCAGCTCACTATTTAACGGATTGGGAACGGGAGAGCCACATATAAAACGTAACCCATTTGCTTCGATGAAATATTGGAACGGCTTTTCAGCGATGAATGAAATAGCAAAGAAATATTTGTTTACGCATTGTTCGATTCCCATCTGCAAGATAAGAAGGCGTCCTGCTTGTGCCGTTGAGAAAAAGCCTATAGCATCGGGCTGGTAACTTCGTATCTCTTTCACTTGTTGTTCAAAATTGACTGTGCCGCGCGTGTAGGCAAGATCTATCCATGAAGTACCTTCTCTTTTTTTCAACTCAGCATGCGCTGCTTCAGCTGCTCCTATGCCATACGAATCATTTTGGTAAAAAAAGGCAAATTTTTTAGCTCCTATTGTAGTCGTTAGATATTCGAGTAAAAAGTAGATTTCTTCATCATAGGTTGGGCGTAGATGCATGATACCAGGCGCTGTAGAGGTGCGAAAAATAGAAGCTCCGGTTATCGGGAAAAATACTGAGATGGTATTATTTTTTACATAATCAAAATAGAGACTTAAGGTAGGACTTCCGACAGGAAATAATATCAGATCTATCGATTCTTTGATGAGCTTTTGGATGTTTTGTAATGCCATATTAGGTGAATAATCATCATTATAGATATTGCTCTTAACAAGTCTACCTTGTATGCCTCCACTGTTGTTTTCAGCGTTAATACGGTTCATCATTCCCTGTTTTATTTCGTTGCCAATATGTGGCACGCCACTGATAAGCGACATTGTAGAGCCAATATTGATAGGATTAGTTAACGGCGTTTCGTTACGTGTGCCGACGGTAGTCGTTCCTGTCATCAGATTAAAAGTAGCTTTTGTTGCAAAATCCATTGAGTTTTCATTTCGCTGCCAAAATGATATAAGGCTTGTTCTCAACGATTTTTTGAGCGTTATTAAGGTATATGAATCTATGGCGCTCGTTACATCGGGCGAATCGTTAGGAAAAATTGCAGGTAAGATGTTCCAATAAGAGGTCTCTAGATTATGCTCTACAAATGAGAGACCGAATATGCCAGCAGGTTCGAGATAGAGATTGTCACTATTGATATCTACTCTCAGTGTGATCGGCTTGGTGCTCTCGTTTGCTTGTTCTTGGTTGAAAAAAACCAAAGGCTCTTTATTGTCTGTATTGAAAAGCTCATGGATGTGCGCTTCATCCATAATATCACCTTCGTCGAAGTTGGAGGATATTTTCATAAAATCTTGCGGTTGAGAGCTGATAGCAATATAGATCGCTTTTGGCAACGAGCTGAAAAAAGTATTGAGCTCTTTTCTAAGTTCAACCACATCAAAGCTCTGCGCGCGCGTCTTTATCTCTCGATTCAAAGCGAAATCGTTCCAATAGTTGTTGAGCTCCTGTCGAGAGCGGATCATAAAACAGTTGTCTGGATTGAGATCTAAAAGTGCCATTATAAGAGTGAGTGTTTCTAGGGCATAGGCCGATCCATTAATCGAGTAAGCATTGAACAACAGATAGATATCTTTGCGTAGTTTCAGCCTTTCATCGATTAACCCTTCTTTATTAAGCCATGTTAAGGTGCGTACGAGTCTATGGAAATGGCCACGCAAGCTACTGATAAGAATGATTGAACTATTTTCATTACATTGCAGACGAGAGGCGATCGTATTGATTTGACGATTAGCCTTTTTTGCTTCGATCGTCTTTTCGAGTAACTCCTTGAAATAACCGATTGTAAAGAAGTCGTGGAATCGATAGCCCCACGAGTCGAGCCAAGCGATAAAGGTATTGGGTAGATGTTTGTTATGAAATAAAGTGAAATCGGTGTTGCCCCACACTTTTGTTGCAGGCGGGTATTCTGGCATCTTCGCTGCATAATCGGTCACCGTTTTTAACGTTATAGCATTGTTAAAGGTTCCTGTCAGCAAGCAACAAACAAGTAATGATCTTTTTTTCATTTGAGCACCTATTCCTCTTTTTAAATAACGAAATAGATGTTGAGCATAATAATCAGAAGATGCAACACGACGATGAAAGTTTTTCGATACAAAAGCCCTATGCCTTGTGAGAATTCATCAAGCAGCAGAAACACGAAAGCAATAAAAATCGCAGCTAAGAAAATAAAGAACAGGTAATCTGAAAGCATAAAATAGCCTACCGCTGGCGAAAGCCTATCGATAATGAAGCGGAAACTGATTAAAGCGGTAAGACCTACCGTTGGCAAGTAAAATTGGGAAGAGCTGCTGGTTGAAAAACCGAATAAAGAAAGATAGAAGAAGGTCAGCATAGGGAAAATGATCGATATAATGTAGCGATAGCTTGTTCTTGTGAAATCGATAAAGAAATCAATACAGGGGTCATAATTAGAGCGTTCATGATCGGTATGTTCTACGGAATCGAAAGAAATCTTTCGGTACCCATAACGAACATATCTGTCGAGCATAGTCCAGCCGAAAGGTTGCGCATTGGCAGTAATGTTAAAGTACCGATGCTCTGATACGAAGATTATCTCTTCAGGATCTAAGAAGATGTTGGTGAGTCTCAGGGTGACTCGATGCTCATCTAAAGGGAAATAGGTATATGATAAAGGAGTTGAGAATTGAAGTCGTATACGATATTGTACCAACAGTTTTTTTTTCTCTAAAGAGATGATCGGTTCAGAAACGGACAATAAAGTGCCTCGTTGAAAGCTGAACTTATTCAACCTTTCGAGGTTGATAATGCTTGGGTCTGCAAGAAACCATAATGTGCCGACAATAACAAAATTATTGTTGATAACATCGAATGTTTCATACTGTTCAATGGCAAGCCCGGTGAGAATCTTTGTATAGAAATCGCCAAATCTGGCCAGTGATATAGGATTATAGTCATTCAAAATTTCAATAGGATCTACCGGATCAAAGTTGCGGAGCTTATGGAGATAGATACCGGACAAGATGGTAATACTCAGAGCAATAAGCACGAGCTGGAACGGTATAGATACAAACAGTTGCGGTTTTTTTGATGCTGACATGATTACAGACCTTTTTTTGAGTCGCTTATGAGTATAGTTATCTACTTACCATGTGCAAAACAGGCTTGTCAATGATAATGGTGGCAGCGTAAGTGTCATGTCAAAATGAGCCATAGATGAACTCCTAGAGTGCTCGTTTCTTGAGAAATTCTCACGCTTTGTTACTGTAATAAAAAGCACGTATATCCTTTTTAACGCTAACAAAGGTTTTTTATGCACGAACAGGATCTTCGACCACAGACCAACCAAGGAGAAACAGATAATGAAAGCGTACAAACGCAGGAGACTGTCACCCTCGGGCTTGATCAATGCCGCCAAGAAATGGCTCAATGGAAAGAGCGATGCATGCGCATGACTGCCGATTTTGAAAATTACAAAAGGCGCACAGAGAAAGAGCAGTCTTCATGGATGCGTTCAAGCAAGATGATGACATTGCGCGCCCTTTTACCAGTAATCGATATTGTTGAGTTAGCATTGCTTGATTGCGCAAAGCGTGATCGCACTCCTGAAAATGAATCTTTTATTGCGGGTATTCAGATGATGGGTGCCGCTTTTCATAAGTTTTTAGAATCATCAGACGTGACAGACATCAAGCAAGTAACGCAGTTTGATCCTCTATTGCATGAAGCGATTGTACAGGTTGAATCTGATCAGCATCAATCGGGTGATATTGTTGCTGTGCTACAAAAGGGATACCTGTTTGGCAAAGAGCAAGAAGTATTGAGACCTGCAAAGGTAAGCGTTGCCAAATAAGGAGCTATCCAGATGCATACAATTTTACTTGGTTCCAGCTCCCCATCACGCAAGCAGCTTTTGATGGATGCGAAATTCTCTTTTCGGGTGATCGGTCATTCTGCCGATGAGACCGCCTGCGACTGGGGGCAACCGTTACAGAAATTGGTAGAATCCATAGCGCTCAGCAAAATGGAGCATGTCGATATCAGGCCGGGAAAGACGGGTGGCTACTGTTTTGTCTTGACGGCAGATACCTTGTCACAAGATAGTCAAGGTGTTATCAGTGGTAAGCCGCTTGATCGTGAAGATGCTCGGACCAAGCTCAAAGCGGCTCGTAATGGTATGTATACAGGCACCGCATTCTGTCTTGATCGACGCGTATGGCACAATAACGCGTGGCGCGTTGACAAGCGCATTGTTCGGTTTGTCGGAGCGCAGTATACATTTGTCGTGCCTGATGAATGGATTGAGACCTATCTTGATGCCTCGTTGGGTCTTAACGCATCGGGTGCTATTGCCATCGAAGGGTATGGCGGTCTTTTCTTGCAAGAAGTGCAGGGTTCTTATACAACGATCGTAGGGCTTCCTCTTTTTGAACTGCGCCAAGCATTGACCGAAATTGGATTTTTTTAAGGTAGTATGATGGATAAAATAAAGAAATTGGAAAATCAGAATATCGATTTAGTGCCGCTTGAGCGAGAGAATCTTGATGAGTTGGTCAACAATTTTACCTTTGCGTGGGTTGGCGCAGAAAAAACAGGCGCTCGCTGGCAGGAGTGGTACGCACAACATGAATCGGGCGAACGATTTGTCTGTTTAGTCAAAAAAGATGGTCGTATTGTTGGCTACGGATCGTTGCTTGCAGAATCAACCTACAAGCCTTTTGAAGAGGATGAGGTATTTGAGATAGCTGATGTATGGATTGCCAAGCCAGAACGAGAACAGGGGCTTGCTACGTTACTCATAACCTATTTCGAATCTATTGCTCACGATGAAGAGGCTACGTACATCGGCATGGGTGTTCCACTCTATGCTGCTTATGCGGCGGCGCAGTGTCTGTGTGTCCGTCTTGGCTATCTGCCTGATGGCCAAGGCATGACCTACAAAGGAGTGCCGGTAGTGCCGGGCAAGCAGTATTCTGTCGATGATGATTTGCGTCTATGGTTTATTAAAGATCTTTCTGCTCAGCAGGACGAAGAGTAGGCTTTTTAAAAAAGATCACTTTTGAGCGGTTGCCATGAACAGCATGAGCCCAAGCGCCGCACGATTGCCCAGATCGCTTTCGGCACCGACTGTGAGCGCAGCTGGGCTACGGCAAATGACGTGCAGCCACGCTGGTAGCGGCAACGGGCAGGCCCGAAGAGCGGTCTTATGCAGACCAACAAGACACAGACCATTTCTACAACAAAGCTACGATTATCAAAAGGTTGTGTATTTTGTTCGTAGGCTAGGCAGTTTGCAGGATTTTTTAAAGGGATCATGCCTCATGAGCCTCTATGCGTCCCGAATAGCTACTTAATGATGCAGCAACAAGAGCAACCAACTGATCAAAAGGCAGAGTCATACCAGCTTTCTTGATTACAAAAGCGCAATCATAGGACGAGCTTAAAGGTTGCTGCTCGTGGAAAATTGCTTTGATGCGTCGACGAATTCTGTTTCTTTGTACGGCATTGCCAGTGCGGCGTGAGGTGACGACAAGGAGTTTTGGGTGCTGCGTGGCGCGATTGGCCAGCAGGATATCGAAGGCAGGGTGCCGCACGATTCGTCGAGCTTGACGAAAAAAGAGAGCGGCCTCCTGCGTATTGAAAGATTCTCTAGGCGCGAACTGCAAGGCGTTTTCTACCTTTAGCGCGACGACGGTTGATTATTTTTCTGCCATCATGGGTTGCCATGCGCGCGCGGAATCCGTGCTTACGATTACGTTTTTTACGGCTTTTTCTAAAGAAAGTAACTGACATACTGGTCCTATGGGTAGGTGGCTAGCGCCACGATACGATCGATTTTGCTTTCAATAAACTATGTTTAGTGTACGACTAAATCGTTTCTTTTTCAATCGGTTTTTATGAGATGTGCTATCAGGAAAGTTTCGGAGGCATAGATAGTAATTAATTGCTCTAGGAATGAGGTTTTTGGGTTGACAAACTGGATTGAGACCAGTAGCTTGATGCGGTCGAATAAGTATATGTTACATCTTTATGGAAGAAGGTATTTTTAATGATACGCGCACGCTCTAACAAACTAGCTTTGTACCTACTTTTGGCAGCAACCTGTTTTGGTCAACTATCGGCTCAGACTCCGCGCTGTACCAGCGATTGGCTAAAAGGGAAAAATGGTTTAATTTTGGCCCTCGCTGCAGTCTGTACAGCAGGCTTGGTGGCAAAACCGACAAAGGGCGACCATGCACTTTCACCAGAGCTCTTTTTTAAAGATCCAGCTACCTGGTGCAGAAATGCATTTGGCTGGCGCTCTAAAGCTCCAAAGATTAAATCTATTGATGAAGAAACCGGGCTACCAATCTACAAAGCAGGGTATGATGGACAAGGCTTTTTAGGTTCTGTGGAAGAACTAGGCAAAGCATTGGCCCCCTTTGCAGGGTTGGCGTTTTTTACGAAGGCGCTTGATCCGCTCTGCTGGACCTTTGGTACCGTGAAAGATGCTCTTGTGCAAGATGGAGCGATTGTTGCATAACAAGAGATAGATTGCATCATAACGCGAGACTATTTAAACTGGTGGCATAGCTGTTTTGAGCCTATGCCACCAGTTTTTTTGCACGAAACCAGTTCGCCCTGAAAGGATCTGCCCATGTCCAAAAAAGAACGATTAGATCTCTTACTCCAAGAGCGTATGCCTGAGCGCAGCAGGCAGCAGATTCAGAGCTGGATCATGCAAGGCAAAGTGCGGGTTGATGGACAGGTAATTACTAAGGCGGGCACACATGTTGCTCCCGATCTGTCTCTTGAGGTTGATTCCTATGAGCCGCCCTATGTCAGCCGTGCCGGCTTCAAGCTCGAAAAAGCGCTTGCCGATTTTGGTATTGCCGTTGCCGGGTGCACCGTACTCGATGCAGGGCTTTCTACCGGTGGTTTTACCGACTGTTTGTTGCAGCAGGGTGCGCGTAAGATTTATGGCGTTGATGTTGGCTACGGGCAGGCGCATGAGAAGATACGGGCCGATGAACGAGTCGTGGTCATGGAGCGCACGAATCTGCGTGAGTTGCGCACGGTAGGTGAACTGGTTGACATGGTAACGTTAGATCTCTCGTTTATCTCGATTCTTAAGGTGATAGAGGCTGTACACAGCCTGTTAAAGCCTGGTGGCATCCTGGTCACGCTTATTAAACCGCAATTTGAAGCTGGCCGCCACGATGTAGGCAAGGGTGGTATTGTCAAAGATCCTGCCGTACATGAGCGTGTTATCGATGAGATAACGCGCGGCGTCTGTCAGCAGGGTTTTGTCTACAAAGGTTGTATACCATCCCCTATTTTGGGCACAACGGGGAATAAAGAGTTTTTGGCCTACTTTATTCGTAACGATTAAAAAAGCAGGTTTTTCTGGTGCTTTTTCATTTTTTTTGTTACAAACTATAGAGTCTTTTTGTAATGCGCCCGTAGCTCAACTGGATAGAGTATCAGACTTCGAATCTGAGGGTTGCAGGTTCGACCCCTGCCGGGCGCACCATGTTTCGCTTATCCGGGGCTACCGCCTCGGCAAGCTACGCATGGCTACGCCAGTCTACGTCTATCCGGGCCTGCAGGCTCGGCAGACTACGCCGGGCGCGGCCAGTCAAATGAGTGATTTCTTAAAATATTTTAGATTCGTAACATTTTGTGCCCGTAGCTCAGGTGGATAGAGCGGTAGATTCCTAATCTGCAGGCCACTGGTTCGAGTCCAGTCGGGCACAATAAGTTATATTAAATTGTGTGTTCGTAGCTCAGGTGAAAAGAGAGAATAGATTCCGTAATCTGCCGTCAGTCCTGCGAAGCTTGCCAAGCCAGAAGACATGGATAAGCGCAGAAGGAAGGCCACTGGTTCGAGTCCAGCGTTTAGCCCTCTGTAGTTTTAACGAAGTACGGGCGACAGTTTGTGTGTCTGCCTAAGCGCTCCTCATTTTCAACAATGAATATTACGATCGATTCGGTGCGTGATAACCGTTGCCCAACCGATTTTCCAGTGCAACAGCACGCTCTCGAAAGCGATTAGCTCGTGCAAGATGTGTTGGGTGTGTTGAAAACCAATTGGAGATAGCGTGAGTATTTTTTTTATCTACTTGCTTACTCTGTTGTGTAGCATACTTATTCAGCGCAAGTCTCATTAATGCATTATTGTGTTTTTTTTCGAATTCCTTGGCCTTTGCGTGCAAAAGATCAGGTTCATTGGGTACGCACTCATCCGCTTCCCATTCACACTTACGAGAAAGTGCTCGTTCTGCTAAATCACCTATTTTTTCTTTGGCCAGAATAAATGGACCAGCGCTTAATAGTAATAAAATTTTCATAGGCGAAAGAGGTGTTGTACGACAAACTTCTCTCATTGCTGTAGCTAACACACTTGTTACAACACAACCATCTATGGTCCTGGCTACCTTTAAAATATTTTTATTAAACTGTTCCTTTCTATCGCGATGCTTACACGATAAATGACCTGCTTCGTGATAAATGGAACCCTCTGCTTGTAGGTAATTTTGTCTGACTTGTTCTTCGTATCGCTTTTTAATCGTATCAATAGAGGCTGTAGAATCTAAATTATTTTTTTCGCAAATAATAGTATTTAACTGATCATAAGGCACAAGTATTTCTTCTCTGGAAGCCGTATATCTATCTGAAGACCCAACCTTAATCGACTCAGGATTCTCCACTGAGCTCTTTTTCAATACCTGCCTAACGAATTCAATAACCTGATCTTTTGTTTCTGGCTGGTTTTTTGGTTGCTCCTGGGTTGAACTCTTACCAAACGGCCACAGAGTATGTGTCATAGGCGCATAAGTTACCGAAAGCCCCAAACAAAGCACTATATGCTTACATGTGTTCATAGAAGACAGGATGAGTTTCTTCATAAGAATAAATCTCCATTACTTTGACACTCTTTAAGAAAGCTTCCCTACAGGCCACCCGCAAGATATTATAATTTTGTTATATATTGCTAATTGTAACTCTTTTGGCCAAAAAATCAATAGGATAGGGGCTTTTTAGGTTTGAACCAAGGAGGTTATGGGGGAATCCCCTGTACTCTAGGGCGAGGCTTGAAGGATAGGCGCTGCAGTAAGTAATATTCAGAATGCAGCCCGCTTGCCAATTTCCTGTGCTACATAGTCAGGATCAAGAGCTGAGCCTTCCAGTTCTCACCATACGGTGTCATCTACTTTTTCCAAAAGGCGAGAAAAGCGATTAAACCAAATACCATCATTGGTAGTGCATACTTGCTCAGTTGAGGAAGCATCATAACGGGCAAATAATGAGCGTATATGTCCAGTTTTTGTAAATGAGGCTTGTGGAGATACGCATCATTGTTAAAACTCGCAAGCAGTATGGAGCGGTCTGGTGTGCTTAAGCCTGCGGTAATGCCTTCTATAAAATAGGTTGCCGGGAGTGTTGGTGCATAATACCATTGATCGCTATACTGTAATATAGTATAATGAGATTAGAATTTTACCAAATTTCCAGAAAGTTGTGCTGTTTATGGCTGTTAAATGGGTAATAAAGTATTGGCCGCCAAAAGATAAGCATGTTGTTGTTTTGTTAACTGCTGGTGATAAATCGACGCAAGAGAACGATATAAAAATAGCCCGTTTACGATTGTCTGAAGTGCTTGAGCGCGGAGAAGAATTGTTATGAAATTGAAGAATTTTAAGGATTTGGTTGAGGAATGTCTCACCAAGCAAGAGATCGCCGAAATTGAGCAACAGGCCCAGTTAGAACTGCAAGCTATGCAGTCATTGCAAAGTTGCCTCAAGAAAGCCATGGATGATTACATGAAAAAGAATAAGGTGGGTTTTAATGAACTGGTCAGAAGGCTGAATTCAAATCCTAGACAGGTTGCCAAGATACAACAAGGCAAGGCTAATTTAACATTGGCTAGTATTGCACACATAGCAGCGTTGCTTGGGCAAGAGCCGACTATTGTTTTTAAAAAGAAATGATGTTCAGTTTTAAATCATTTAGCTATCTTCCCGTATTCATTCTTTTGCTGGCATATTTCCCCATGATAGGAACAGAATCTCTTTCAACTCAAAACCAATGATGGGCAAGCGATGCATCTTATCGATGATTGTACGCTTATAGTGTATCCCTTCATGTTCTTCGACAAAAAGACCCGTGCTTTCAATCTGGGTGATAGTTGCACTACAACTATTCTTTGAGCCAATATATAGGTAATAATCATATCCAAAATGAATGCGCATGTTTTTTGCTTCAAGCTTACACCAGAGATCTTCTCTTAATGCTAATCGTCTAACGCTCTTTATATAGTGCGACCATACGTTTGAGTACACTGTTTTAAAGGAGAGCCATTCTCATACGTGCAGATCCCGTTCTCTTGAAAGCATTCTTCTGCTATACTTTTTCATGTCACGCCAAACAGCTGGCTTAAAACTAACTGTGGAGCTCTGCGTATGCTCATGCTACTTGTCACTATTGCACCGATGGTAGTATCTTTCGCATGCTTCTCACCTTTATTTGAGGAATAAATTATGAACTTTTTAGATAATCTTCATGCAGTTTTGATTTCAATAAGTATAGCTATTCTATTGCCTATAACGGTCTATTGGGGCGTCAGTAGTGTCTATGCCTGCCCGAATTGGCGAGACTTTAACCTAGAATATACACAAGAACCTGACGCTGATGAGGCGCAAAACGATATACGGTTGGCAGCATGGGAAGAAGCAAAAAAACCCTTCAATAAGGCTCTTTTTTCCACAGCAACTTTGATAGGGCTATTGCTTATTGTCGTCGGCTCCTATAGCCCTATTAAGGCTCTTTCAATCGGATTACTTGCGGGCGGTTTATTCACTTTTTTAATGGGATTAACGGTCAATCCGGGCATAGCGCTCTTAAATTTTGTTATAGCAGCGCTTATTTTAATGATTATTATTGTTTCGTTAATGATACAGAGAAAAAGTTGACATCATCTTAACGGTTGAAGCAGCCGTTGATCTGCAAAAAAATATTATTCTTGCCGAAGAGTAAATCCAATCAATCGGCTTGCGTTCAATAAGATAAGCACGTCGGAAATGGCATGGAAAAAAGCGGCTTGAATCGGATTGATAAGATGCATCAAGGTTAAGGTGAATCCAAGAGCATGCATGAGCAGAAACCCAATAATAAGATTCTGTTTTATTATTCTAAAAACCTGTTGCGATAATTTTCGTACAAAATAGATATTGCCTAGCTGATTGGTCATGAGTACGATGTCGGCAGCTTCAATAGCAGGCTCCATACCCATGGCGCCCATGGCGATCCCAACGTTTGCTTGCTTGAGCGCTGCAACATCATTAATCCCATCCCCAATCATGGCGACGCTCATTCCTTGCTCTTGCAGCTGGTCAAGGAGCTTCAATTTGTCTTCGGGAAAGGCTTGCCCATAGGCGCGGGTAATACCAAGCTGTTGAGCGATAGTTTCAGTTATCGCTGTGCTGTCACCACTGAGCAGTATCATCTGGCTAATGCCAGCTTTTTTGAGACGTTCGATGGTAGCTTGTGCGTCAGGCCGTAGTGTGTCCATAACGGTTATCATGCCAATAACCTTGCCATTGCAGGCAAGATAATGATTGCTGTAGCTATGTTGATTGGCAATTCTGTCGAAAGGAATGGGGCTATTGCCATGTTCTGGTGCTTCTATGAAATGCTCATTGCCAAAGAAATATCGCTTGCCGCCGAAAAGAATCTCAACACCATGACCGACCAGAGACACGTAGTTCTCTGGTTGATCAAGATGTATATGAAGTTCAGCAGCCTTTTTTAAGAGCGTTTTTGCTATTACATGATCTGCTCTCAATTCCGAAATAGCCGCTATTTTTAGTATCTCTTGTTGTGTGTAGCCTGCATCAAATGAGTGAATATCGACGATGGTAGGTTCGCCGAGGGTGAGGGTTCCTGTCTTGTCAAAAATCATCGTAGTGACCGATGCGAGCTGTTCTAGTGCGCGACCCCCTTTAATTAGGATGCCGTGGCGAAATGCGGCGACAGTGCCTGCCAGTACCGTAAGCGGCGTTACTAATGAAAGTTCGAGCGGTGAGCCAAAGATGAGGAGCGTAATGACCAATTCAAGATTACCCGTGACGAGCCATACAATGAAAATGAGCAGCAAAATACTGGGGACCAAGATGAGCGCAATTTTATTGGTCAGGAGTGTGATTTTTGCTTTTTTTTGTTCAGCCTGTTCAAACAATGAGGCCATTTTGCTAAACAAGCTCTCTTGATGCACTTTTTGTACCTGGACAATGATGCTGCCGCTTTCAATAAAAGTTCCTGCAAAGACTTGATTGTTGATCCTTTTTTCTCGGGGCATGCTTTCGCCGGTAAGCGTCGCTTCGTTAATAGTCCCATTCCCCTCAATAATAAAACCATCAACTGGTATGCGGCTTCCTGTTTTTACCAGCACCTGCATGCCAGGCCGTACCTGTTCAATGGCAAGAACGGTCTCTCTGTTGTTTTCTAACACGATAGCCGTTGAAGGCATAAGTTTAATAAGGTTTTCAATGGCGTGATGCGTATGTTGTTCGATGATAATCTCAATATAGCGAGCAAAGAGCATGATTAGCAAGACATACATGATAGCTATTTCTTGTTTGCCAATCACGGCTACGATGGTTGCAAAAACGAGGAAGAATTCCGTTCCTATCCGCTTTGCTTGTAGCTCTTTGATTGCTAACCAACAGATATGTACCCATACGATACCGATAGACGTATATAATAAATAGGCTTGTTTATAATAAAGGGCTACCATAGTCAGCGCAATGATCGCACCAAGGTAGCATAAATAATCCAAGCGATATTTTTTAAAGATGCTTTTTTTCACACGTCCTCCAAACAGTTTGCAACGATCGTAGTTTTATTGGCACATGGTGGTATATAGTCAGGCTATACCATAGTAAACAATGTATGCAAGGGAGAGCGTGATGCAAAAGCCTGTTATAGCAATTATTGGTGCCGGTGCTGTGGGATCAACGGCCGCTTATGCGCTTATGTATACCCTGTCTGCAGAGATAGTTCTTATCGACCTTAATGAGCACAAATGCAACGGCGAAGTTCAGGATCTTGAAGATGCAGGTTCTATGAGTGACGGTTCGACTATACGTGCAGGAACTATCGGTGATGCTCGCCAAGCAGACATTGTTGTCATTACGGCAGGGATTGCTCAGAAGCCTGGGCAAACACGCCTCGAACTTCTTAAGACAAATTATGAGATTGTCGGCTCCATAATGCAGAGCATGCACCCAATAAAAAAAAGTACCATTATCATCGTTGTTACTAACCCCGTTGATATACTGACGCGGTATGTGCAAGAAATTTCTGGCCTACCTAACAATCAAGTGTTCGGTTCAGGAACATTTCTTGATACACAGCGGCTGCGTTGTTCGTTGGCAGAGCATTTTTCGATCAATCCGAGCTCAATCCACGCCTATGTCCTAGGCGAGCATGGCGATACTCAATTTGTTCCCTGGTCAACAGCAATGATAGGAACGGCGCCATTATGCTCATTTTCAATCGATGAACAAGCGTTGGCTGCTATGGCTCACAAGGCGCAGCGCAAAGCGTACGAAATAATCTCTTGTAAGGGCTTTACTTCATTTGGCATAGCTTCTGCAGTAGCTACCTACTGTGAAGCTATTATTGGAGATACGAAACGGGTTATTCCACTCTCTTGCTTTATTGAAGAGCTGAGCGTCTGCTTGAGCATGCCTGCCGTTCTGGGTTTACGGGGAATTGAACAGATTGTCCGTCCGCCGTTCAATGCGCAGGAGCAGGAGAAGCTTTGCGCAAGTGTACAGGTAGTGCGTGAGCAGTATGCTGAGGTTACTCAAAAGATATAACTTCTCTGCCTCTTTCTCTTGTTTACCTTAGACCTTATGCGTAATAACTTGGTAAAAAACGATAGCCTGCAGCTATAACCAAATCGGTTATTAAATGGTAACTGAATTGGCCAGTTTGAAGTTCAACAAAGCAACGACGCTTCTAAAAATCGT
>JAFEAZ010000009.1 GCA_018266085.1 Candidatus Babelota bacterium
AAACCTGTCTGGAAGTCCCTAGTAGATTCTATCTTTGTTGCAGGAATGGCGACATCTATAAAAAAATGGCGCCAGCCATACGTAGCCAGCCAAGCCGGAAGGCATGGATTGGCGAAGTATGGCGGCAGACATTGGGTACACTTCGAACTTTCAGATGGAGTCAGTTGAAGCAGGAATCGTTTTTGGCGCAAGCTCGTTTGGTAACTACCTAAATGAAATGGGGTTTAGGCCGTATTTTATAATCCGCGCTTCTTCCACCATTCATCAGTCATAAACTCAGCCGGAATTCGTTTTTTCTGTTTTGTGTCATAAGGATCAGTGATACCATATTCTTTTTCAAGTATTTCGAAACGCTCATCAACAAGGTTTTTTGGCAGTTTCGTTCCGCAAAAAGGGCAAAAATGAACCTTATAGCAAGGCCATACGACATTTTTTTTCATTAAGGATTTGGGGGCGCTCATTGTATAGTAGCGATCGTAAGCATTATACATAAAAGGGCAATCTCGATCTTGAACCCACAAATTCATTGCGTCGCAACAAAAATCTTTATTCATCGTATCCATTCCAAAATATCTCTTGTTCCTCTTGTCTGGACTATTTTGTTTAAATTTTGCGTTCCATCCATATTGAGAATCGTGCGTAAATCTTTTCCACTTTTAGTGAACACTTCAATATGATCTTTATGCATTTTATCGAGATATAGCCAGTCGTCCTGTTTAATTCCGAATTCTTCGACGTCTTTGATTGCTCTGTACATTTTGGAGTCTTTGTAGCGACGACCGGCGTCTTTTACCACTTCCTTTAGTCGTTTCCCTATGGGAGCTCGCGCAAACACTTCGTACATATTTTCGTACTTATCGTTGTTGCGTGGATTTTTGGGCTCCTCGTTCTTATTGTCGTTCGACTTTTTAGCCTCTTTATATTTAGGCTTCAACGTGTCTTGTCGCTTCTGCAAGTCGAAGAGCTGGATTTTCCTTTTCTCTTCATACTGCTTTTCAAAAGCTTCTTTGAATTGAGGCCAAATATGAGCAACATTGGCATTGTTGCGCGCATAATAGCCTTCCGTTATTGCAATATTGCTCGTAATTCTCTGGTTTTCTTTTGCTATCCATTCTTCATGCTTTTTAATGAAGGAAGGCACTTTGTCTAATAGTTGTTCTATGGGTAAAATCTGCGTGAGATAAGGCCGGTAAAACTCACGTCGGTAAAAGTTAAGGACTACTGTAAGCTCTTCAACGGACTGCTTCGCTTTTTGAAGAGAATAATAAGCATACAATTCTTGTTCATAGTGCTGGATCGCAATATGGGCAGGAATTGTTCCATGACGCATGCGATTCCATACATCTACGGATTTGTTGGGGATTTTTGCCATTTCACCATAGTATATCTCAGCTTTTTTCACATTCTCTATAACGTCATTAAGATGCAAAGCGATTGTGAGGTGCAGATTATCAATTTCTTGCTCCACCATGTTCAGATACATATCACGAGCTGTGCGCAATTTTTCATACTCATGTTCGGATAATTGCATCTCATTCATAAGGAGAAGATTTGCAGGTTTGGCTGCTTGGGTAAAAGTCTGTTGCTCAAAAAACATTGACGTAAAATTTATGCCGCCATTATAGGTGCCGATTGCAAGAAGCCCGTTTTTAATTATCACACACTGATCCCGCAGATTCTCTAATTCCTGCTTTCTCTTTTCAAAATAGGATCGCTCTGCACTCCGTGTTTTCTGACACAGCTCCCACTCATTAAAGTCTTTGTTTTGGGCATCTTGTTGCGCACAATATTCTTGTAACGCTCGATACGATATCAATGACAGCGAAAGCGTTGTCTGTACTGCTGAAATAACAGCAGGAGCAATAGCAAAATGTTCTAATACTATACCAAGAGCGCCAACAACCAGTGTTTCGGCATTATGTACCACCAAATCACGTGTTGTTACACAAAATATATGATCTTCGACGGTAAGCACATACAAACAGGTTGACTCTTCAATGAGTTCAGCATCATATAGCTGCTTGATGCTACCATTGGCCGTAGAAATATCTTTAGATTCAGCTATTGTACGCCAATCTGATGATGGGGTATAAAACGATTGATGGACACCAAAGCCGATGTCTTCATTGTTAATCCTCACTCTCCAATAACGTGGAACCCATCTGAAAGCAATCCCTTCAATCCTTTTTGGTTGATCATGAGGATTAAGAAGGTAGTCTCCAATATGTAATGCTTCGATAGGAGTATAACCGGATGGTGTTTTTATCAATGTACCTTCACAGAATCCATCGTATTTTGACCTGGAGCATTCATCTTCACGGTATTCGTGATTGCATGGAATTAACCGTTCGGCAGCAAAAAGTGAATATGAAAGATTGATTACTATAAGAAAAGAGATAAACATGCTGTGCATTGTCGTCCTTTTGAAAAACAAAGTTGTCCGCACAGCATACTATAAAAAAATTTTGTGGCCAAATAGAGAGTGCAGGCTTTAGAGCAGGTTGAATAAGCACTACTGCAATTGTCAAATTATTAACTTCATGCGTGCTTCCAGCTGAGCACAGCGCAATACAAGCATTCGGTACTCATTTTGATTGATGTCCGGTGTTTCTGGATGTGAATATATACGGTTATTTATTGGGTTATATCGCATTTGAGCATTTAATGAAGTTGCAAATACTGTGAAAAAAGAAATAATCATCAATATTTTTTTCATGATTTTTCCTATCATTGAACAACAGCCAAAAGGACTATTCCCTGGTGAAAGAATTCTTTACTCAATTAACAAATTTGTACTTTAGGGCTACTAGGACTAAGCGTATATTGCTGCTTCGTTGTCATATCAGTAACCACAAAACTAAAGTCAGGATTAAATAATTCAAGCGAAGCGAAGACAAGTCCTTTAACTGTGGTCATTGGGGCAATAATCTGACTATCTAGTTTGTTACTATCGAAATCCCTATCCACTCGCTTATTCGCTTTAGATGATCTTACACTGCTAACAACTGCAGGAATAGCTAGCGGCCATAAAAAGAGAGAGCCAACTCCATAACCTACAGCTCGTCCTACAGTACTTGTATGGACGCTTTCCGCAACTTCTTCTATAGGAACACAAGTAAAATCAAAGGAATCTAGAGAGAATTTCATACAATGATTCGTATTGTTGGTAAAGGTAATATGAATAGGCTGGTATCCCTTAGAAATAACATCTCGATTCAGATATCGCGTACAATCTCGCTTATCAAAGACTTTATAAACAAAGGTTATTGTTTCCCCACTATTATTAGAAGCAAGTTGCAGGATCGAAGGCTTAAGTGTCTGCGCTCGATAGAGAGCGAATCCTATAGCGCTTAATAAAAGAAGAAAAACAGTAAAACTTAAAAAACTCTTACCGTTCAGATTAACAATTTTCATAATATTCCAGACTCCGTTTAAAAGTAAAAGTACAAGCATTCTGCATACTTGTGCTATGATATTTTTTATTTTTTGAGTGTAAGATATTCCTGATTCAAGCGATTATAGACCTCATCTTTTTTTCATAGGGCTCCATGGCTTTGCCATATGCCTTTTCCTGCTCTCTCAGATAAGCAATCTCTAACGATCTTTCAGGCGTCTCCTCAGACATCACCTCGAAAAACAGAATAGGGTACCTCTGTGAGAAGCGATGAGAACTGTTAAGGCTGTAGTAGCCAAAAAAACGCGTATATTCATGAAATCACCATTACTAAAAAGGATAGGGATATTACTAATTAAAATCTATCCAGTTTGAAAAAATAGTCAAAAGGGTGCCCGCATAAAATAGCTTCCCTGTAAATATTAGACTTTATGCGTAATAACTTATAAAAAACGACCGGCTCTGTTTCAACTACTTTTGATTAATCAAAGAGTAGCAGAGTAATCTCGTTTAAAGTTTACTAGAGCAACAATGGCCCTAAAAATGAC